>NZ_JBIVBY010000007.1:151353-226346 GCF_044746405.1 Pseudomonas sp. NPDC086251
CGTTCGCGCAAGCAGGACGTGATTTTCTCCCTGCTCAAAAAGCACGCGAAAAGCGGCGAGGAAATCTCCGGTGATGGCGTGCTGGAGATTCTCCAGGACGGCTTCGGCTTCCTGCGCTCCGCTGACGCTTCCTATCTGGCTGGCCCGGACGATATTTACGTCTCGCCTAGCCAGATCCGCCGTTTCAACTTGCGCACCGGTGACACCATCGTTGGCAAGATCCGCCCTCCGAAGGAAGGCGAGCGTTATTTCGCGCTGCTCAAGGTCGACACGATCAACTACGATCGTCCCGAGAACGCGAAAAACAAGATTCTCTTCGAGAACCTGACCCCGCTGTTCCCGACCGTGCGCATGAAGATGGAAGCCGGCAACGGTTCCACCGAAGACTTGACCGGTCGAGTGATCGACCTGTGCGCCCCGATCGGCAAAGGCCAGCGCGGTCTGATCGTTGCACCGCCGAAAGCCGGTAAAACGATCATGCTGCAGAACATCGCGGCCAACATCGCGCGTAACAACCCTGAAGTTCATCTGATCGTCTTGCTGATCGACGAACGTCCGGAAGAAGTAACCGAAATGCAGCGCACCGTGCGCGGCGAAGTGGTTGCCTCGACGTTCGACGAGCCGCCAACCCGCCACGTGCAGGTTGCCGAAATGGTGATCGAAAAGGCCAAGCGCCTGGTCGAACACAAGAAAGACGTGGTGATCCTGCTCGACTCCATCACCCGTCTGGCTCGCGCCTACAACACCGTGATCCCGAGCTCCGGCAAAGTGCTCACCGGTGGTGTCGATGCCCACGCCCTGGAGAAACCGAAACGTTTCTTCGGCGCCGCGCGGAACATCGAAGAAGGCGGTTCGCTGACCATCATCGCCACCGCGCTGGTTGAAACCGGCTCGAAGATGGACGAAGTGATCTACGAAGAATTCAAAGGCACGGGCAACATGGAACTGCCGCTGGATCGCCGCATCGCTGAAAAACGCGTGTTCCCGGCCATCAACATCAACCGTTCCGGCACCCGCCGCGAAGAGTTGCTGACGGCTGACGACGAGTTGCAGCGCATGTGGATCCTTCGCAAGTTGCTGCACCCGATGGACGAAATCGCTGCCATCGAGTTCCTGGTCGACAAGCTGAAAACGACCAAGACCAACGATGAGTTCTTCCTGTCGATGAAACGCAAGTAAATCGAGCAGGCCAGCAGAAGCCGGGGAAACCCGGCTTTTTGCTATCTGATTTTTGATGAATGGCACTTCGGTGTTCTGAATAGAGGGGTTCGGCGCTAAACTGCCACCCCCGAACGGCACGGCCAATACGAGGCTCACGCATGCAGTATCGCGACTTGCGCGACTTTATCAGCGGCCTGGAAAAGCGCGGCGAACTCAAGCGCATCCAGGTTCCGGTGTCCCCAGTGCTCGAAATGACCGAGGTCTGCGACCGCACGTTGCGCGCCAAAGGCCCGGCCCTGCTATTCGAAAACCCTACCGGCTTTGACATTCCGGTGCTCGGCAACCTGTTCGGCACCCCCGAGCGCGTCGCGTTGGGCATGGGCGCCGAGGCGGTCAGTGAGCTGCGCGAGATCGGCAAGCTGCTGGCCTTCCTCAAGGAACCCGAGCCGCCCAAAGGCCTGAAAGACGCCTGGTCGAAACTGCCGATCTTCCGCAAGATCATCGCCATGGCGCCGAAAGTCGTCAAAGACGCGATCTGCCAGGAAGTGGTCATCGAAGGCGACGACGTCGACCTCGCGATGCTGCCGGTGCAGACCTGCTGGCCCGGCGACGTCGGCCCGCTGATCACCTGGGGCCTGACCGTCACCAAAGGCCCGAACAAGGATCGCCAGAACCTCGGCATCTACCGTCAGCAAGTGATCGGCCGCAACAAGGTCATCATGCGTTGGCTAAGCCACCGTGGCGGCGCGCTGGATTATCGCGAGTGGTGCGAGAAGCATCCGGGCCAACCGTTCCCGGTGTCCGTGGCGTTGGGCGCTGACCCGGCGACTATTCTCGGCGCGGTGACGCCGGTGCCGGACAGCCTCTCCGAATATGCCTTCGCCGGTCTGTTGCGCGGCAACCGCACCGAGCTGGTGAAGTGCCGTGGCAACGACCTGCAAGTGCCGGCCACCGCCGAGATTATCCTCGAAGGCGTGATCCATCCGGGCGAGATGGCCGATGAAGGTCCGTATGGCGACCACACCGGCTACTACAACGAAGTCGACAGTTTCCCGGTGCTCACCGTCGAGCGCATTACCCACCGGATCAAACCGATTTATCACAGCACCTACACCGGCCGTCCGCCGGATGAGCCGGCGATTCTTGGCGTGGCGCTGAACGAAGTGTTCGTGCCGATCCTGCAGAAGCAGTTCCCCGAGATCACCGACTTCTACCTGCCGCCCGAAGGCTGCTCGTACCGCATGGCCATCGTGACCATGAAGAAGTCGTATCCCGGCCATGCCAAGCGGGTAATGCTCGGTGTCTGGTCGTTTTTGCGACAGTTCATGTACACCAAGTTCGTTATCGTCTGTGATGACGATATCAACGCACGCGACTGGAACGACGTGATCTGGGCCATCACCACGCGCATGGACCCCAAGCGCGACACGGTGATGATCGACAACACGCCGATCGACTACCTCGACTTCGCCTCGCCGGTTTCCGGCCTGGGTTCGAAGATGGGGCTCGATGCCACGCATAAATGGCCGGGCGAAACCACCCGCGAGTGGGGCCGGGTCATCGTCAAGGACGAAGCCGTGACCCAACGGATCGATGCCATCTGGAATCAGTTAGGAATAGATTGATGCGTGTAACCTTGCAGCCCTCCGGAGCAGTGCTAGAGATTCTGCCCGGCGAGCGGATTCTCGATGGCGCACGGCGTCTGGGCTATGAATGCCCGCAAAGCTGTCGCAATGGCAATTGCCACGTCTGTGGCGCACTGCTGGTGGAAGGGCGAGTCGAGCAGGCCGGCGATGTGCGCGACCATGGCGAGTTCTACACTTGCATAGCAGAGCCGCTGGAAGACTGCATCGTGCTGTGGGATGGCGTGCTCGCGCTGGGAGAATTGCCGGTGCGCAGCTTGTCGTGTCAGGTCATTGAATGCAGGGATGTCGGCGGCGATACCTGGCGCGTGCGTTTGCGCGCACCGGCAGGCAAGCCACCGCGCTATCACGCAGGTCAGTATTTGATGATCGAACGGGAAAACGGCGAGAAATCCGCGTTCTCCCTGGCCTCGGCGCCGCATGGCGGGCGTGACCTGGAAATCCATGTGCTGGCGCGCGAAAGCAGTGCGCTGAGCCTGATCGAGCAGCTTCAGCGCAACTCGATGGTGCGGATCGAAATGCCGTTCGGCGATACCCACCTGGCGGAACTGCCGGACGGTCCGCTGGTGCTGATTGCCGCAGGCACAGGCATGGGCCAGATCCACAGTTTGATCGAACATTGCCGCGCGACCGGCTTCAAACACCCGGTGCATCTGTATTGGGGCGTGCGTCGTCCTGAAGACTTCTATGACATTGAACATTGGGATGAATGGCTGAAACTGCCTAACCTGTTCCTGCATAAAGTCGTCAGCGATCAATGCGGCTGGCAGGGGCGCTGCGGCATGTTGCATGAAGCGGTATGTGAAGACTTCCCTGATCTGAAAGCCTTGCACGTCTACGCCAGCGGCTCACCGGCGATGGTCTACGGCACGCTGGACGCGTTGGTCGAAGCCGGGATGGACGCCCATCAAATGCGCGCCGACGTATTTGCATACGCCCCCAGATCCTGAGGCTGCCCACCACACTGTAGGAGCGAGCTTGCTCGCGATGGACTCAAAAGCACCGCGGGAAAGCCTGACTTCCCGCGTAATCGTTAACGACCCTCGCGAGCAAGCTCGCTCCTACAGGTTATAACCCTCTATATAGCCGATCGGTATTTATAAATTTATATAAATACCGGTAGGTTATATGTCATCCAGGCATTCAGTTAAGAACTGTGCCATGGCATTCAAATTGCCTTAAAACATATGTGCCTTATTGTTACAGCGGTGCGTTCTATTAAGTAATCTTTACCCGCGGGGAGCTGAACGCTATTCGCCATGAGCGCCATTGAATCTGCTTTTTTGAACCTGCCTTACCCTCCGCGGCTCGATCTGGGGCCGCAGCTTACGCACGAACAATTGCTCAGCTCGATGCAATCGACCATGGCGCGCCACAAGGGCGGGCCGGTCTGGCTGTTCGCTTACGGTTCGCTGATCTGGCGGCCTGAATGCCCGGCGGTGGAACGTGTGCGCGGTCGGGTGCATGGCTACCATCGCGGTTTGTATTTGTGGTCCCACGAACATCGCGGCACGCCGGAAGTGCCGGGTTTAGTGTTTGGCCTGGATCGCGGCGGCTCTTGCAGCGGTTTCGCTTATCGCTTGCCCGAAGAACAACTCGACGCGTCGCTCTACGCCTTGTGGCAGCGCGAAATGCCCTTTCCATCCTATCGCCCACACTGGCTTAACTGCCGTCTTGAAGACGGAAGCCAGGTTCAGGCATTGGGATTTGTACTGGAGCGGCACCTGCCCAGCTATGCCGGCAACTTGCCGGATCATGTGCTGAGCCATGTGTTCGAAAATGCTTGCGGGCGTTATGGCACCACTCGCGATTATGTCGAGCAGACTGCCAACGCCCTGCGCAGCCACGCCATGCCAGACCGGAATCTGGAGGCGCGGCTCAAGCGTTGCAAGTCAACGTCCGATCAGGCGATGGCTTCTTCGCGGCTCTGACTGGCGACGTTCTTGTGACCCAGCGTGGGTGCCAGGAACGCCATCGCCAGCAGGCACGCGGCAACCAGCAGAATGAAACCGCCATCCCAACCGAAGTAGTCCACGGTGTAGCCCATGAGCGCACTGGCCGCGACTGAACCGCCCAAATACCCAAACAGACCGGTAAAACCAGCGGCTGTCCCGGCGGCTTTTTTCGGTACCAGTTCCAGCGCTTGCAAGCCCACCAGCATCACCGGACCGTAGATCAGGAAGCCGATCGCGAACAGCGAGATCATATCGATCATCGGGTTGCCCGGCGGGTTCAGCCAATACACGATCGTCGCGACGGTCACCAATGCCATGAACACCATGCCTGTCAGGCCACGGTTGCCACGGAAGACCTTGTCCGACATCCAGCCGCACAGCAGCGTGCCCGGAATGCCTGCCCACTCATAAAGGAAATACGCCCATGAGGTCTTGTCGAAGTCGAAGTGCTTGACCTCTTTGAGGTAGGTCGGCGCCCAGTCCAGGATGCCGTAGCGCAGCAGGTAGACGAAGACGTTGGCCAGGGCGATGAACCAGAGCATTTTGTTGCGCAGTACGTATTTGACGAAGATGTCCTTGGCGCTGAATTCGTCTTCGTGGCTGGCGTCGTAGCCTTCCGGGTAATCGTTTTTGTACTTCTCGATGGGCGGCAGGCCCGTCGATTGCGGTGTATCGCGCATCACAATGAAGGCAAATACGGCGACCAGCAGTGCCACGGCAGCCGGTACATAGAACTTGCTGTGCCAGTCGTTGAACCAGCCCATGCCGAGAATCGCCAGCGGGCCGATCAAGCCACCGCCGACGTTATGCGCGGTGTTCCACACCGACACCACACCGCCGCGCTCTTTCTGCGACCACCAATGCACCATGGTTCGCCCGCTCGGCGGCCAGCCCATGCCTTGCGCCCAGCCGTTGATGAACAACAGGATGAACATCATGGTCACGCTGGACGTCGCTCACGGCGCGAAACCGAAAACGAACATCACCCCGTCGGACACCACCAGGCCAAACGGCAGGAAGTAACGTGGGTTCGAGCGGTCGGACACAATGCCCATCAAAAACTTCGACAGGCCGTAGGCGATCGCAATCGCCGACATGGCCACGCCCAGCTGGCCTTTTGTATAGCCTTGGGCGATCAGGTCGGGGAAGGCCAGGGTGAAGTTCTTGCGCAGCAGGTAGTAACCGGCATAGCCAATGAAAATCCCGGCGAAGATCTGCCAGCGAAGGCGTCGGTAGGTGCTGTCTATTTTTTCTTCAGGCAATGGAGCCTGATGTGCGGCAGGACGAAAGAAAGCAAACATTCAAGAGCTCCAGATTTCTTGTTTTGACTGCGGATGCGAATGTTACAGTTTCGTTACCGAAAATAGCACCGGTTCGCATTGGCAAAACAGCGGAAACATTGGAGATCGCATGTTCTTTTACGAACATGTCGCTCAGGTATAAATGAACGACGTTGTAGGAAGCATTACCTCTGTCGCTTTGACGCCCTTCGTCTGTCCGAAGTAGGGCAGGGCTTTGGGAAATGTCCTTCGATTGAATGGGAAGTCGTGATGTTCTGTTTCAGGTCGCCGCGCTTTAACCTTTGTGCGGGTGCCAGGGTTGGCATTGCAGTCGCGAAGGAGAGGGGTTATGCGGTGGTTAGCGTGTGTGCTGTTGCTGATGGTGTCGATGGATATCAGGGCCGGGGAGGTGCTCCTGATACCTGAGCATAATCCCAAGCCGATTTACCCCCGGGCGCTTTACAGGGCCGGGAAAATCGGTGAGGTCCGGGTCGGGTTCACTGCCAATGCCGATGGTTCGGTCAGCCAGGTGAACATTTTGCAAAGCGACCATCCTGAACTGGCCGAAGCGTCCAGGGTCGCGATTGCACAGTGGCGATTCAAGCCGTGGGCGGTGGAGGGGGACACACTTGCCGAACTGGAAGTGGTTGCGCCCATGAGCTTCCGGCTGGATCTGGACACGCCCATCCACACCAACCAATGGCTCAAAAAGCTGCGATGCCGTGACATTAATGAGGCTCTGGCCGATTTCCCGGAACACGCGTGGGTGGATACAGCAGTGTTTGATTACACCCGAGCTTACCTGTCGAACGTGTTTCATATCACTCAATTGCCAGACGAGAAGCGTCTGGCGCTGATCGCCACGCTCAACAGGCGTGTGCCCACCATCGTCAGGCAATGCCGTCGCGGCCCCGTCCTCAAATACATGAGTTTGCTGCCGAAGGAGGTTCGCGAGTTGCTTTAGTCCCGGCCAAAAAAAGCCCTCGATCCTGAGATCGAGGGCATTTTTATACTCGTACAACACCCGTAGGAGCCAGGCTCGCCGGCGAAGGCGTCATCAGCCGTAGCGCAGGCTCAGCGAACCTGAACCACCACTTTCCCGACCGCTTTACGCTGGCCCAGATCATTAATGGCTTGCGCCGCATTGCTCAGCGGATACACCTGCGACACCAGCGGCTTCAACTTGCCCTCGGCAAACCAGCCAAACAACTGCTGGAAGTTCGCCGCGTTGTCTTGTGGCTGGCGTTGGGCGAACGAGCCCCAGAACACGCCGACCACCGCTGCACCCTTGAGCAGCGCCAGGTTTACTGGCAGTTCCGGGATGCGTCCACTGGCGAAGCCGACCACCAGCAACCGACCATTCCAGGCGATGGCACGGATGGCCTGGTCGAACAGGTCGCCGCCCACCGGGTCGTAGATCACGTCGGCACCCTGGCCATCGGTCAGGCGCTTGATTTCATCCTTGAGGCTGGTTTCGCTGTAGTTGATCAGTTCATCGGCGCCGGCCGCCTTGGCCACCGCGAGTTTTTCGGCGCTGCTGGCGGCGGCGATCACGCGGGCGCCCATGGCTTTGCCGATTTCCACGGCAGCCAGACCGACACCGCCGGAGGCGCCGAGTACCAGCAAGGTTTCACCGGGTTGCAGATTGGCCCGTTGCTTGAGCGCGTGCATCGAGGTGCCGTAAGTCATGCTGAAGGCGGCGGCGGTGTTGAAGTCCATCGACGGCGGGATCGGCAGCACGTTGTAGCCCGGCACCGCGACCTGTTCGGCGAAGCTGCCCCAGCCGGTCAGGGCCATGACCCGGTCGCCGACTTTCAGGTGGCTGACCTTTTCGCCCACCGCACTGACCACGCCAGCCGCTTCACCGCCCGGGGAAAACGGGAAGGGCGGCTTGAACTGGTATTTACCCTCGATGATCAGCGTGTCCGGGAAATTCACCCCGGCGGCGTGCACGTCCAGCAGGATTTCATTCTTCTTCGCGACAGGACTGGCGACGTCTTCCAGCACCAGCGATTCGGCAGGGCCGAAGGCTTTGCACAGCACGGCTTTCATCAGGGCTATTCCTTTGGGAGTGATGGCCGATAAGTGTAGGTGTGTGAATCGACGGGTCAACGAGCATGCCCCGCCCTGATAGTCAGCCATAAGCTTGTGCTAGCGCGGAGGGTCGATATGCTAGGCCGCAAACCGGATAAGGAGCGAATTGTGAAAGCGTGGATCATGTTGTTGCTGGCCCTGTCTCTGCCCGTGGCAGCGATGGCCGAAGAAGCCAAAGAAGGTTCGGCGCCGAAGGTCAATTACATCACCTTGAGCCCGCCGTTCGTGGGCAACTACGGGCTGGACGGCACGCCGAAGCTCAAGGTCTACAAGGCCGATGTGGCGTTACGGGTGTCCGGGGAAGAAGCGACCAAACTGGTCAAGGCCAACGAGCCGTTGATTCGTAATCAGCTGGTGGCGCTGTTTGCCCAGCAGACGACCGAGGCGATGAACAATGTCGAGGCCAAGGAAAAGCTGCGTCAGGAAGCGTTGAAGCAGACCCAGCAAATAATGAACGACGAAACCGGTCAGCCGGTGGTTGAGGATTTGTTGTTCAACAACCTCATCATCCAGTAAGACTTTCGCTGTCCCGGCGGGCCTCTTCGCGAGCAAGCCCGCTCCCACATTTGACCGTATTTAACATGAAAACGCGGTCAAATGTGGGAGCGGGCTTGCTCGCGAAGGCATTCTTTCAGTCAATAAATCAATCAGGCTTCAACGCGATAACCGCCGCCCACTGCTCAGCCGTCACCGGCATCACCGACAGTCGCGACCCTTTCTGCACCAACGGCATCTCGGCCAGAGCCGTCTGCTGTTTCAGGTAATCCAGCTTCAACACTCTGGAAAACGTCTCGACATGCGCGACATCGATCGCGCTCCAGGCGTTTTTCTCAGCGGACGCCTTCGGATCGAAGTAATGACTCTCTGGCTCCAGCGCCGTCGGGTCCGGATACGCGGCTTCGACAATTTTGCCGATCCCGGCAATTCCCGGCTCCGGGCAGCTGGAGTGATAAAAGAAAAACTCGTCACCGACCGCCATGGCCCGCAAAAAGTTACGCGCCTGATAGTTGCGAACCCCGTCCCAGCGTGCTGTGCCCAACTTCTCCAGACCTTTGATCGAGAGTTCGTCGGGCTCGGATTTCATCAGCCAATAGGCCATGGTTTTTGCTCCTTGCGAGGTGAGTGGGCAAGTTGTCGGTCAATTTTATGACAAACCGACAGTCGGTTGACGCCAGCGTTTGCGTGTCGGTTCACGTTGTCGCAAAATGCCGGCCTTCTAAGCTTGACGCTGCTGCACGGCCTACAACGGAAACCGCTGCTGTCATCGTGTTGATGTGCCTTTGGGGGGCAATCGATGAAACGCAAACCGGATTTACTATGGATTTTGGTTATTTTGTTCGGCCTCGGCGTCGTGACTACCGGCTATGCCCAAAGCTTGTGGAACAACAAGACCGACGCACCGATCGAAATCGCCCAGCAACAACAGCCGTCAGCCTTCAAGCGCTGATCGGTCTTTTCGACGCCGCTGATTCCAGTGGCGTCTAGCCTGCGAAATACCACGCCTTGTCTGTCACCGTTCCTTGCAGCGGCACATCCCAGCTCGCCTGAGCCAATCGCTCGACCTTCTGACATTCATGGGCCAGCCCCAGCAGCGTCGGCTTGCGCCAGTTTTTGCGCCGCGCCAGGTACGCCAGGCTCCGGTCGTAGAAACCACCGCCCATGCCCAGTCGCCCGCCGACATCGTCAAACCCCACCAACGGCAGCAACACCAGGTCCAGCGCCCAGACTTTGCGTTGCCGGGCGAGGTTGTGCAGGGGTTCGAGAATACGGAAGCGGTTGGGTTTCAGTTTTTCACCGGGGCGGATCCGCTGGAACACCATTTTGGTTCGCGGCCAGGCGCTGAGTACCGGCAGGTAGGTGGCCTTGCCCCGACGTTGCGCGGCACGCAGCAGCACGCGCGGATCGATTTCACCGTCGGTGGGCAGATACAGTGAGATGTGTTTTGCGCGGCGGAACAGCGGTTGCTGGGCCAATTGCTTGTACAACCCGTGAGCGGCCTGGCGCTGCTGACTGGGTGTCAGTGCGCGACGGGCCTTGCGCAGCATGCGTCGAAGTTGCGGTCGGGGTAGCAGCGCAGGTTCGGTCATGAATTCGGGCTCGTGGAATGAGTCCATGAAGCGTACCCGTAAAAAAGCCGATGCCGGTATTTAAACCGGCATCGGATTGGAATCAGGCTCCCCGGATGAACCGCTGCTGACTTAGCCCTTGAACCCGAAAGTTCAAGGTGGAAGATGCAGTAGGCTTTAAGGCTTTCCGTCTAGCGGACATGCACACCAGCCCAACGTGCAACTTCCAGGGTAGTGCGAATCGGCTCAGGGACGTGGTCAACTGGCAAGCACCCCAGGGAGTGAAGCGAGTATACCCCAAGCCGTTTCACGTTTCAGCCCTTGGTGACGTCCGGATCGGTTGCGAGCACCAAATCGACACGGTCCAGCAGGTCGCGAACCTGCTCGCGAGTCGAGCCGCTGGCCTGTACATCCGGGCGTTCTTCCTTGTGCAGCAGGTCGTGGGTGATGTTCAGCGCGGCCATCACGGCGATGCGATCGGCACCGATGACTTTGCCGCTGCTGCGGATTTCACGCATCTTGCCGTCCAGGTAACGGGCTGCGCTCACCAGATTGCTGCGCTCTTCCTGGGGGCAAATGATCGAATATTCTTTGTCGAGGATCTGCACGGTTACGCTATTGCTTGAACTCATGAGTCTTGCTCCAGGGCCTTGAGGCGCGAAATCATTGATTCGACCTTACGCCGGGCGATTTCGTTCTTTTCAATGAGGTGAGCGCGTTCCTCGCGCCAGGTCTTTTCCTGAGCTAATAGGAGTCCGTTTTGACTCTTTAGTTGCTCGACTCGGCTAATTAGCAGTTCGAGTCTGGCCATCAGCGCTTGCAGGTCGGTGTCTTCCATTGTCTTCACTGTCTGATGGGTGTCGGACCGTAGGAGCGAGCTTGCTCGCGATGAACCCGAGAACGCCGCGGGGTGTCAGGTACTCAGCGTTATCGTTGGCGAGCATCGCGAGCAAGCTCGCTCCTACAGGGGTAGTCGATGTAGGATACAAGGCCTTCATTCTAGACATAGCGCCGTCTGGCGCCTAGCTGCCCATGCCCATTCAGAATTCTCCGTACCAAGCCTTCGCCACCCTGCTGACTTCCAGCGGTCATAACGTCTCGCCTGCCGAACTGCATGGCCTGTTGCTCGGCCGCAGTTGCGCCGGTGCCGGCTTTGATGCCGAAGGCTGGTTGATCGATGCCGCCGAGCTGCTCGAAAGCGAGCCGCAAGACAATGTCCGCAATGCCCTGATCGGTTTGCAGGAGATGGTCAAGGGCGAACTCACCGGCGACGACGTGACCGTCGTTCTGCTGCTGCCGACCGATGACGAGCCGCTGGCCGATCGTGCCGCTGCACTGGGCCAATGGTGCCAGGGCTTCCTTAGCGGTTTCGGCTTGAACTGCCGTGACAGCAGCATGCTCAGCACCGAAGCCACCGAAGTGCTGCAAGACCTGGCGGCCATCGCCCAGGTGCAAGACGCCCTTGAAGAGTCCGACGACGGCGAGAGCGACTACATGGAAGTCATGGAATACCTGCGCGTCGCGCCGCTGCTGCTGTTCAGTGAAACCAGGAAGCCGGACGCGCCGGCTGCCGCCAAACCGTCGTTGCATTAATCGCGAGCCAGGAAAAGCCATCTGCCCATGATTCATATCCCGAAATCGGAATACAGCCGTCGCCGCAAGGCCCTGATGGCGCAGATGGAACCCAACAGCATCGCCATCCTGCCTGCCGCCGCGGTGGCCATTCGTAACCGTGACGTCGAGCACGTCTATCGCCAGGACAGCGACTTCCAGTACCTCAGCGGTTTCCCCGAGCCACAGGCCGTCATCGTGCTGATGCCCGGCCGTGAGCATGGCGAATACCTGCTGTTCTGCCGTGAGCGCAATGCCGAACGCGAGTTGTGGGACGGCTTGCGCGCCGGCCAGGAAGGCGCGATCCGTGACTTTGGCGCCGACGACGCGTTCCCCATCACCGACATTGACGACATCCTGCCGGGCCTGATCGAAGGGCGCGACCGGGTGTATTCGGCCATGGGCAGCAACCCGGAATTCGACCGGCACCTGATGGACTGGATCAACGTGATCCGCTCCAAGGCGCACCTTGGCGCCCAGCCACCGAACGAATTCGTTGCCCTGGATCATCTGCTGCACGACATGCGCCTGTATAAATGGGCGGCAGAAGTGAAGGTGATGCGCGAGGCCGCGCGGATTTCCGCCCAGGCGCATATCCGCGCGATGCAGGCCAGCCGCGCCGGGCTGCATGAGTTCAGCCTCGAAGCCGAGCTCGATTACGAGTTCCGCCGGGGCGGGGCGAAGATGCCGGCCTACGGTTCGATTGTCGCGTCGGGGCGCAACAGCTGCATCCTGCATTACCAGCAGAATGACGCGGTGCTCAAGGACGGTGACCTGGTGCTGATCGACGCCGGTTGCGAGATCGACTGCTACGCCAGCGACATCACCCGCACCTGGCCGGTCAATGGCAAGTATTCGGCGGAACAGAAGGCGATCTATGAACTGGTGCTGGCGTCGCAAGAAGCCGCATTTGCCCAAATCGCGCCGAACAAGCACTGGAATCAGGCGCACGAAGCCACGGTTCGAGTAATTACTGCCGGTCTGGTGCAACTGGGCCTGCTGCAAGGCGATGTCGACGAGTTGATCGCCAGCGAAGCCTATAAAGCCTTTTACATGCACCGCGCCGGCCACTGGCTGGGCATGGATGTGCATGACGTCGGCGAGTACAAGGTCGGCGGCGAATGGCGCGTGCTGGAAGTCGGCATGGCGCTGACCGTGGAGCCGGGCATCTACATCGCCCCGGACAACCAGAGCGTGGCGAAGAAATGGCGCGGCATTGGCGTGCGCATCGAGGACGACGTAGTGGTGACCAAGACCGGTTGTGAAATATTAACCAAAGGCGTGCCGAAAACGGTCGCCGAGATCGAAGCCTTGATGGCCGCCGCACGGGCACAAGCGGCATGAGTCGAGTCAATCTGGCCATCATCGGTGGCGGTCTGGTGGGAGCCAGTCTGGCGTTAGCCTTGCAGGCCGGGGCCAAGGCTCGCGGCTGGAAGATCGTGCTGATCGAACCGTTCGCGCCGGGCGACACTTATCAGCCGAGCTACGACGCCCGCTCTTCGGCGCTGTCGTACGGTGCCAAGCAGATTTATCAGCGGTTGGGCGTGTGGCAGGAAATCTCCCGCCGCGCCGAGCCGATCAAACAGATTCATGTCTCCGACCGTGGGCGTTTTTCAACGGCGCGACTGTCGGCGATGGAAGAAGGCGTTCCGGCGCTGGGTTACGTGGTGGAAAACGCCTGGCTCGGCCAATGCCTGTGGCAAGGTCTGGACAAGGACGTGATCAGTTGGCGTTGCCCGGCGGAAGTCACGCGCATGGAGCCGCTGACCGATGGCTATCGCCTGACCCTCAACGATGAAACCACCCTGGAATGCGACCTCGCGGTGCTCGCTGATGGCGGCCGTTCCGGCCTGCGCGAGCAACTGGGGATCGGCATTAAGAAGCGCCCGTACAACCAGAGCGCGCTGATCGCCAACATCACCCCGAGTGAAGCGCACAACGGCATGGCCTTCGAGCGTTTCACCGACGACGGCCCGATGGCCTTGTTGCCGCTGCCGGAAAACCGCTGCGCGCTGGTCTGGACGCGTCTGGGGATGGACGCGCAACGCTTGGCTGCCCTCGATGAAAGAAGCTTTCTCAGCGAGTTGCAGGGCGTGTTCGGTTATCGCCTCGGTACCTTGAAGCAGGTCGGCGTGCGGCATTTGTACCCGCTGACCCTGATCGAGGCCGAAGAGCAGGTGCGGCCGCATCTGGCGATTCTCGGCAACGCCGCCCACAGCCTGCACCCGATTGCCGGCCAGGGTTTCAACCTGTCGCTGCGGGATGCCCAGGCCTTGGCCGACGCTTTGCTGGCCAGCGAGACTTCGCCCGGCGACTTCGCGACCTTGCAGGCTTACCGCGAGCGTCAGCGCATGGATCAGAACCTGACCGTCGGTTTCTCCGATCAGGTCACGCGTTTGTTCGGCAGCACCCAGCCGCTGGTGTCCCTGGGACGCAACCTCGGCCTGCTCGGCCTCGATCTGCTGCCTCCGGCCAAACGCTGGTTCGCCCGGCAGGCCATGGGCTTGGGTACGCGTCCCGATGCTTGAGTGGCGGGTTGACGCGCACTCTCTGCCGCGATTGCAGGTCGATATTCACGACGGCGCGGGCCCCTTGGCGGCGCCGGTCGAAAAACCCCTTTACGTGCGGTGCAAACCGCAAGCGAGACAGGCTTAAAGCATGGAAATGCGCGCAGATCTGCTGATTGTCGGGGCTGGAATGGTCGGCAGCGCCCTGGCGCTGGCGTTGCAGGACAGCGGGCTGGAAGTCCTGCTGCTGGACGGCAGCCCCCTGAGCGTCAAACCGTTTGATGTGCAGGCGTCGTTCGAGCCGCGAGTGAGCGCCTTGTCGGCGGCCAGCCAACGGATTCTTGAGCGCCTGGGCGTCTGGGACGGCATCGCCCATCGGCGCAGCAGCCCTTACACCGACATGCAGGTGTGGGATGGCAGCGGCACCGGGCAGATTCATTTCTCGGCGGCCAGTGTGCATGCCGACGTGCTCGGGCACATCGTCGAGAACCGTGTGGTTCAGGACGCTTTGCTCGACCGTTTGCACGACTGCGACCTCGGGATGCTGGCCAATGCGCGCCTGGAACAGATGCGCCGCTCCGGCGACGACTGGCTGCTGACCCTGGCCGATGGCCGCACACTGCGCGCACCGCTGGTGATCGCAGCGGACGGCGCCAACTCGGCGGTGCGGCGCCTGACCGGCGTGGCCACGCGCGAGTGGGATTACTTGCACCATGCGATTGTCACCAGCGTGCGCAGCTCAATGCCTCATCAGCTGACGGCCTGGCAGCGTTTCACCGATAACGGTCCTTTAGCGTTCCTGCCGCTGGAACGCGACGGTCAGCAAGATTGGTGTTCGATCGTCTGGTCGACCACGCCGAGCGAAGCCGAACGCCTGATGGCGCTGGATGACGACGGCTTCTGCAAAGCGCTGGAGCGCGCCTTTGAAGGTCGACTCGGCAGCGTGCTCAGCGCTGACCCGCGTCTGTGCGTGCCGCTACGCCAGCGCCACGCCAAGCGTTACGTGGCGGAAGGCCTGGCGCTGATCGGCGACGCAGCGCACACCATTCACCCGTTGGCCGGGCAGGGCGTGAACCTGGGTTTCCTCGATGCCGCCGTATTGGCCGAAGTGCTGTTGCAAGCGGCTGCGCGTGGCGAGCGTCTGGCGGATGTGAAGGTGCTGAGCCGTTACGAGCGTCGGCGCATGCCCCACAACCTGGCGTTGATGGCGGCGATGGAGGGGTTTGAGCGGTTGTTCCAGGCGGATCCGCTGCCGGTGCGCTGGTTGCGCAATGCCGGGTTGAAGATGGTCGACCAGATGCCGGAAGCGAAGGCGCTGTTTGTGCGTGAGGCGCTGGGGTTGACCGGGGATCTGCCGGCGCTGGCCAAGGCTTGAGATTTTTGCTGAAGCTGAGGGCCTCTTCGCGGGCGAGCCTCGCTCCTACAGGGATCGGCGTTGATCTGTAGGAGCGAGGCTCGCCCGCGAAGGCGTCGGTACATTCACCCCACCTTTCAAACCATGCAACATCTGGTAACTCACCCGCGAACTGTTCGATTGAGAAGGCAAATGTGAGTCCTTATCATTTGGCCTCACTTTTCAATCGAGAGACTGCGCCCATGTTGGCACCGAAGCGTCTACTGACCGCACTGGCCCTGACCCTGATTGGCAGCACCGCCGCCCAGGCCGCCGACGAAGTGGTGGTTTACTCCTCGCGTATCGACGAGCTGATCAAGCCAGTCTTCGATGCCTACACCGCGAAAACCGGTGTGCAGGTGAAGTTCATCACCGACAAGGAAGCGCCGCTGATGCAGCGCATCAAGGCCGAGGGCGAGAACGCCACCGCCGACCTGCTGCTCACCGTCGATGCCGGCAACCTCTGGCAAGCCGAGCAGATGGGCATCCTCCAGCCATTCACCTCGAAAGTGATCGACGCCAATATCCCGTTGCAGTACCGCGCGTCCTCTCACGCCTGGACCGGCCTGAGCCTGCGGGCGCGGACCATCGCTTACTCCACCGATCGAGTGAAGCCGGGTGAACTGACCACCTACGAAGGTCTGGCCGACAAGCAATGGGAAGGCCGCCTGTGCCTGCGCACGGCGAAAAAGGTCTACAACCAGTCGCTGACTGCCACGATGATCGAAGTGCATGGCGCGGATAAAACCGAACAGATCCTCAAGGGTTGGGTAAGCAACCTGTCCACCGACGTGTTCTCCGATGACGTCGCGGTACTGGAAGCGATCAACGCCGGGCAGTGCGACGTCGGCATCGTCAACACCTACTACTACGGCCGCCTGCACAAGCAGAAGCCGGACCTGGCGGTGAAGCTGTTCTGGCCAAACCAGGGTGACCGTGGCGTGCACGTCAACCTGTCGGGCATCGGCCTGACCAAACATGCGCCGCACCCGGAAGCGGCCAAGGCGTTGGTGGAGTGGATGACCACGCCGGAAGCACAAAAGATTTTCGCGGATGTGAACCAGGAATTCCCGGCCAACCCTGCCGTTCAACCTTCCGCTGAAGTGGCGGGCTGGGGCAAGTTTGTCGCCGATACCTTACCGGTGGAAATTGCCGGCAAGCGTCAGGCCGAAGCGATTCGGATGATGGATCGGGCAGGTTGGAACTGAGTCCAGTGCGTTAAAGATCAAAAGATCGCAGCCTCGTTTCGCTCGACAGCTCCTACATCGGGATAGCGGACCCCTGTAGGAGCTGTCGAGTGAAACGAGGCTGCGATCTTTTTGCGTTTTTCCTAAACTTCACGATTTATCCGCGAGAGACCTTCCTTGGCCCACCCCGCCCAACGCCGCTGGTATCCCCTGGTCTTCGCCATTGCCGCGCTGGTCCTGCTGCCCCTGAGTGTGTTGTTTCTCTCCTGGCAAACCATCGATCAGCAAATCTGGTCCCACCTGTGGGACACCCAGATGCCACGCTTGCTGGGCAACACCCTGACCCTGGTGCTCGGCGTCGGTATCGGCGTAACGCTGTTGGGCGTGAGCCTTGCCTGGCTCACCAGCCTCTGCGAATTCCCCGGTCGGCGCTGGCTGGACTGGGCGCTGATGCTGCCGTTTGCGATTCCCGCCTACGTGCTGGCGTTCGTCTTTGTCGGCTTACTGGACTTTGCCGGCCCCGTGCAAACCCTGATGCGCGAATGGTTCGGCAGCGGGCTGCGGCTGCCGCGAGTGCGCTCCACCGGCGGGGTCATCCTCGTTCTGGTGCTGGTGTTTTATCCCTACGTTTACCTGTTGGCGCGCACCGCGTTCCTGGCGCAGGGCAAAGGCCTGATGGAAGCGGCGCGGGTTCTCGGCCAATCGCCGTGGCAGGCGTTCTGGCGCGTCGCCTTACCGATGGCGCGCCCGGCCATTGGCGCGGGCGTGGCATTGGCGTTGATGGAAACCCTCGCGGATTTCGGTGCGGTGTCGGTGTTCAACTTCGACACGTTCACCACCGCCATTTATAAAACCTGGTACGGATTTTTCAGCCTCTCCACCGCCGCGCAACTGGCGAGCCTGTTGCTGCTGGTGGTGATGGTCGTGTTGTACGGCGAGCGCCGTGCGCGCGGGGCCAACCGGGCAAGCAACGAGCGACCGCGGGTCAAGGCGCTGTATCACTTACACGGCTTCAAGGCGTTGGTGGCAATGAGTTGGTGTGGGCTGGTGTTCGCCTGCGCCTTCGTCATTCCGATGCTGCAACTGGTGGTGTGGTTCTGGCAGCGCGGGCGCTTCGATCTGGACGAGCGTTACGCCGGGCTGATCGTCCACACCCTCTATTTGGGTGGCATGGCGGCAGCGATTACGGTCAGCGTCGCCCTGGTACTGGCGTTTGCCCGCCGACTGGCGCCGACGCGGGGTATCCGCACCGGTGTCAGCCTGGCCAATCTTGGGTATGCCTTGCCCGGTTCGGTGCTGGCGGTGTCGATCATGCTGGCGTTCAGTTACCTCGACCGCGAACTGGTGATCCCGTTATCGGGTTGGCTCGGTGGCGCGGGCAAGCCGTTGCTGTTGGGCAGTCTGTCGGCGCTGTTGCTGGCCTATCTGGTGCGCTTTATCGCAGTGGCGTATGGGCCACTGGAAAACAGTCTGGCGCGAATACGGCCATCTTTGCCCGAAGCGGCACGTAGCCTTGGCGTCAGTGGGCCACGGTTGTTTTTCAAAGTGTATCTGCCGTTATTACTGCCCGGCACCTTGAGCGCCGCGTTGCTGGTGTTCGTCGATGTGCTCAAGGAAATGCCTGCGACCCTGCTGATGCGCCCGTTTGGCTGGGACACGCTGGCGGTGCGCATCTTTGAAATGACCAGCGAAGGCGAGTGGGCGAGGGCGTCGTTGCCGGCACTGACCCTGGTTTTGGTCGGGTTGTTACCGGTCATCGGATTGATTCGACGTTCGGCGCATCGAAACGCCTAGGTGCCAGTCCTACACCTTGAGGCTACAATGCGCGGCATTCGGTGCGGTCCGTCCTACGGACCCGGTAGCTGAGATCGGCTGAAAGCCTTGTATTTCAAGGCCTTCACTCGGTAAAGCACCTGCCCGCACCTTCGCCACGCCCGGAAGGAGAAACCCATGGGACAGCGTACGCCTCTGTATGACCTTCATCTCGCCCTCGGCGCGAAGATGGTCGATTTTGGCGGTTGGGATATGCCTCTGCATTACGGCTCGCAGGTCGAGGAGCACCATCAGGTGCGTCGCGATTGCGGGGTTTTCGATGTATCCCACATGACCGTGATCGATGTCGGCGGCCCCGAGGCGAAAGCCTGGCTCCAGCATTTGCTGGCCAATGACGTCCAACGTCTGCACAGCCCCGGCCGTGCGTTGTACAGCACCATGCTCAACGAGCGCGGCGGCATCGTCGACGACATGATCGTCTACCGCCTCGACGAGGGTTATCGTCTGGTGGTCAACGCCTCGACCCGCAATCAGGACCTCGCCTGGATGCAGGCTCACCTTGATGGTTTCGATGTGCAGCTCAAGGAGCGCTCCGAGTTGGCGATGCTGGCCATTCAAGGTCCGCAGGCCCGACACAAGATTGCCGAACTGGTGACCCAGTCTCGCGGCAACCTGATCCAGCTGCTCAAGCCGTTCGAAGGTCAGCCGGACGGTGACTGGTTCATCGCCCGCACCGGTTACACCGGCGAAGACGGCCTGGAAATCGTTCTGCCGGCCAGTCAGGCGCCGGGTTTTTTCAACGACCTGGTGGGCGCGGGCATTTCCCCCATCGGGCTTGGCGCTCGGGACACCTTGCGGGTCGAAGCCGGGATGAACCTCTACGGTCAGGACATCCATCAGGATGTTTCACCGCTGGCCTCCAACATGGCCTGGAGCATTGCCTGGGAACCGGCCACTCGTCAGTTCATTGGTCGCGCCGCGCTGGAAGCCGAACGCGCGGGTGGCATACAGCACAAACTGGTCGGTCTGGTCCTTGAAGAGCGTGGGGTTTTGCGCGCTCATCAAGTGGTCCGCATCGCCAATGTTGGCGAAGGAGAGATCACCAGTGGTAGTTTCTCTCCTACGCTTAGCAAGTCGATAGCACTGGCGCGCGTGCCAATGGCAACTGCCGACCGCGCCGAAGTGGAAATCCGTGGCAAGTGGTACCCGGTCCGAGTGGTCAAACCGACCTTCGTACGCCATGGCAAAACCTTGATCTAACCTTTTCCGGCGGACTACGACCGCTAACAATTTCTTGAGGACACAGAACATGAGCGATATCCCTGCCGACCTGCGTTTTGCCGAAAGTCACGAATGGGCCCGTCTGGAAGCCGATGGCACCGTCACCGTGGGCATCAGCGATCACGCTCAGGAAGCCTTGGGCGATGTGGTCTTCGTTGAGCTGACCGAAGTCGGAAAAGTCTTCGCCGCCGGTGATCAATCCGGTGTGGTGGAGTCGGTTAAAGCGGCTTCCGACATCTATTCGCCGATTGCCGGTGAAGTGATCGCAATCAACGAAGACCTGGGCGCTTCGCCTGAGTCGCTCAACACCGACCCGTACGGTGCCTGGATCTTCAAGCTCAAGCCAAGCAACACGGCTGACCTGGACAAGCTGCTCGATGCAGCAGGTTACAAGGCTGCCATCGGCGAATAAGCCGCAAAGCGTCATCCCAAAGCCCCGACCTGTCGGGGCTTTTTATTGCACGCTGAAAATCCCTGTAGGAGCGAGCTCGCTCGCGATGGTCGTCAACGATAACGCTGCAAGACGGTACTGCGCGGCATTCTCAGGCCTGTCGCGAGCAAGCTCGCCCGTACAGGTTTTAAGGCTTCAGAACGGCTTTCACTGCTGCCACCGAACGCTCGACGTCGGCTTTGTTCATGGCTGTAAACATCGGCAACGAAACAATCAGGCGACCCACCCGTTCAGCCACGGGAAACATCCCTTCCTTGAACCCGCGCTCGCGGTAAAGACTGAGCAAGTGAATCGGCGGGTAGTGATAGCCAATACCGACGCCCAATGCCTGCATCTGCTCCATGAACGTGGCCCGTGCCGGTTGGCCATCCTTACGCTCTGGCAGCACCAGTTGGAACAAATGCCAGTTGCTGTTATGAAAATCCGCCGGCGGCAGTTGAGCCCCGTACTGCGCTTCGAAATCCTCGCCAAAGCAAGCGAAGTAATGCCTGGCCAATTCGCGCCGATGAGCGGTGATCGCTTCGATAGGGGCAAATTGGCCCAGACCAATGGCCGCTGCAACATCGGTCATGTTGAACTTGCCGCCCAACACATCAACATCCAGCCCATCGAAGCCGCTGCGGGTCACGCCCTGCAAACGGTACTTCTCCGCCAGTCGTACTTCGTCGGCGGTGTTCAGCACCAGGCACCCGCCCTCTGACGAGGTGACGTTTTTGTTCGCCTGGAAACTGAAGGACACAAAGTCGCCGGTCGAGCCAATGCGTCGGCCATCCCAGCTTGACCCCAGTGCCTGGGCCGCGTCTTCCAGCACTCGCAGGTTGTGCTTTTTCGCCAGGGCATACAGGCGCGTCATGTCCAGTGGCAGGCCGGCGAGAAACACCGGGATGATGGCTTTGGTGCGCGGGGTGATGGCGGCTTCGAGCTGCCTGAGGTCGATGTTGCGTGTCATCGGATCGATGTCGGCAAACACCGGCGTGGCACCGACTTCAAGAATGACGTTGGCGGTAGCGACCCAGGAAATCGGCGTGGTGATCACTTCATCACCCGGCCCGACTCCGGCAATGCGCAAGGCGATTTCCATGGTGCAGGTGCCGGAATTGAAGGTGCGCACCGGGCGCCCGCCGAAATACTCCGAGAGCTGCGCTTCAAAGGCCTGGACCTTGGGACCGCTGGTAATCCAGCCCGAACGCAATACGTCACCGACAGCGGCAATCGTGGCTTCATCGATGGTGGGTTTGGAGAAAGGCAGGAAAGGCAGTTGGCTCATGGATACAGACACCTGATCAGCGGACATTAGGCATGCGCCGAGCATGATGATCGGGATTGGTCGTTGGCGCCACGCCATCCGCTCGGGCATCGACTGCTATGCTGCTTTGACCGAGTTGCATCGACGTTGAGCGCCAGTCAAGAGAGAGCCCGTCATGTCCCAGTTGCCGTCCTTGAGCCAGTTACGCGACCCCAATGCCTTCCTTCGCCGCCACCTCGGGCCCGATGCCGCCGAGCAGCAAGCGATGCTCGACAGCCTCGGCCTCGGTAGCCGGGTCGAGTTGATCGAGCAGACGGTGCCCCCGGGAATCCGCCTGAACCGGGCGCTCGACCTGCCGCCTGCCCTCGACGAAGAAGCCGCGCTGGCCAAACTGCGAGGTTACGCCGAGCAGAACCAGGTCTGGACCAGCCTGATCGGTATGGGCTACCACGGCACGCTCACACCAACCGTCATCTTGCGAAACGTGCTGGAAAATCCCGGTTGGTACACCGCCTACACGCCCTATCAACCGGAGATCGCCCAAGGCCGTCTCGAAGCGCTGCTGAATTTTCAGCAGTTGACCATCGACCTCACAGGCCTGGAACTGGCCAACGCCTCGCTGCTGGATGAGGCCACCGCGGCGGCGGAAGCCATGGCGCTGGCCAAGCGTGTTGCCAAGTCGAAAAGCAATCTGTTCTTCGTCGACGAAAACTGTCATCCGCAGACCATCTCCGTGGTGCAGACCCGCGCCGAAGGCTTCGGCTTCGAGCTGATCATCGATGCTGTGGATAACTTGAAACAGCACCAGGTGTTCGGCGCGCTGCTGCAATACCCCGACACCCACGGCGAGATCCGCGACCTTCGCCCGTTGATCGATCACCTGCATGCCCAGCAAGCGCTGGCCTGTGTCGCTACCGATCTGTTGAGTCTGCTGTTGCTGACGCCGCCGGGAGAGTTGGGCGCCGACGTGGTGTTCGGTTCGTCCCAGCGGTTTGGCGTGCCGATGGGTTACGGCGGGCCGCACGCGGCGTTTTTTGCCAGCCGCGATGAGTACAAACGGGCGATTCCCGGTCGGATCATCGGCGTCTCGAAAGATGCGCGTGGCAACACCGCGTTGCGCATGGCCCTGCAAACCCGCGAGCAACACATCCGTCGGGAGAAGGCCAATTCGAACATCTGCACCGCCCAAGTATTACTGGCCAACATCGCCAGTTTCTACGCGGTCTACCATGGCCCGGAAGGGTTGAAGCGGATTGCCCAGCGCGTTCACCGCCTGACCTGCATCCTTGCTGCCGGCCTTGAGCGAAACGGTATCACCCGCCTCAATCAGCATTTCTTCGACACCCTGACCCTGGAGGTCGGCGGCACCCAGACCGCGATCATCGAAAGTGCTCAGGCGGCGCAGATCAACCTGCGTATTCTCGGTCGCGGGCGACTGGGCCTGAGCCTCGATGAAACCTCTGATGAATCCACCGTGGCGAAGTTGTTCGATGTGTTCCTCGGTGCCGATCATGGGCTGAACGTCGACGACCTGGATGCCGAAACCCTGGCGCCCGGCATTCCCGATGGGCTGCTGCGTACCTCGCCGTATTTGCGTCATCCGGTGTTCAATGCGCATCACAGCGAAACCGAGATGCTGCGTTACCTCAAGCAACTGGAAAACAAGGACCTGGCGCTCAATCAATCGATGATCCCGCTGGGCTCTTGCACCATGAAGCTCAACGCCACCAGCGAAATGATCCCCATCACTTGGCCACAGTTCGCCAATCTGCACCCGTTTGTGCCGAAAGAGCAGGCGCTCGGTTATTCGCTGATGATCGAGGAGCTGGAGCGCTGGCTGTGTGCGATCACCGGTTTCGATGCGATCTGCATGCAACCCAACTCCGGCGCCCAGGGCGAGTACGCCGGGTTGCTGGCGATCCGCAAATACCATGAGAGCCGCCATGAAGGCGCCCGGGATATCTGTCTGATTCCGTCCTCGGCCCACGGCACCAATCCGGCTTCGGCGCAGATGGCCGGGATGCGCGTGGTGATCGTCGAGTGCGATGAAGCGGGTAACGTCGACCTGGAGGACTTGAAGGAAAAAGCAGCGGCGGCGGGGGATAAACTCGCCTGCCTGATGGCGACGTATCCTTCGACTCACGGCGTCTACGAGGAAGGCATCAGCGAAATCTGTGAAGTTATCCACAGCCATGGCGGCCAGGTGTACATGGATGGCGCCAACCTCAATGCCCAGGTCGGGCTGGCGCGGCCGGCAGACATTGGCGCCGACGTGTCGCACATGAACCTGCACAAAACCTTCTGCATTCCCCACGGCGGCGGCGGGCCGGGCATGGGACCGATTGGTGTGCGGGCGCATCTGGCACCGTTCGTGGCCAACCACCCGGTGGTGCCGATCGACGGGCCGTTGCCGCAGAACGGCGCAGTGAGCGCGGCGCCCTGGGGCAGTGCGAGCATCCTGCCGATCAGTTGGATGTACATCGCCATGATGGGACCGCAACTGGCGGACGCCAGCGAAGTGGCGATCCTCGCCGCGAATTACCTGGCGCAGCATCTGTCCGGCGCGTTCCCTGTGCTCTACACCGGGCGCAACGAGCGGGTGGCACACGAATGCATCCTCGACTTGCGGCCGCTCAAGGTGCTGACCGGGATCAGCGAGGAGGACGTGGCCAAGCGCTTGATGGACTACGGCTTCCACGCCCCGACCATGTCGTTTCCGGTGCCGGGAACGTTGATGGTCGAACCGACCGAGAGTGAATCGAAAGCCGAGCTGGACCGGTTTATCGGAGCGATGCTGAGCATCCGCGCGGAAATCACCGAGGTGCAGAACGGCAACTGGCCGGCCGAAGACAACCCGCTGAAACGTTCGCCGCACACCTTGGCTGACATCACCGGAATTTGGGAGCGGCCCTACAGCATCGAACAGGCCGTGACGCCGGATGCGCACACCAAGGCGCATAAATATTGGCCGGTGGTGAACCGGGTGGACAATGTCTACGGCGACCGCAATTTGTTTTGTGCGTGTGTCCCGGTAGACGATTACCGCTGATCTATCGGGTAATACAAATCAAATGTGGGAGCGGGCTTGCTCGCGAAGAGGGTATGTCAGTCGATACAAATATTGCCTGATACACCGCCTTCGCGAGCAAGCCCGCTCCCACATTTGATCGCATTCAGGGCAAAAAAATGCCGCTCATGTGAGCGGCATTTTTGTTCAGCAGTAAATCTTACTCGGAAGCGACGGCATTCTTCGCCAGGATCGCATTCGCCAATTCCATGTCCGTCGCCTGCAGGCCCGGGTTGTCGGCGCGGACTTTCTGCATCGCGGCTTCCAGGTACGGGCCGCGGATGCCGCCGTCGCTGGCGACGAAGCTGCCGGCATCGTCCTGAGCGGCAATGATCAGCTTGTGATCCTTGAAGGTCAGGTAAGTCGAACCGGTGGTCGCACCGGAAGAGATGACGTTACGCCAAAAGCTATCGGCCATCGCCGAACCGACTGGAAGGGACAACAAGGCGAGGGTAGCGACAGCAAGTTTGAGACGCATAGGGGGTGACTCCACTGGGTTATCTACGGCCTTTGATTGCCAATCACCCAATCGAGTTCCATACCGGCTCATTCAGCCGGTTGCACCAGCAAAATCGCCCCGTGCTGCCCGACCACGCGAACCCGGCTGCCCAGTGCAGCATCCGGCCCTCGGGCCATCCACACGCCGTCGGCAACCTTGATTTTGCCGCGTCCGTCGATAATCGCTTCATGCACCACAAAGGTTTTGCCGACCAGTTCCTGACCGCGCAGGTTGAGGTTCGGCTGATCGCTCTCGCGCACGGCGCTGCGTTGGCGTCGCCACCAATACAACGCGGTGGCGATCGAGAGCAGGCCGAACAGCAGGAACTGCAATTCCCAGGACAGATCCGGCGCGACAAAGGTCAGCACGCCAACGGCGGCGGCCGCCATGCCGACCCACAGCAGATAGCCGCCCGCGCCGAACACTTCGAGAATCAGCAACACCGTGCCTAACGCCAGCCAGTCCCAGAAGGAGAGATGCTGCAGAAATGCCCACATAGCGTGCCTCAGGCTTTCTTGTTATCGAACGTGGCCTTGACGATTTCGCCGATGCCGCCGACTGCGCCGATCATCGAACTGGCTTCGAGCGGCATCAGGATCACTTTGCTGTTGTTGGCCGAGGCCAGTTTGCCCAGTGCATCGATGTACTTTTGCGCGACGAAGTAGTTGACCGCCTGCACGTTGCCGCCAGCGATGGCTTCGGACACCACTTTGGTCGCCTGGGCTTCAGCTTCGGCCTGACGTTCACGGGCTTCGGCTTCGAGGAACGCGGCCTGACGACCGCCTTCGGCCTCGAGGATCTGCGCCTGTTTCTTGCCTTCGGCGGTCAGGATGGCAGCCGCTCGCAGGCCCTCGGCTTCGAGGATTTGCGCACGCTTGATCCGCTCCGCCTTCATCTGCCCGGACATTGCCGCCATCAGGTCAGCCGGCGGGCTGATGTCCTTGATCTCGATCCGGGTGATCTTGATGCCCCACGGCGCCGTCGCTTCGTCGACGGTACGCAGCAGTTTTTCGTTGATCCCGTCGCGCTGGCTGAGCATCGCGTCCAGTTCCATCGAGCCGAGCACGGTGCGGATGTTGGTTTGCAGCAGGTTGCGAATCGCGTGTTCGAGATTGTTCACCTCGTAGGCGGCCTGGGCGGTGTTGACCACCTGGAAGAAGCACACCGCGTCGATCTGCACCGTGGCGTTGTCGGCGGTGATGACTTCCTGCGGCGGAATATCCAGCACGCTTTCCATCACGTTGATCTTGCGACCGATGCGGTCCATCACCGGAATGATGATGTTCAGGCCTGGCTTGAGGGTGTTGGTGTAACGGCCGAATCGCTCGACCGTCCATTGGTAACCCTGAGGCACAACCTTGAAACCCATGAACAGAATGGCGACCACGAGGCCGACAAACAGTAAAAGCACGCTGCCGATCTGCATAACGATTCCCTGTTGATCAATGAAATGGCGATCGCAGAAGTGTAGCGGCGCGGGTCGGGGATAAGTACCGATAGTCGGCCCTCGCATCATCAGGAGACACAATAGGGGTTATTTCTGCTCACTTTGCGGCGTCACTCGCAGCACCTCCTCGATCGTGGTCAACCCTGCCGCGACTTTCTGCGCCCCGGACAGCCGCAAACTGCGCATGCCTTCCTTGAATGCCTGGCGCCGGATCGCCAGCAAATCGGTATCGGGATTGATCAGCGCCTTGACGCCGTCAGTCAGTTGCATGATTTCGTACACCCCGGCGCGGCCTCGATAGCCGGTGTCGCGGCATTCCAGGCAACCGATGGCGCGTTGGGCGTTGCTCGGCAACGGTGCCTGCCAGGGCCGGGTCAAGGTTTGCCAGTCTTCTTCGCCCAGCGTCAGCGGCGCCTTGCAATGCGGGCACAAGGTACGGACCAGACGCTGGGCCATGACGCCAAGCACCGTGGCTTTGATCAGGTAATGCGGCACGCCGAGTTCCAGCAGGCGGCTGATCGCACTGGGTGCGTCATTGGTGTGCAACGTCGACAACACCAAGTGACCGGTGAGCGCGGCCTGAATTGCCATTTCGGCAGTTTCGAGGTCGCGGATCTCGCCGATCATGATGATGTCCGGGTCCTGCCGCATCAGCGCACGCACACCGGCGGCGAAGGTCAGGTCGATGTTGTGCTGGACCTGCATCTGGTTGAACGCCGGCTCGACCATTTCGATCGGGTCTTCGATGGTGCAGAGGTTGACCTCGGGCGTCGCCAGTTTCTTCAGGGTGG
Organism: Pseudomonas sp. NPDC086251; assembly: GCF_044746405.1. Lineage (NCBI taxonomy): Bacteria > Pseudomonadati > Pseudomonadota > Gammaproteobacteria > Pseudomonadales > Pseudomonadaceae > Pseudomonas > Pseudomonas sp. NPDC086251. The sequence goes on from NZ_JBIVBY010000007.1 coordinate 178,806, forward strand.
TGTACAGCGTGGTGGTTTTACCGGAACCGGTCGGCCCGGTGACCAGGATGATGCCGTTGGGCTGGCTCGTCATGTCCTGCCAGCGGCGCAAGTCTTCGGCGGAGAAGCCCAACTGATCGAAATTCTTGAGCAGCACTTCCGGGTCGAAGATCCGCATGACCATTTTTTCGCCGAAGGCGGTCGGCAATGTCGACAGGCGCAACTCGACTTCGCCACCGTCCGGGGTCTTGGTCTTCACCCGGCCGTCCTGGGGTTTGCGCTTTTCCGCGACGTTCATTCGCCCCAGGCTTTTCAGGCGACTGACGATGGCCATGGTCACCTGCGGCGGGAATTGATAGACGTTGTGCAGCACGCCGTCGATGCGAAAGCGTACGGTGCCTTGCTCGCGTCTGGGTTCGATGTGGATGTCGCTGGCGCGCTGCTGGAACGCGTACTGGAACAACCAATCGACGATGTTGACGATGTGCGCGTCGTTGGCATCGGGTTCCTGGTCGCTGGCGCCGAGGTTGAGCAACTGTTCGAAGTTGCCCAGAGTGTTCATCTGCTGATCGGCGTTGGTCGCGCCGCTGACCGATTTGGCCAGGCGGAAGAACTCCACACTGAAGCGCTGGATGTCGATCGGGTTGGCCACCACGCGCTTGATCGGCAGTTTCAGGACGTGGGTCAGGTCGGCTTCCCAACCGTTGACGTACGGCTGGGCGCTGGCCACGGTCACCGCGTCGCGATCGATGGCGACCGCGAGAATCTTGTGGCGCTGGGCGAAGGCATAGGACATCAACGGGGTAATGGCTGCCACGTTGATTTTCAGCGGGTCGATGCGCAAGTAAGGCTGGCCGGCCTGCTGCGACAGCCACAGCGTCAGGCTTTCCAGGTCGAGGTGTTTGCCGGGGCGGCTGAGGTCGTCCAGCTGCTGGCTGGCGATGAACTCCAGCGGGTGCATCTGGCCATTGGCGGCGTGACGGCGTCGGGCATTCAGCGCGTGCTCGGCCGAGTCCTGGCTGATGAAGCCTTGGGCGACCAGTTCACGCAGCAAATCATTGAGATCCAGCCAGCGGTCCTGAATGGCAAGTTGAACGGACATGCGGGCTCCTCATGAACAACAGTTCGCAAAGGATAGTCGCGGAACCGCTGACCGTTGGGCCACTACCCGACGAAGCCGTTTCGAGTTCTTTCAGCCTGCCGCCTGCACCGGCTCATCCCACGCAGAATCGGCGGCTTGCAGCTCCACCGAACAGACGCTGATCAGGTTACGCAGTTTTTCCGCGATGACCTGGGCGCGGTGCCAGCTTAATCCGTCGATGACGATGTCGAGCGACAGCAGATCATCCATGCGCTGTACGTTGACCTGATGCGGCGTGAGGAACTGCAGGGCAAACAGGTTCAGCGCCCGGCACAGCACATCCGGTTCGGTCTCGGCCAGCAGTTGGTAATGAACGCGGCAGTGGGCGTTGCTGGTGTTCCAGACATCGGCGCGGGTGGGCGAGGTATTTACGGCTTCCAGATACGGCATGGTCGGTCTCCAAATCACTGGAGAAATTTTTACATTCGGAGCGGGGCATTTCTTATCTATGATGGGCTTTATGGGTGATTTATCGAATCACACAATTCATAAAGCTATTGATTACAGGTTTTTCTATGCATAGCGAGCTGGACAGCTACGACCGCAAGATTCTGGCATTGCTGCAAGAGGACGCCTCGCTCTCCAGTGCGCAGATCGCCGAACAGGTGGGGCTCTCGCAATCACCGTGCTGGCGGCGAATTCAGCGGATGAAGGAGGAGGGGATCATTCGCGGGCAGGTAACGTTGCTCGACCGCAAGAAAATCGGCCTGAACACGCAGATCTTCGCCCAGGTGAAACTCAACGCCCACGGACGCTCGAACTTCACCGAATTCACCGAGGCGATTCGCGGTTTTCCCGAGGTGCTGGAGTGTTACGTGCTGATGGGGGCGGTGGATTTCATGCTGCGGATTGTCGCGGCGGACATCGAGGCCTATGAGCGCTTCTTTTTCGAGAAGCTGTCGATGGTGCCGGGGATCCAGGAAGTGAACTCGGTGGTGGCGTTGTCGGAGATCAAGTCGACCACGAGTTTGCCGGTCTGAAAATGATGCGTTAACCCTGCGGCCCCATCGCCAGCAGGCTGGCTCCCACATTGGTTTTGTGTACACCACAAATCCCCTGTGGGAGCCAGCCTGCTGGCGATGGCGGTATTACATGCGCAGCAGCATCTTCCAGGCACGGTTCTGATACACCGCAATCGCCTGCTGCTTACGCGCATCCAGCGATTCATCGGTGATCGGCTCGTTGGCCAGTTGCGCCAGTTTGTTCAGCTCACCGTACAGGCGATCCATTTCCGGAGTGTCCAGCACGTTGCGGGCATGGTGCATCCAGGCCTGGATGCGTTCGATGCGCGGCAGTTGCTCGGCCAGGTCTTCCGGCTGCTGCTGGTAACGCTGCAATTGCAGGGACGTGGCTTCTTCGCCCAACAGGCGCGGCAACCAGCTGCCCAGTTGAGCGGCGCCCTGGCGATTGCCACGAACGTTGCGATCGGCAGCCCAGGTGCGGGCCAGCAACCAGCGCGAGGTGTTCAATGAGAACAGGCCCCAGCGCGGGTCTTCGAGTTCTTCGAGGAACTGTTCCGGCGCGGCTTTGCGCACGTCTTCGTCATCGATGCCGGCGTGTACCAGCGGGCGCCAGTCTTCCAGCAAGGCATCCAGTGCAACGCGCAGATCGTGCGTCGATTGACGCGGTGCGGCCTGACCCAGGCTGCTCAGCAGCGCGCGCAGTTCAGCCAGGTTTTCGACCCAGTCCTGCAACAGGCGCCAGTGACCATTGAACCGATACTGCTCGGCCAAACGCTGGCTGCTGCCCAGCAAGTGCCAGCTCAGGGCGGCGAACGCATCGTCCAGCGGCATTTCGGCGCTGATCTGCGGCGCCGGCAGGCTCAACGAGTAGCTGTTGGCGTCGTACAAACGATAACCGCGCTCGGCCTTGCTGATGTCACACGGCATCAGGGCCAGGGTCGCGGCCAGTTCGGCGGCCAGTTCCAGCAGCGCAGCGGGTTCGCCTTCGCGCAATTCCAGTTCCAGCTCGCAGATTTCTTCTTTCTGCTTGCCGACGATCACGTGGCCCAGGTCCAGCGCGGCTTCGATGACCACTTTGGTCTTGCCACGGCCCCAGGCGATTTCCGCGCGTTCGCGGATGAAATCGGTGGTGAAGATCGGCTTCAAGGTTTTCTTGTCCAGCTCGGCCAACTCTTCTGGCCAGCATTCGCCGTCGAGTTTTTTCACGTCGAGCTTGGCTTTGGGCAGGTTCCAGTCGTATTCGTTACGCTCGGACAGACCGGCGACGCTCTGGCCACGGGTCTTGAGTGTCTGAATCACTTCTTCGCCATCGCGGCGCAGGCGCAGGGCAACCTTGGCGCGGGCCAGGTCGCGCTCAGGCGTGTCGAAGTACTGATTCATCAACTCACGGCGTTCCCAGCCACTTTTGTTGCGTTTTTTCAGGAGCGGGTGCTCGCGCAGGGCGGCGAGGGTTTCGCGGCTGACGCGGAGTTTGATTTCGGTTTCTTTCTGCATGGCCGGAAAATCCAGGATCGGGAGCGCAGCCGGGGGAATGTGTGGCTGCCAAGGTCGTGCAGTGTACAGGACTCACTTGTCCTGCGCGCCGCGACGGTTTATTCCTGTGACTAGATGGTTCTATGATGGACTTCAATCCGGGAGTTGGAGTCAGCGATGCCTTTGCCGTCCATGAAAGATCAGTTCGCTGCGCTGATCGCCGCACCGTCCGTCAGTTGTACCCAACCCAGCCTCGATCAATCCAATCGTCCGGTGATTGATCTGCTGGCGACGTGGCTCGGTGACCTGGGTTTTGCCTGCGATATCCAGCAGGTCAGCCCCGGCAAGTTCAACCTGCTGGCCAGTTTCGGCTCCGGTCCTGGCGGCCTGGTGCTGGCCGGGCACAGCGACACGGTGCCTTACGACGGCGCGTTGTGGCAGACCGATCCGCTGAAGCTGACCGAAGTCGATGGCCGTTGGATCGGCCTTGGCAGTTGCGACATGAAAGGCTTTTTTGCCCTGGCCATCGAAGCCGTCATCCCGCTGCTCGACCAACCGTTCAAGCAACCGCTGCTGATCCTTGCCACCTGCGATGAAGAAAGCTCGATGTCCGGAGCCCGCGCCTTGGCCGAAGCCGGGCGGCCGTTGGGCCGCGCAGCAGTGATCGGCGAGCCGACCGGGCTCAAGCCGATCCGCATGCACAAAGGCATCATGATGGAGCGCATCGACATTCTCGGTCAGAGCGGCCATTCCTCTGACCCGCGCCTGGGCCATAGCGCCCTCGAAGCCATGCACGATGCCATCGGCGAACTGCGGGGCCTGCGTCTGCTGTGGCAGCGCGAGTTTCGCAACCTGCAGTTTGGCGTGCCGACGCCGACCATGAACTTCGGCTGCATCCATGGCGGCGACAACCCCAACCGTATCTGCGGCCAATGCTCGCTGGAGTTCGACCTGCGGCCATTGCCGGGCATGGACCCTAAAGCCTTGCGTGCGGAAATTCTGCAACGGCTCAAGCCGGTTGCCGAGCGGCATCAGGTGAAGATCGATTACGCGCCGCTGTTCCCCGAAGTGCCGCCCTTCGAGCAGGCCGAGGATGCCGAATTGGTGCGGATCGCGGAACAGCTCACCGGTCATCGGGCCGAAGCAGTGGCGTTCGGCACGGAAGCGCCTTATCTTCAGCGTCTTGGCTGCGAAACACTGGTGCTCGGCCCGGGCGACATCGCCTGCGCACACCAACCGGGGGAATACCTCGAAATGTCACGTTTGCAGCCTACGGTGCATCTATTACGTCAGTTGATTGAACATTACTGCCTGGCGCCGGCCCAAACACCAACGCCGGTCATTTATGCCACCTGACTGTGTAAATTGCCGGTGTCCGAACCCGTATTCATGAGGAGAGCGCGCGTGTCGCCAAGCCTGTTCCGACGATAACCATCAGCCCGCTGTGCATTTTCTGTTCGCCCATTTTTTGGCTGCTATTTATTACAGGCCCAGGTTCATGCCCGAATACGTTAATTGGCTTCGTCACGCTTCGCCTTACATCAACGCCCACCGTGATTGCACCTTCGTCGTCATGCTCCCCGGCGACGGTGTGGAACACCCGAATTTCGGCAACATCGTCCACGACCTGGTGCTGCTGCACAGCCTGGGTGTGCGGCTGGTGCTGGTGCACGGTTCCCGTCCGCAAATCGAAACCCGCCTGGCGACTCGCGGCCTGACCCCGCATTACCATCACGGCATGCGCATCACCGATGCCGCAACGCTGGAATGTGTGATCGATGCGGTCGGGCAACTGCGTATCGCCATCGAAGCCCGGTTGTCGATGGACATGGCCTCGTCGCCGATGCAGGGCTCGCGCCTGCGGGTGGCAAGCGGCAATCTGGTGACGGCACGGCCGATCGGCGTGCTCGAAGGTGTCGACTATCACCACACCGGCGAAGTGCGCCGGGTCGACCGCAAGGGCATCAATCGTCTGCTGGACGAGCGTTCCATCGTGTTGCTGTCGCCGTTGGGTTACTCGCCGACCGGGGAGATTTTCAACCTCGCGTGCGAAGACGTCGCCACTCGCGCGGCCATCGACCTGGGCGCGGACAAACTGCTGCTGTTCGGCGCCGACCTTGGCCTGATCGATGAAAACGGCCGTTTGGTTCGTGAGTTGCGCCCACAGCAAGTGCCGGCGCATTTACTGCGGTTGGGCAGCAACTATCAGGCTGAGCTGCTGGATGCGGCCGCTGAGGCGTGTCGCGGCGGCGTCGCCCGCAGCCATATCGTCAGTTACGTCGAAGACGGCGCGCTGTTGACCGAACTGTTCACCCGTGACGGTGGCGGTACGCTGGTGGCCCAGGAGCAATTCGAAGTGGTGCGCGAGGCGGCCATCGAAGACGTCGGTGGCTTGCTGGATCTGATCAGCCCGTTGGAAGAGCAGGGGATTCTAGTGCGTCGTTCCCGCGAGGTGCTGGAGCGCGAGATCGAGCAGTTCAGCGTGGTCGAGCGCGAAGGCATGATCATCGCTTGCGCGGCGTTGTACCAGATTGCCGATTCGGATGCCGGGGAGTTGGCGTGCCTGGCAGTGAACCCGGAGTACCGCCATGGTGGGCGCGGGGATGAGTTGCTGGAGCGGATCGAAACCCGAGCGCGGGCACAGGGGCTGAAGACTCTGTTCGTACTGACGACCCGCACGGCCCACTGGTTCCGTGAGCGCGGTTTCGTGCCGAGCAGCGTCGAGCGCCTGCCATCGGCGCGGGCGTCGCTGTACAACTATCAGCGCAATTCGAAGATCTTCGAAAAAACCCTCTGAGTCGGCGACCCCAGCCGATGATCGTTCCCACGCTTCGCGTGGGAATGCCTCTACGGACGCTCCGCGTTCGGCTCTGGATGGGACGCGGAGCGTCCCGTGCTGCATTCCCACGCAGAGCGTGGGAATGATCAAAAACCCCTCTGAATCGGCGACCCCAATCCCTGTAGGAGCGAGGCTTGCCCGCGAAGCAGACGACTCGATTTGTCTGTTGTCCAGATGACGCTTTCGCGGGCAAGCCTCGCTCCTACAGGGGACGGTGTGTTATTCGCAATGACATGCGGCGAATGATCCGGCAGTACCGGTTCAACCTTTCCCTGTTCCTTCAAGAACATCGCCGTCTCGCCAATCGCCTTGGTTGGCACCGGTCAGTTTGGCGATTTTCCGGTTTATCGATAGCCGACGGTGAGGTTCGCTGCATGAGCGGAGAACGAAATTGAAAGCGACACACAAACTGTAACAATTGGGCTGGATAGTGCGCGTTTGGTCGACATGGCGATGCCTCTCGGTAGGGGAAATATTTCCGAATTGCGTCAAAGCTAATCGATCTAAAAAACAGCTAATAAATACCCTTTAGGAATTAGCTTATGAGTCGATCGCTCTATTCCGGGCGTCGAGTGGGGTGAGCTGTATTCCTAAAAGGTATGAAAAAAAGAATCGACCAATTCTTTTTGGGTTTATGACGAATTCATGACCCCGCAAGGACCAAAAAACCGGGGATTAGACTATGGTCGTAGACACACATAGTTACGATTGACTTGTGGGTCACGGTCTGGCGCTAATCGCGCATCTTAGGATTCGAGGCACTTGACCCCGAACCAGGAACACAAGAATTAGAAACGAGAGGAGCGAAGCAATGAACAAGTCCACCTTGGCGCTGGCCGTGGCTGTTGGGGTTTTGGCGCAGCAGGCAGGCGCCGCGGGTTTCATCGAAGACAGCAAGGCTTCCGTCAGTTCCCGCACCATGTATTACAACAACGATAACCGTGATGGCGGCGCCGATCAGAAAGAGACCGCTGAAGGCCTCAAGTTCGATTATCTGTCCGGCTTCACCCAAGGCACCGTTGGTTTTGGTATCGATGCGCAGGCACTGGTCGGCATCCATCTGGATGGCGGCAAGGGTCACCACCCGGACAACAACACGTTCTTCCCTAGCGACACCGATGGTTCGGCAGTGGACGAGTGGAGCCGTGTGGCGGGTAACGTCAAGGCGCGCTTCTCCAAGACCGAAGCCCACTACGGTGGCGCTCTGCAGCCAAACATGCCGATTCTGGTAGCGAACGACAGCCGTCTGCTGCCACAGACCTTTGAAGGCGGCACGATCTCCTCCAAAGAAATCGACAACGTGACCCTCAACGTCGGCCAGCTCGAACACGCCGCAGGTCGCGCTTCGTCGAACACCACCGGTATGGCCGTGGCCGGCGGTACTCAGGACAGCAACCAGTTCCGTTACGCCGGTGCTGACTGGAAGGTCACCAAAGACCTCACCCTGCAGTACTACCACTCGAACCTGAAGGACTACTACAAACAGAACTTCTTCGGTCTGATTCACGTCTTGCCGATCAGCACCAATCAGTCCTTCAAGACCGACATTCGTTATTTCGATAGCAGCTCCGACGGCAAGAACGGCGACGCTGGCTATCAGTTCAATAACAACGGTGGTTTCGCCAGGAACCCGGGCGAGGTCGATAACAAGACCTGGAGCGCGATGTTCACCTACACCCTGGGTGGCAACGCCTTCCTGCTCGGCCATCAGCGTGTCAACGATGACGGTGGTTTCGTTTATCTGAACCAGGGCAACGTGGTCGATGGCAATGGCCGCAACGAAGGGGCTGGCGGCACGAGCTTCTACCTGTTCACCGACGCCATGGTTAACGGTTTTGTCCGTGCCGGTGAAAACACCACGTTCGGTCAGTACAGCTACGACTTCGCAACGCTGGGCGTGCCAGGCTTGAAAGCATCGGTTGCTTACCTGCATGGCGATAACATCAAAGCCACTAACGGTACCGGCAGCGATATGTCCGAGTGGGAACGCGACTTGCGAGTGGACTACACCATTCAGCAGGGCGCTCTCAAAGGTTTCGGCGCGACGTTGCGTCATGGCACCTACCGTGGCAGCGAAATCAACATCGCCGACCAGGACCAGACCCGTCTGATCTTCAACTACACCTACAGCTTCATGTAATCAGTCAGTCCTGAAAAAGCCTCGCCGGGTGGCGAGGTTTTTTTTCGCCCGGATTTTATATTCCATAAACAGCGCGCGTGATGATTTTTTATTCTTTTTAGATTTGTTTCTGTGCGCCTAAAGTGGGCGCCGCAGCACCTTTCTGCCTTGGCATACCGCTCCCTATTCAAACAGGTTAAGGAATTGGTTTTCGAGCCGATACCTTCTGTCCCATGCGGAGCTTTATTCCTCAATGGCATGAAAAACAGGTCCGCAATTCTTTTTGGGTTTATGAACAGGTATCCTTTAGCGACCAGATGACCGCGCTAGACGGCTTGGCGCTAAAGCGCGCATCTCAGGATCCGGGCATTCGACCAGGACCAGAACATTAGAATTAGAAACGATAGGAGCGAAACAAATGAACAAGTCCACCTTGGCCATGGCTGTGGCCTTAGGGGTTGTGGCGCAACAGGCAAGCGCCGCAGGTTTCATCGAAGACAGCAAGGCCACTCTGGGGCTGCGCAACTTCTACATCAACACCGACTACCGTGACGGTACCGGTCCGAACAAGAACGAAGAATGGGGCCAAGGCTTCGATCTGCGTTTCATCTCCGGTTATACCCAAGGCACCGTTGGTTTTGGTGTTGATGCGATCGGCCTGTTGGGCGTGCGTCTGGATTCGGGCGGCGGTACTAACGGTGCCTCCAACAACTCGTACGGCGGTACTGTTTTCCCAAGCAAGTCCAACGGCGAAGCGGTTGATAACTTCTCCAGCCTGGGCTTGACGGCCAAGGCCAAGATCTCCCAGACCGAGCTGAAACTGGGCACTCTGCAGCCGAAACTGCCGGTCATCGTGACCAACGATGGTCGTCTGCTGCCGCAAACCTTCCAGGGTGGCCAGATCACCACGAATGACATCAAAGACCTGACGTTGGTCGGCGGTCAGATCGAGCACGCCAAGGGTCGTAACTCCAGCAACAACGAAGAGCTGTCGATTTCGGGTGCCAACGGTCGCACGGCTGCTGGCCGTGACAGCAACAAGTTCATTTACGGGGGTGGTGACTACAAAATCACCAAAGACCTGACCGCCCAGTACTACTACGGCAACCTGGAAGACTTCTACAAGCATCACTTCCTGGGGCTGGTGCACAACTGGGCAATCGGCCCGGGTGTGTTGAAGTCGGACTTGCGCTACTTCAACAGCTCTGACGACGGCGCCAACGGTCACGATCCGCTCTACTACAGCACCGGCAACTACAACGCGGTGGCTAGCGGTAAAGGCAAAGTCGACAACAACCTGTACAGCGGCCTGTTCCTCTACACCGTTGCCGGTCACACCTTTGGTGGTGGTTATCAGGTCAGCAACGGCAGCAGCGATTTCCCTTGGCTGAACCAGGGCGACGGCTCGTCGGCTTACATCATTACCGACTCGCAAATCCAGAAATTCGCCCGTGCCGGCGAGCGCACCTGGCAAGCACGCTACGCGTATGACTTCGCCAAGGTCGGCGTGCCTGGCTTGACTGCTGGTGTGGTGTATCTGCGTGGCGACAACATCGATACCGTTTCCGGTACCCGTCCTTTTGCTCAGGTCGCCAACGGCGCTTCCGAGTGGGAACGGGACCTGACCGTGGGTTACGTCGTCCAGTCCGGCGCGTTGAAAAACCTCGGCGTCATGTGGAAAAACGCTACCTGGCGTACCGACCTGCCGAGCACTCGCTCCCAGGACGAAAACCGCCTGATCGTCAGCTACTCGATCCCGCTGTTGTAAGCGCGCTCTTGTAACCGAGACAAAAAAGCCCCGCCCGGCATCTCGCCGGGCGGGGCTTTTGCGTTTTCAAGTCGGGATCACCCCCGTAAACCCGACCTGAAATTCTCCTCTTTTGCAGCAACTCAAGGCCTTCTCGAACCTTGCCGGCGATGTTCGGCGGGATGCGCCTGCACGTCCAGTGAACAGATTTTTAATATTCATTTAAGATCTAAACAAATCGATATTTATTCTTTTTAATAGATAAGAAACACAGGCACAGTTGAGCTCAAACCGCACTCATCAGGAGCAGCACCATGAGCCTCAGACTGGGCGATATCGCCCCCGACTTCGAACAGGATTCCAGCGCCGGCACCATCAATTTCCACCAGTGGCTGGGTGATAGCTGGGGCGTGCTGTTTTCCCACCCGGCGGATTTCACGCCGGTGTGCACCACCGAACTCGGCTTCACCGCCAAGTTGAAAGACCAGTTTGCCCAGCGTGGGGTCAAGGCCATCGCGTTGTCCGTCGACCCGGTGGATTCGCACCACAAGTGGATCGAGGACATCAACGAAACCCAGGACACCGTCGTCAACTTCCCGATCCTCGCTGACGCCGACCGCAAGGTCTCGGACCTCTACGACCTGATCCACCCCAATGCCAACGACACCTTGACCGTGCGTTCGCTGTTCGTGATCGACCCGAACAAAAAGGTGCGCCTGACCATCACCTACCCGGCGAGCACGGGTCGCAACTTTAATGAAATCCTGCGGGTAATCGATTCGCTGCAACTCACCGACCACTACAAAGTGGCGACCCCGGCCAACTGGCAGGACGGTGATGAAGTGGTGATCGTGCCGTCGCTCAAGGACGAAGACGAAATCAACAAACGCTTTCCCAAAGGGTATCGCGCGGTGAAACCGTACCTGCGCCTGACGCCACAACCGAATCGTTAATCACCCATCCTGTAGGAGCGAGGCTTGCCCGCGAAGGCGTCCTGCGCAACACCTCAAGTACCGAGTCGTACCCTTCGCGGGCAAGCCTCGCTCCTACAAGGGCAATGTACAGCCACAAAGCAGGGGATTTCGGGCCGTGTATACGGCCTGTTTTTTTGCCTGGAGGAAATGAAACCGTATAGGCCTTTAAGGAATAACCAAATGAATAAATATGATTTATGGATATAACAATCACCTGTTAAGGTCATTCCACCCAAGCGAGATCGCAAACCGCGAATCGCCAACACCGCTCAAGGAATCGTCTGAATGCTGGTCGTCTCTCTCGGTGGCAGTCCGAGCCAACGCTCCCGTTCCGGGGTGCTGCTGGACCGCTCGCAACGCTGGTTGCAGGAGCAAGGTGTGGAAGTGGTGAGTTATCAGGTACGGGACTTCCCGGCTGAGGACTTGCTGCATGCACGCTTCGACAGTCCGAAGGTGATCGACCTGCTGCAACAGATTGAAAACGCCGATGGCTTGCTGATCGCTACTCCGGTGTACAAGGCCTCGTTCTCCGGCGCCCTGAAGACCGTATTGGATCTGCTGCCCGAACGCGCCCTGGCGCACAAAGTGGTTTTGCCAATGGCAACCGGCGGCAGCATCGCCCACATGCTGGCGGTGGATTACGCGCTCAAACCCGTGTTGTCGGCGTTGAAAGCGCAGGAAATGCTCCACGGGATTTTCGCCGTGGACAGTCAGATCGCCTACGGCGAAGGCAGTGCCCAGGCGCAGTTGGCACCCGAGCTGGAACAGCGGCTGAGCGAATCGCTGGAGCTGTTTTTCAGCGCCATGGCCCGACGCCCCAAGCCGATCGACCCGAACCTGTTGAACGAACGTTTGTTGAGTGCTCGCTGGAGCATTTAAGCCAGCACTCAAGCCACATCCGAATTTGATCCACTCACCTTACTCAGCCGCTAACGGCCAAGCAGGTGCAGCCAAAACCCAACAGCAAAAAGGAGAGCGCCATGCGCCCTGTCATTTTGCGTCGTGGTCTGGTCGCTCTGTTTGCTGCGGCTGTCACCTTCGGCGCCATTACTCAAGCTCAAGCCGAGACACTTCGGATCGGTTATCAGAAGTACGGCACCCTGGTGCTGCTCAAAGCCAAAGGCACCCTGGAAAAACGCCTCGCCGCCCAAGGCGTGGACGTGCAATGGACTGAATTCCCCGGTGGCCCGCAACTGCTTGAAGGCCTGAACGTCGGCTCGATCGACTTCGGCGTCACTGGCGAAACCCCTCCGGTGTTCGCTCAAGCGGCCGGCGCCGATCTGCTCTACGTCGCCTACGAACCGCCTGCGCCACACAGCGAAGCGGTCCTCGTGCCGAAGGACTCGCCGATCAAATCCGTGGCCGAGCTCAAGGGCAAGAAAGTCGTCCTGAACAAAGGCTCCAACGTTCACTATTTGCTGGTACGCGCCCTTGAAGACGCCGGCCTCAAATACACCGACATCCAGACCGTCTTCCTGCCGCCGGCCGATGCCCGCGCCGCGTTCGAACGTGGCAGCGTCGATGCCTGGGTCATTTGGGACCCGTACCAGGCCGCCGCCGAACAGCAGCTGCAAGCACGCACCCTGCGTGATGGCCAAGGCATCGTCGACAACCATCAGTTCTACCTGGCGACCAAGCCGTATGCGCAGAAAAATCCCGAGGTGATCAAGACCCTCGTGGAAGAAGTGCGCGCAGTCGGTGAGTGGTCCAAGGCCAACCCCGAAGACGTGACCAAACAGGTCTCGCCACTGCTCGGCCTGCCGGCGGACATCACCCTGACCTCGGTGAAACGCCAGGGCTACGGTGCGCTGTTCCTGACGCCTGAAGTGGTCGCCGCCCAACAGAAAATCGCCGACAGCTTCTACCAGCTCAAGCTGATTCCGAAGCCGTTGAGCATCAAAGACGTGATCTGGACGCCACCGGCGGCCGTTGCCAAAGCACCGTAATTCGATTCCCTAAGGAGACCACTCCATGAGCCTCAATATCTTCTGGTTCCTGCCTACCCACGGCGACGGCCATTACCTTGGCACCGCCGAAGGCGCTCGCGCCGTTGACCACGGTTACCTGCAACAAGTCGCGCAAGCGGCGGATCGCCTGGGCTTCGGCGGGGTGCTGATTCCCACCGGTCGCTCCTGCGAAGATTCGTGGCTGGTGGCCGCGTCGCTGATCCCGGTGACCCAGCGTTTGAAATTCCTCGTCGCCCTGCGCCCCGGGATCATTTCCCCGACGGTGGCCGCGCGTCAGGCTGCCACGCTGGATCGCTTGTCCGGCGGTCGTGCGCTGTTCAACCTGGTAACCGGTGGTGATCCGGAAGAATTGGCCGGCGACGGGTTGTTCCTGACCCACGAAGAGCGCTATCAGGCTTCGGTGGAATTCACCCGCATCTGGCGTCGCGTGCTGGAAGGCGAAACCGTTGATTACGACGGCCAGCACATCAGCGTAAAGGGCGCCAAGTTGCTCTATCCACCGATCCAGCAACCGCGTCCGCCGCTGTACTTCGGCGGCTCTTCGGAAGCGGCGCAGGACCTCGCGGCCGAGCAGGTGGAAATGGTCCTGACCTGGGGCGAACCACCGGCCGCCGTGGCGGAGAAAATCGCACAGGTTCGCGCCAAAGCCGCGAAGCTCGGCCGTACCGTGCGCTTCGGTATTCGCCTGCATGTGATCGTCCGTGAAACCAACGAAGAAGCGTGGCAAGCGGCGGATCGACTGATCTCGCACCTGGACGACGACACCATTGCTCGCGCTCAAGCCTCATTGGCGCGTTTCGATTCGGTCGGCCAGCAACGCATGGCCGCGCTGCACGGTGGCAGCCGCGACAACCTCGAAGTCAGCCCCAACTTGTGGGCCGGCGTTGGCCTGGTGCGCGGCGGTGCCGGCACGGCGCTGGTGGGCGACGGTCCGACCGTGGCGGCCCGCGTGAAGGAATACGCGGACCTGGGCATCGACACCTTCATCTTCTCCGGTTATCCACACCTGGAAGAGTCGTACCGCGTCGCCGAATTGCTCTTCCCGCACCTGGACATCGAACGTCCCGAGTTGCCGAAAAGCGCCGGTTACGTCAGCCCGTTTGGTGAGATGGTCGCCAACGATATCCTCCCCAAAGCCGCGTCGCAGAGCTGAGGCGCGCCATGAAGAAAATCATCCACAACCTCGCACCCTGGGCGTTGCCGGTGTTGCTGTTGGCGGTGTGGCAGTTGTCGGTGTCGGCGGGCTGGTTGTCGACGCGGATTCTGCCGGCACCCATCGCCGTCATCGAAGCCGGCGTGAGCCTGGTGCGCAGCGGCGAAATCTGGACGCACCTGGCGATCAGCGGCTGGCGTGCCGCGCTTGGCTTTGCCATCGGCGGCGGCATCGGCCTGACGTTGGGCTTCATCACCGGCCTGTCGAAATGGGGCGAACGCCTGCTCGACAGCTCGGTGCAGATGATCCGCAACGTGCCGCACCTGGCGCTGATTCCGCTGGTGATCCTGTGGTTCGGCATCGATGAGTCGGCGAAGATTTTCCTGGTGGCGTTGGGCACGTTGTTCCCGATCTACCTCAACACCTATCACGGCATCCGCAACGTCGACCCGGCGCTGGTGGAAATGTCCCGCAGTTATGGCTTGTCCGGGTTCAGCCTGTTCTGGCAAGTGATCCTGCCGGGTGCGCTGCCTTCGATTCTGGTCGGTGTGCGTTTCGCTTTGGGTTTCATGTGGCTGACGCTGATCGTCGCGGAAACCATTTCCGCCAGTTCCGGCATCGGCTACCTGGCGATGAATGCCCGGGAGTTCTTGCAGACCGACGTGGTGGTGCTGGCGATTCTGTTGTACGCGGTGCTCGGCAAGCTGGCCGACCTCGCGGCCCGTGGACTGGAACGTGTGTGGCTGCGCTGGCATCCGGCGTATCAGGTTGTTAAAGGAGGTGCCGCATGACTGCTCAACAACCTCCACGCCTGCTGCGCGGGATTCCGCTGGCGGTGCGCAAGCTGCAAAAAAGCTTCGGTTCGCGGCAAGTGCTGCGCGAGATCGACCTGCACATTCCCGCGGGCCAGTTCGTGGCGGTGGTCGGTCGCAGCGGTTGCGGCAAAAGCACCTTGCTGCGTTTGCTCGCCGGCCTCGACAAGCCCACGGGCGGTGAATTGCTGGCCGGCTCCGCGCCGCTCAGCGATGCGCGGGAAGACACTCGGTTGATGTTCCAGGAAGCGCGCCTGCTGCCGTGGAAAAAGGTCATCGACAACGTCGGCCTCGGGCTCAAGGGCAACTGGCGTGCGCAAGCGCTGGAAGCCTTGGAAGCGGTCGGCCTGGCGGATCGCGCCAATGAGTGGCCAGCGGCCTTGTCCGGTGGGCAGAAGCAACGTGTGGCCCTGGCCCGCGCGCTGATCCACCAACCGCGCTTGCTGCTGTTGGACGAGCCTTTGGGCGCTCTGGATGCCCTGACTCGGATCGAGATGCAGCAACTGATTGAGCGGCTCTGGCAGAAGCACGGCTTCACCGTGTTGCTGGTGACCCACGATGTCAGTGAAGCGGTGGCGATTGCCGATCGGGTGATCCTGATCGAAGAGGGCGAAGTCGGCCTCGACCTGCTGGTGGAACTGCCGCGCCCTCGGGTCCGTGGCTCCCATCGGCTGGCGGCGCTGGAAACCGAAGTCCTCAACCGCGTGCTGGCGCTGCCCGGCCAACCGCCGGGACCGGAACCCGTTTCACCATTGCCCACGCAGCTGCGTTGGGCTCAATAACTCAAGCCTTGTATCAACGACAGGAATCAACACCATGACGATTAAAGCCATCAACGTGCGTAACCAATTCAAAGGCTCGATCAAGGAAATCGTCCTCGGCGACGTGCTCTCGGAAATCGACGTGCAGACCGCTTCCGGCATCGTGACCTCGGTTATCACCACGCGCTCGGTGAAAGAGCTGGAACTGGTGGTCGGCAGCGAAGTGATCGCCTTTGTGAAATCCACCGAGGTGTCGATCGCCAAGTTGTAAGCGCGTGCGCAAACAACTACCCCGAAAGGCGTGAGCCCTTCGGGGTTTTTTGTGCATGTGAACAGTGAGCTCGGCGGCGCGGCCTTCGCGGGCAAGCCTCGCTCCTACAGATTGATTCGTGTGACCTGTAGGAGCGAGGCTTGCCCGCGAAGAGGCCAGTGAGCGCGCTTAGAGAGTCCGCTTGGGTAAATAGGTTGGCAAATACAACCCCAGATACGCATCAAACACCCGCATACCTTCCTCGGCCATGCGCGGGGTGATCTGCCCGTGCTGCTGCACTGAGCGGGCGTAGACGCGGTCACCCAGTTCCATCGCCAGGGCAAACACATCGACATCACTCGGCAGCCTCGGCAGTTCGAAGTGGTGGTCGAACAGCTTGTGCATCAGGTCGCCGAGCTCGATGTCGTGCTGGCGGTCGGCCTGGGTCACTTCGGTGAGCCCGTGCTGGGCAAGGATCAGTTGGCGGGCGGCGGCGTCTTCGTCGTAGATGTCGAGCATGCGTTGCTCGACCAATCGCGACAGGTCACGCCAGCCGTTGAGGGCGTCGTGGTCGATCGGCGCTTGCAGGCAGGCGCGGAACGCGGCGTGGACGTCGGCGGTCAGGGCTTCGAGCAAGGCCGGGACGCTGGCGAAGAAGTGGTAGACGGAGGAGGGCGGGATCTCCGCGCGTTCGGCGACGCTGTAGATCGACAGGCTGGCCACCCCTTCGGCCGCCAGCAGCGTGCGGGCGGCATCGAGTATCGAGTCGATCCGGGCCTGGCTGCGTGCGCGGGGTTTGCGTGGGGTGGCGAGTCGGGTCATCGAAGTCTCCTGCGGGGGCAGCGGGCATTGTACGAGCAGGGTTTGATGTTGTCTGCCAGGGCGCCTTCGCGAGCAAGCCCGCTCCCACATTTGATCTCCAGTGAACATAGTGTTTGTGTACGGCAGAGATCAAATGTGGGAGCGGGCTTGCTCGCGAAGCAGGCGCCTCGGTCCCGCTGAAAAAAAACCATAAAAAAACGCCGCAAGCTGTGAGGCCGGCGGCGTTCTTCTTTGCTGCAACCACTTACACGGTATGCAGGTACCAGTTGTACTCAAGGTCGGAGATGGAGTGTTCGAACTCCTCCAGCTCACTTTCCTTGCAGGCCACGAAGATATCGATGTACTTCGGATCGATGTACTTGGCCATGACTTCGCTGTCGTCCAGCTCGCGCAATGCATCGCGCAGGTTGTTCGGCAGGCTTTGCTCGTTCTGCTCGTAGCTGTTGCCTTCCACGGGTGCGCCAGGTTCGATCTTGTTGGTCAGACCGTGGTGCACGCCTGCCAGGACCGAAGCCATCAGCAGGTACGGGTTGGCGTCGGCGCCAGCCACACGGTGTTCGATACGTACGGCGTCGGACGAGCCGGTCGGTACGCGAATCGCCACGGTGCGGTTGTCCAGGCCCCAGCACGGCGAGTTCGGCACGTAGAACTGTGCGCCGAAACGACGGTAGGAGTTGACGTTCGGGCAGAGGAAAGCCATCTGCGCCGGTAGGGTCTCGAGCACACCGCCGATCGCGTGACGCAGTGCGGCGTTCTGCTCGGGATCCTCACTGGCAAAAATATTCTTGCCATCTTTATCGAGAATCGAGATGTGGACGTGCAGACCGTTGCCCGCCTGGCCCGGGTAAGGCTTGGCCATGAAGGTGGTGTCCATTTCATGGTCGTAGGCGATGTTCTTGATCAGGCGCTTGAGCAACACCGCGTAGTCGCAGGCCTTGATCGGGTCAGCCACGTGGTGCAGGTTCACTTCGAACTGCGCCGGGGCACTTTCCTTGACGATCGCGTCGGCAGGGATGCCTTGCTCTTTCGCACCTTCCAGAATGTCCTGGAGGCAGTCGACGTATTCGTCGAGGTCGTCGATCAGGTAAACCTGAGTCGAGTGCGGGCGTTTGCCGGAAATCGGCGAGCGCGGTGGTTGCGGGCGACCGTTCACGTTCTCCTGGTCGATCAGGTAGAACTCCAGTTCGAACGCGGCGCAGATGGTCAGGCCCATCTCGTCGAACTTGGTCACAACTTGACGCAGTACTTCACGGGGATCCGCGAAGAAAGGTTCACCTTCGAGTTCGTGCATGGTCATTAAC
The DNA here is from genome assembly GCF_044746405.1 of Pseudomonas sp. NPDC086251. Taxonomy (NCBI): domain Bacteria; kingdom Pseudomonadati; phylum Pseudomonadota; class Gammaproteobacteria; order Pseudomonadales; family Pseudomonadaceae; genus Pseudomonas; species Pseudomonas sp. NPDC086251. The sequence continues at coordinate 197,106 of NZ_JBIVBY010000007.1, forward strand.
AGTTGCGCGGTAGGGCGCTTCTGCCAAGGCTCGTTGCACAGGGTGTCAGGGATTGGATAGCAGATTCGGTCAGCATCGCCGATGTCCAGGCCCAGGCCGGTGCTTTCCACCGTCGAGCCATTGATATCCAGAGCAAATAGAGAGGCCGGCAGGTTGATGCCTTTCTCGTAAACCTTGTGGAGGCTGGTGCGTTCAATGCGCTTGCCGCGCACCACACCATTCATATCCGCAATCAGAAGGTCAACGTACAGAACCTCAGGATGTTCCTTAAGGAACGCGTTCGCTTCGTTAAGCTGAACGGCACGCGGGGGTACCGACATGATGCAACACCTTTGTTGTTAAAAATATCAATCATTGATCTCTTCGGATTCCAGTCAACCCGAACGGCATGCCGAAGTCAAGCGAGGCCTTTTTTGCCCTAAAAAAGCGCTCGCAGGGCTTTTTTGAGGCAGTTTGGGGCGTTTTTATGCCTTTGAACGCTTTAGCGACCGCAGGCTTGAGCGGGCCGTGTTGTATTTTTTACGGGGGTGTTGTGTAAAAAAATGAACAAGGCTAAGCTCGATTCAAACCCATAACACCAATAATACCGGGGTGCTTCATGTCTCGCCTGCCGTTAATCGGCGTCACCGAATGCTCAAGGCAGATCGGTCTGCATGCTTACCACATCAGTGGCGACCCGTACGTTCACGCTCAGGCCAGTGTTGCCAAAGGCGTGCCGTCGACTCTTTCTTCCCCGGCACTTTGGCGGGCACCGTCCGATATTCTGGACGGTTTGCACGACATTCTCTTGACCGACGCTACTTCCAATATAGAACCGTTTCACGGTGGCGGCCCGGCCAATACGTCGGGCGCTGCTCATCATTCTGCACGCGCTGCTTTACTCTCCGTTTACCACGCCATTGTCGCGGCGGGTATTTGTGCGCGGCAATGGCAGTGGCAATCTGTACCACGCGACGCCGATGCGTCAAACAACGCCTGACTTATAAGAGTCAGGAAACTCAGCCTAAGAGGCATTTATGAGTCACAACCTCGACCAGCTCACCGATTGGTTGAAAGACCACAAGATCACAGAAGTCGAATGCATGATCGCCGACTTGACCGGGATCACCCGGGGCAAGATTTCGCCGACCAACAAGTTCATTGCCGAAAAGGGCATGCGCCTGCCCGAGAGCGTTCTGTTGCAGACCGTGACCGGCGACTATGTCGAAGACGACATCTATTACGAACTGCTCGACCCGGCCGACATCGACATGATCTGCCGCCCCGACGCGAACGCGGTGTTTCTCGTGCCGTGGGCCATCGAGCCCACCGCCCAGGTGATCCACGACACCTACGACAAGCAGGGCAACCCGATCGAGCTGTCGCCGCGCAACGTGCTCAAGAAGGTCCTGAAACTCTATGCCGACAAGGGCTGGCAGCCGATCGTGGCGCCGGAAATGGAGTTTTACCTGACCAAGCGCAGCGACGACCCGGACTATCCGTTGCAGCCGCCGATCGGCCGCTCCGGGCGCCCGGAAATCGGCCGCCAGTCGTTCTCGATTGAAGCGGCGAACGAATTCGATCCGCTGTTCGAAGACGTCTACGACTGGTGCGAACTGCAGGAACTGGACCTCGACACGCTGATCCACGAGGACGGCACGGCGCAGATGGAAAACAACTTCCGTCACGGCGATGCCTTGTCCCTGGCCGACCAGATCCTGGTGTTCAAGCGCACCATGCGCGAAGCCGCGCTCAAGCACGACGTGGCCGCGACCTTCATGGCCAAGCCCATGACCGGCGAGCCGGGCAGCGCGATGCACTTGCACCAGAGCATCATCGACATCGAGACCGGCAAGAACGTTTTCTCCAACGAAGACGGGACCATGAGCCAGCTGTTCCTGAACCACATCGGTGGCTTGCAGAAACTGATCCCCGAGCTGTTGCCGCTGTTCGCCCCGAACGTCAACTCGTTCCGCCGCTTCCTGCCGGACACCTCGGCACCGGTGAACGTGGAGTGGGGCGAAGAGAACCGCACCGTGGGCCTGCGGGTGCCGGATGCCGGGCCACAAAACCGTCGGGTGGAAAACCGCCTGCCGGGCGCCGACGCCAACCCGTACCTGGCGATTGCCGCGAGCCTGCTCTGCGGTTACGTCGGCATGGTCGAAGGCTTGAACCCGAGTGCGCCGGTGGTGGGGCGTGGCTATGAACGCCGCAACCTGCGCCTGCCACTGACCATCGAAGACGCGCTGGAACGCATGGAAAACAGCGCGACCATCGAGAAATACCTGGGCAAGAAATTCATCACTGGCTACGTCGCGGTCAAGCGGGCCGAGCATGAAAACTTCAAGCGCGTGATCAGTTCGTGGGAGCGGGAATTCCTGCTCTTCGCCGTCTGATGCGCCGGGCGCCGCTGCACTTGGCGGCGCCCTCCACTGCAACCTTAGGAGAATTCGCATGACCAGCAACAACCCGCAAACCCGTGAGTGGCAAACCCTGAGCAATGATCACCACCTGGCCCCGTTCAGCGACTTCAAGCAGCTGAAAGAGAAAGGCCCGCGGATCATCACCACCGCCAAAGGCGTTTACCTCTGGGACAGCGAAGGCAACAAGATCCTCGACGGCATGGCCGGCCTGTGGTGCGTTGCGATCGGCTACGGTCGCGATGAACTGGCTGATGCCGCCAGCAAGCAAATGCGCGAATTGCCTTATTACAACCTGTTCTTCCAGACCGCTCACCCGCCGGTGCTGGAACTGGCCAAGGCCATCGCCGACATCGCACCGGAAGGCATGAATCACGTGTTCTTCACCGGTTCCGGTTCCGAAGGCAACGACACCATGCTGCGTATGGTTCGTCACTATTGGGCGATCAAGGGCCAGCCGAAAAAGAAAGTCATCATCAGCCGCAAGAACGGCTATCACGGTTCCACCGTGGCTGGCGCGAGCCTGGGTGGCATGACTTACATGCACGAGCAGGGCGACTTGCCGATCCCGGGCATCGTCCACATCGCCCAGCCGTACTGGTTCGCTGAAGGCGGCGACATGACCCCGGAAGAGTTCGGTATCTGGGCGGCCAATCAGCTGGAAGAGAAGATTCTGGAAGTCGGCGTCGACAACGTCGGTGCCTTTATTGCCGAGCCGATCCAGGGCGCCGGCGGCGTGATCATTCCGCCAGACAGCTACTGGCCGCGCATCAAGGAAATCCTCGCCAAGTACGACATCCTGTTCGTGGCGGACGAAGTGATTTGTGGTTTCGGCCGTACCGGTGAGTGGTTCGGTACCGATTTCTACGACCTCAAGCCCGACATGATGACCATCGCCAAAGGCCTGACCTCCGGCTACATCCCTATGGGTGGCCTGATCGTGCGTGACGAAGTGGTCGCGGTGCTCAACGAGGGCGGCGATTTCAACCACGGCTTCACCTATTCCGGGCACCCGGTGGCTGCTGCGGTAGCGCTGGAAAACATCCGCATCCTGCGCGAAGAAAAAATTGTCGAGCGCGTTCATGCAGAAACGGCACCCTATTTGCAAAAGCGTCTACGGGAATTGAGCGATCACCCGTTGGTGGGCGAAGTGCGTGGGGTCGGTCTGTTGGGGGCCATCGAGCTGGTGCAGGACAAGGCCACTCGCAAACGTTACGAAGGCAAGGGCGTCGGCATGATCTGCCGCACGTTCTGCTTCGAGAACGGCCTGATCATGCGCGCCGTGGGCGACACCATGATCATTGCTCCGCCGCTGGTGATCACACCGGCAGAAATCGATGAGTTGGTTACAAAGGCACGCAAGTGTCTGGACCTGACGCTGAGTGCGTTGCAGGGCTAAGTGCTAGGCTCTGAGCGGGGTGTGAAGTTTGCATTTCGCTCGGAGCAAACAAAGGATGGGTCTTTCCTTGAAAGCCTGCCTTGGATCTTGCCAGACTACCGCTTGTTCGGAGTGCCCGGGAAAGGCCGCTGAGCACGTGGTTAAAAAGAAAAATTGGAGCATTACCCATGAAGGCATTAGGTATGAAGATAGCTGGCAAGACCCTCCTCGCCATGTCCCTGATGGGCGTGATGGCGGGCGCAGTTCAGGCGGACGACAAAGTTCTTCACGTGTACAACTGGTCTGATTACATTGCACCGGACACCATCGCGAACTTCGAAAAAGAGTCCGGGATCAAGGTGGTGTACGACGTTTTTGACAGCAACGAAACCCTGGAAGCCAAGTTGCTGGCAGGCAAGTCCGGCTACGACATCGTCGTACCGTCGAACAACTTCCTGGCCAAGCAGATCAAGGCCGGTGTTTACCAGAAGCTGGACAAGTCCAAGCTGCCCAACTGGAAAAACCTGAACCCCGACCTGCTCAAAGCGGTATCGGTGAGCGACCCTGGCAACGAACATGCCTTCCCTTACATGTGGGGTTCGATCGGTATCGGTTTCAACGCCGAGAAGGTCAAGGCTGCACTGGGTGCCGACGCACCGACCGATTCCTGGGACCTGATCTTCAAGCCTGAAAACGCCGCCAAGTTGAAGTCGTGCGGTATCAGCCTCCTCGATTCGCCTACCGAGATGATTCCGGTGGCGCTGCATTACCTGGGCCTGCCAACCGACAGCCAGAAGAAAGAAGACATCGACAAGGCCGAAGCGCTGATCATGAAGGTCCGTCCTTCGATCGCCTACTTCCACTCGTCCAAGTACATCTCCGACCTGGCCAACGGCAACATCTGCGTGGCCGTGGGTTACTCGGGTGACATCTACCAGGCCAAGTCCCGTGCGGCTGAAGCCGGTGACAAGGTAAAAGTCAGCTACAACATTCCGAAAGAAGGTGCGGGCAGCTTCTACGACATGGTCGCCATCCCTAAAGATGCCGAAAACGTCGAAGGCGCCTACAAGTTCATGACCTACCTGCAGAAGCCGGAAGTCATGGCGGCCATCACCAACGCCGTACGCTTCCCGAACGGTAACGCGGCGGCAACCCCGTTGGTGGATAAAGACATCACTGCCGACCCGGGCATCTACCCGCCAGCAGACGTGTTGGCCAAGCTGTACGCGATTGCCGACTTGCCGGCCGCGACCCAGCGGATCCTGACGCGCAGCTGGACCAAGATCAAATCCGGTAAGTAAGTAAAACCCTTGTAGGAGCGAGCTTGCTCGCGATGGTCGTCAACGATAACGCTGGGTGCCTGACACCCAGCGGTGCTCTCAGGTTCATCGCGAGCAAGCTCGCTCCTACAGGTCTTGTGTAAAAGTTTGCTGGAACGGTTTTTCGAGGGTAAGTTGCGCGCCGGTTTTGTTGTCAGGCAGCCAAGGCTGTCATGTAACACGGGGCAACTTGGGCCCAACTCATTTTAGAGGACCTTCACTTGCCTATTTTTTCTTTGTTGCGCAATGCCTTGCTGGTCGGCGCCGGACTAACGCTCGCCGTTAGTGTCCAGGCCGCCGGCACTGTGCATATTTATAACTGGTCGGACTACATCGGATCGACCACCCTGGCAGACTTCCAGAAAGAGACCGGCATCAAGCCGGTGTATGACGTCTTCGATTCCAACGAAACCCTGGAAGGCAAGTTGCTCGCCGGGCGTACCGGTTACGACGTGGTCGTGCCGTCCAACCACTTCCTCGGCAAGCAGATCAAGGCCGGCGCTTTCCAGAAGCTCGACAAGAAGCTGCTGCCCAACTATTCCAACCTCGACCCGGTGCTGCTCAAGCGCCTGGAGCAAAACGATCCGGGTAACCAGTACGCCGCGCCGTATCTGTGGGGCACCAACGGCATCGGTTACAACGTCGACAAGGTCAAGGAAGTGCTCGGTCTCGACAAGATCGACTCCTGGGATGTGGTGTTCGAGCCGGAAAACATCAAGAAATTGCACAGCTGCGGCGTGTCGTTCCTCGATTCCGCCGATGAAATGATGCCCACCGTGCTCAACTATATGGGCCTCAACGCCAACAGCACCGACCCCAAAGACTATGAGAAGGCGACAGCCAAGTTGCTGGCAGTGCGGCCTTACGTGACCTATTTCCACTCTTCAAAATACATCGCAGATTTGGCCAACGGCGATATCTGCGTGGCGATCGGTTTTTCCGGCGACATGATCCAGGCAAAGGCCCGCGCGGCTGAAGCCGGCAAAGGCATGAACATCGCCTATTCGATTCCAAAGGAAGGCGGCGCGCTGTGGTTCGACATGCTGGCAATCCCCAAGGATGCGGCCAACGTCAAGGAAGCCCACGCCTTCATCAACTATTTGCTGAAACCCGAGGTGATCGCCCAGGTCAGTGATTACGTCGGCTACGCCAACCCTAACCCTGGGTCGGACAAACTGATGGAGCAGTCCATCCGCACCGACGAGTCGGTTTATCCACCGCAAGCAGTCCTCGACAAGACCTATGTGTCCATCGAGTTACCACCAAACATTCAACGTTTGATGACCCGCAGCTGGACCAAGGTCAAGTCGGGTAAATAGCTGTAAGGCTCAAACTATCCAAGGTTCGCTCGCCTCGGGCGAACTGCAATTTTGTTGGGAGTTTCGTAAATGGCAGTTGCCTCCGGCGCCTATAAGAAAGCCCTCGAGGGCGACCAATCACCTAAACAGGTGTTGGTCAAAATCGACCGGGTCACGAAGAAGTTCGACGAGACGATTGCCGTGGACGATGTGTCCCTGGAAATCAAGAAAGGCGAGATTTTCGCCTTGCTCGGCGGTTCGGGATCGGGCAAATCCACCTTGCTGCGCATGCTCGCAGGTTTCGAACGGCCCACGGAGGGGCGGATTTTCCTTGATGGCGTAGACATCACCGACATGCCGCCGTACGAGCGGCCGATCAACATGATGTTCCAGTCCTACGCCTTGTTCCCGCACATGACCGTGGCGCAGAACATCGCCTTCGGCCTCAAGCAGGACAAGCTACCCGCCGCTGAAGTCGATGCGCGCGTGGCCGACATGCTCAAGCTGGTACAGATGAGCCAATACGCCAAGCGTAAGCCGCATCAACTGTCCGGTGGCCAGCGTCAGCGTGTGGCGTTGGCCCGTTCGCTGGCCAAGCGACCGAAGCTGTTGCTGCTCGACGAACCGATGGGTGCGCTGGACAAGAAGCTGCGTTCGCAAATGCAGCTGGAGCTGGTCGAGATCATCGAGCGCGTCGGCGTAACCTGCGTCATGGTGACCCACGACCAGGAAGAGGCCATGACCATGGCCGAGCGCATCGCGATCATGCACCTGGGCTGGATCGCCCAGATCGGCAGCCCGATCGACATCTACGAAACCCCGACCAGTCGCCTGGTCTGCGAATTCATCGGCAACGTCAACATCTTCGACGGCGAAGTGATCGACGACGCCGAAGGCCACGCGATCATTACCTGCAAGGACCTGGATCGCCAGATCTACGTCGGCCACGGCATCAGCACCTCGGTGCAGGACAAATCCGTGACCTACGCGATCCGTCCGGAAAAACTGCTGGTGACGCCGACCATGCCGACCTGCGACTACAACTGGTCCAGCGGCAAGGTGCACGACATCGCCTACCTCGGTGGCCATTCGGTGTTCTACGTCGAGTTGCCGAGCGGCAAGATTGTCCAGTCGTTCGTCGCCAATGCCGAGCGCCGTGGTCAGCGCCCAACCTGGGGTGATCAGGTTTACGTGTATTGGGAAGACGACAGCGGCGTGGTACTTCGCTCATGAACATGCGCAAATTCAAACGCCGCCTCAATCGAATAATTCCCGGTGGCCGTCAGCTGGTCATCGGGGTTCCGTTCATCTGGCTGTTCCTGTTCTTCATGTTGCCGTTCTTCATCGTGTTGAAGATCAGCTTCGCCGAAGCCGACGTGGCCATTCCGCCGTACACCGAAATCTACAGCTACCTCGACCAGAAAGTGCAGTTGCTGCTTAACCTGAGCAACTACGCGATGCTGGCCGGCGACGAGTTGTACATCGCCGCTTACCTCGGCTCGTTGAAGATGGCGCTGATCAGCACCGTCCTCTGTTTGCTGATCGGCTACCCGATGGCCTACGCCATTGCCAGTGCCCGCAAAGAAATGCAAACGGTGCTGGTGCTGCTGATCATGATGCCGACCTGGACCGCGATCCTGATCCGCGTGTATGCGTGGATGGGCATCCTCAGCAACAACGGCCTGTTGAACGGCTTCCTGATGAGCATGGGCTGGATCGACGAGCCACTGCAGATCCTCAACACCAACCTCGCGGTCTATATTGGTGTCGTTTACTCCTATCTGCCGTTCATGATCCTGCCGCTCTATGCCAACCTGGTGAAGCACGACAACAGTCTGCTGGAAGCCGCATCGGACCTCGGTTCGAGTACCTTCAACAGCTTCTGGAAAATCACCATTCCGCTGTCCAAGAACGGCATCGTTGCCGGCTGCATGCTGGTGTTCATTCCGGTGGTCGGTGAGTTCGTGATCCCGGAACTGCTCGGCGGTCCGGAAACCCTGATGATCGGTAAAGTGCTCTGGCAAGAGTTCTTCAATAACCGTGACTGGCCGGTGGCCTCTGCCCTGGCGGTGGTGATGCTGTTGATCCTGATTGTGCCGATCATCCTGTTCAACCGTAGTCAGGCCAAAGAAATGGAGGGCAAAGAATGAAGCGCTTCCGTTTCTCAAGCTTCATGTTGATAGCGGGTCTGCTGTTCATCTACGCACCGATGCTGATCCTGGTGATCTACTCGTTCAACGCCTCGAAACTGGTGACGGTGTGGGGCGGCTGGTCGATCAAGTGGTACGTCGGCTTGATGGACAACACCCAACTGATGGGCTCGGTGGTGCGCTCGCTGGAAATCGCCTGCTACACGGCGGTGGCCGCAGTGGCGCTGGGTACGCTGGCGGCCTTCGTGCTGACCCGTATCACCCACTTCAAGGGCCGCACGCTGTTCGGTGGCCTGGTGACGGCGCCGTTGGTGATGCCGGAAGTGATCACCGGTCTGTCGCTGCTGCTACTGTTCGTGGCCATGGCGCAGATGATCGGTTGGCCGCAGGAGCGCGGCATCGTCACCATCTGGATCGCCCACACCACGTTCTGTGCGGCGTATGTGGCGGTGGTGGTGTCGGCGCGCTTGCGTGAGCTGGACCTGTCCATCGAAGAGGCAGCCATGGACCTCGGTGCGCGGCCGTGGAAGGTGTTCTTCCTGATCACCATCCCGATGATCGCGCCATCGCTGGGGGCCGGCGGCATGATGTCCTTCGCGCTGTCGCTGGATGACCTGGTGTTGGCGAGCTTCGTCTCCGGTCCGGGTTCGACGACCCTGCCGATGGAAGTGTTCTCGGCGGTGCGCCTGGGCGTGAAACCCGAGATCAACGCCGTGGCCAGCCTGATTCTGCTGGCGGTCTCGCTGATGACATTCCTGGTCTGGTTCTTCAGCCGCCGCGCCGAAGAAAGTCGCAAACGTGCGATCCAGCAGGCCATCGAAGAAAGCGCTGCCGACTCCTGGAAACAACCGGACGTGCGTCGCGCACAGCAGGCGCCGGAAGCGGCTTAAGCCTGAGATGGGTTGACACACTATTGTGTGGCCAACCCAGATCCAATGTGGGAGCGGGCTTGCTCGCGAAAGTGGTGTGTCAGACGGCATTAATGTCAACTGACACTCTCTCTTCGCGAGCAAGCCCGCTCCCACATTTGGTTTTAGGAAACCCAAGGTGACTTGCGGATGATCTCGACGAAGTTCATCGGCTTGAAGCCCGGCTCGCTGTCCACCAGCACGTCCGCGTTCACGGTACCGAACGTGGTGTCCGGCCGGTGTTTGAAGCCATTGGCGAACGCACACAGGATGCATTCCTTGAACCCTTCGCCCCGTGGATGCGCATGCACCACCGCCTCACGTTGCACGGTGGGGAAGGCGGCGTAATCAATCCCCAACACATCCATCTCGACACCGGCCGTCACCAGCGCCACGTTTGGGCGCAAGTGTTGCGGCACGCCCGGTGTGGTGTGCAAGGCAATCGACAACCACACCTGCTCGATATCGTCGTCCGAGAAACCGTAAGGCTGGAGGAACGCTTTGGCGGCGTTGGCGCTATCGACTTCGAAACGCTCATTGTCAGTGCGGTGACCTTCCACCAGACCCAAGTCATGGAACATCGCGCCGACGTACAACAACTCGGGGTTGTAGGCCAGTTGCTTGCGTTCGCCACTCAAGGCGCCGAACAGAAACACCCGGCGTGAGTGGTGATACAGCAGGTCTGATTCGACGTCGCGAATGTATTCAGTGGTGGCCTTGGCCAACGCGCTGTCGGGGATTTTGATACCGGCGATGGTGCTGCTCATGGTGCTTTCCTCGTGGGGAACGCCGTGGCGGCGCTGATGGAACAAGTCTGTTCCCACACCCCAAACCGGACAATCGATCCATGGCTGCGATCCTTGCCAATGAACCTGCATATCGCGCCAACCTCGCTTGTTGCCCGCGGCTTGGCTAAGTTTGATCGGGATAAACACATTCCCTGTAGGAGTGAGCTTGCTCGCGATGGACGTCAACGATGACGCGGGCTGCCTGGATGAACGCGGCGTCCTCACGTCCATCGCGAGCGAGCTCGCTCCTACAGGTCTTGGTGCATTCAGAGCCATAGAAGGCGATTCATGTCATGAGTAAAACCGTTGCCATCGTGGTGTTCGCAGGCGTCCAGTCGCTGGACGTCACCGGTCCCATGGATGTGTTTTCCGAAGCCAATCGGTTCCTGGCGCCGGAAGATCACTATCGGCTGGAGGTGATCGGGGTCGAGCGTGGGGTGATGGCCTGCTCCAACGGCTTGTCACTCAATGCCCATCGGCATTTCAGCGAGGCGCTGGAGGCTTATGACTTGCTGCTGGTGGCCGGTGGGCCGCAGTTGCCGTTCCTGAATTTCGGCGCGGCGTTCGATGCCTGGCTGCGCGATGCCTGTGCGCTGGCGCAGCGCTTTGGCTCGATCTGCAACGGCGCGTTCATGCTTGCACGCGCCGGATTGCTCGAAGGGCGAACAGTGACCACCCACTGGGGCGACGCGGCGGCGCTGGCGACGTTGTGCCCATCGACGCAGGTCGACGCGGATCGCCTGTACGTGCAGGACGGCGAGCTGTATACGTCGGCCGGAGTCACGGCGGGGATCGATCTGTCGTTGTACCTGCTGGGTCGGGATCACGGGCCGGAAGTGGCCCTCAGCGTGGCCAAGCGGCTGGTGGTGTTCACTCAACGCTCGGGCGGGCAATCGCAGTTCAGCCCGTTCCTCACGCCACACGCGGAACCGACGTCGGCGGTGGCGTTGGTGCAGCTCTACGTGTTGGCCAATCTCACCGGCGACCTGACGATTGCCGACCTGGCTAACGCCGCCAACATGAGCGCGCGCAACTTTTCCCGAGTGTTCGTCAAAGAAGCGAAAATCACCCCGGCGGAATTCGTCGAGCGGGCGCGGGTGGATGCGGCGCGGGTGCTGCTCGAAAGCACGAACTCGCCGCTCAAGACCGTGGCGTATCAGTGCGGGTTCCGCGATGCCCAGCACATGCGCAGTGTGTTCAACCGCAGGCTGGGGGTGACGCCGCAGCAGTTCAGGCTGAACTTTGCGGCGATGGTTTGAGCCAGCGTTGATGGTGTTTGTAAGGGCCTCTTCGCGGGCAAGCCTCGCTCCTACAAGAGCGACGCGTAACCTGTAGGAGCGAGGCTTGCCCGCGAAGGCGTCCGCCCCGCCACCGAAAATCTACTGAGCAGACCGCGCCGGCAACAGCTTCAATGTACTGCGGGTATTGGCCGTGACTTCCTCGTCGTTGAGATGCGCCTGGTAGTAGATCCCTTCGATGTACGCTTCGGCCTGGTCGTCATAGTGGCTGTCGAACGGCACGCCGCTCTGGCCAACCGGGTTGACGGTCAGGCTGTGGGCCGGGTCGGCGAAGTCGATCAGGCGCCGGGTCGATGGGCCATAGGTCACGGGCCACGGTGCCGGGCCGATCTTGGCCGAGAGGTTGTTCGGCACTTCGTGAGTGCCGGGCGCCGCGAACGGGCCGACGTTGAAGATCCGGTCCAGCGGCTTCTGTTGGCCCAGTGGATGACCATGGGTCAACGTGTGCGCCTTGCCCCACTGCCATTGCGCGAAATCCGCACCCAGCGTGGTCTTGAGGTGAGCGATGCTCGCTTGCCACGCCCCCTTGACCGTATCGGCACGGGTTTCCTTGCCGAGGGTGTTGCGGTTGTCCCACCACGGCGAGTCGGCGGTTGCGGCCAGGCGTGGCAGCGCGGCGTCGATTATCCGGGTCGAGAGCAGCGTTTCAAAAAAGTCATTGCCCAGCTCATCGTGCATCGTTGCGTCAGCCAGGTTGAACAGGAACTGGTTGAACAGCGTGGCGCTGGTGGAATCCAGCGGGTAGTCGCCTTTCCACTGGGCCAGTTGCTCCACCAGTTTAAGCTCGGCGGGATCGCTTACCACTTCGCGCAATACCGGCAGCAACGGCGCCAGCAACCGCGGACCGTAGGCGGTGGTGGTGCCCAGTTGCAGCTTCTGGCTGGCGTCCAGGTCCCACTTGGTGTTTTTGTCGCTGAGCTGGCGATTGAGCTGCTGGCCCCGATCCGCCAGGTTGTAATAGCCGGGAATCTCCATGCCGGTCGGCGACACCGGCTGGAAGTTGGCCGAGACGATGTAGCCCCGCGCCGGGTTCTCTTCCTGAGGGTTGGCGCTGAACGGGTAGAAGCCGTCCTTGTCCGCCTCGGCCGTGCTGCCGTCGAGGATGAAACCCGGACGCACGCCCGCCGGACGTTTCGGCAACTGCGCGGCCGCCCACCAACCGATATCGCCCTTGGCATTGGCCCAGACGATGTTCAGGCCCGGTGCCTGGACCTTGGCGGCGGCACTGCGAGCCTTGGCCAGGGTGTCGGCGCGGTTGAGCTGGTAGAAGCCTTCAAGGATCGGATTCTGACTTTCGAGAAACCCCCACCACATGGCGATCGGCGTTTTGCCGACGCTGCTGCCCAGCGCATCGTTGACGATCGGGCCGTGCGGCGACTGACGCAGTACCAGCGTTACCGGTGGCTGACCCTTGACGGCGATCTGCTGTTCGCTGGTCACCATGTCCACCCATTTGCCGCGATACCAGACCTGATTGGGATTATCCGGGTTGACCTTCTCGGCGATCAGGTCGAGGTCATCGTTCTGGAACATGGTGATGCTCCAGCCAAAGTCACGGTTCATCCCCAGGGAAGCGAACGGCATCAAGGCCTGATAGTGGCCGTAGAGTTCGAAACCCGGTGCCGAAAGGTGCGCTTCGTACCACACCGACGGCGCGGAGAAGCGGATGTGCGGATCGCCGGCCAATAGCGGCTTGCCGCTTTTGGTATGGCTGCCGGAGACGACCCAGGCGTTGCTGCCCTCGAACTGTGGCAGGCCATTGTCGGCCAGCGCCTGTTTGCTCAAACGGGCGAGGGCGTTGAGGTCTTTCCAGTCGGCACTGGCGAGGGCTGGCGTGCTGCCGTTGAGCACACCTTTGGGCTGCCAATCGAGATCGAAGACCGACAGGTAGCTGGCCCCCAACTGATCCCGTACGAAGGTCAGCAACGGTTCGGTACGAAACGCCGCGGCAAAACTGTAGGCCATGTAGCCGGCAATGCTGATGGTGTCCTGGGCGGTGAACGGGCGCTTGGGAATGCCCAGCACATCGAACTCCACGGGTTTTGCGTGGCTGTCCTGATATTGATTGATGCCGTCGAGATAGGCTTGCATGGCGATAAAGGTTGGCGACTGTTTGTCCAGGTTCACCAGATAGGTTTCGGCGCGTTCGCGAATGCGCAGGCTGCGCATCAGTTTGTCGGTATCGAGCAGTTTCGGGCCGAGGATTTCGGCCAGCTCGCCGCGCGCGAGTCGGCGCAGGACTTCCATCTGAAACAGTCGGTCCTGGGCATGCACGTAACCGAGGGCGCGGTACAGGTCGGTTTCGTTGTCGGCGCGGATGTGCGGGATGCCGCGCTCGTCGTAGCGCACGGTGACCGAACCTTGCAGGTGCTGCAACTCAACCAGGCCCTGGCGTGACGGCTGCTTGCTGTAGACGTACCAACCGCTGCCTGCGGCGAGCACGACGATCAGCACGGCAAGAACGGTCAGGCTACGTTTCATGGTGATTCCTTGTTTTTGTTATGAGTGGCTGCAGTTCCCTGGCGCCACTTTTTAGCACGGCTTGCCGACCGGACCATCGCACTTAGGAGGGATTCGCCTCTTCAGAGTGCTACTGCTTTGTGTCGACTTTTGTCTCGACCGGCCACGGGCAGTAACACCCCACCGCGAGTGTGTGCGTGGCATTCACGGCGCGGCCTTCGTTCAGTGCTTGCAGGATCGGCTCGATAAAGCTGTTGCTCGAGTTGCAGGTCAGGCCTTCGCTGTACGGGCCGAAATACGCCAGTTTGCCGCTGCGATCCCAGATCGCCACCGCCGGGCTGGCGGGGATCTGTTCGGAGCCGGGCAGCACGGTGATGCTTTTCAAACTGCTCAACGTGCTGGGCAACTGACCGTGGCTGCCGGGCTTTTGTACCGCATAAAACTCGACGCCTTGCGGTACATAGTGTTCAACCAGTTCGGTCAGGTGCTGTTGATTGCCGACGTTGCACGGGCAGGCCGGGTCCCAGAAGTGCACGAGGCGGATGGCGCCGGGGCCGGCGAGGTTGTCGGGCAGGCGCAACGGATCGCCGGAAAATACGGCGGTGTGTGAGCTGAACGCTCGCAGGTAGCGCCCCTGAAACCAGTCGTAAGCGGCCCACAGGACGCCGGCGCACACGAGGGCGAGCAGGCTGGCAAGCAGTGTGGTGCGGTAGGCCGAGCGCATGGGTTTCAATCCTCGAAGGTCGCCCAGCTTGCCATGCTTGCCGCGACAGATGAATATCGCAGGCCCATAAAGTCTGTTTCGAGTTCTGGAATTGCTCATGTCTGCCACTTTCGACCCCGATCACCTGCGTGCCAGCCTGCGGCCATTGGCCGAGGGTCAGCCGTTGTCGGTGGAAGCGCTGGCTTACCAGCGGTTTTACGGGCTGGATTTTCCGGGACGCGATTTACGCAGCGGTCTGGGGCGTTTCGCGGTGGATGGTTATGACGTGGTCAGTCAGGTCTGGTGGCCCGAGCGAGCGAAAGCGACGCTGTTTTTGTTCCATGGTTTCTATGATCACACTGGGCTCTACCGGCACGTGATCGAGTGGGCGCTGGACCAGGGTTTTGCAGTGATTGCCTGCGACCTGCCGGGGCACGGGTTGTCCAGTGGCGAACGGGCGAGCATCAAGGATTTCGCCGAGTATCAGGACACGCTGCAAGGGTTGTTTGCCGAGGCGTTGTCCCTCGATCTGCCACAACCGTGGCACCTGTGCGGGCAAAGCACCGGTGGCGCGATCGTGATCGATCATGTGCTCAACCAGGGCGCCAGCAGCCCGGCCCAGGGCCAGGTGATTCTGCTGTCGCCATTGGTGAGGCCGCGAGCCTGGGGCTGGTCGCAGCTCAGCTATTACCTGCTCAAGCCGTTCGTCAAAGCCATCGCCCGGCGCTTCAGCGAGAACTCCAACGACCCGGATTTCTTGCCGTTCCTGCAAGCTGATCCGCTGCAACCGCTGCGCTTGCCGACGGCCTGGGTCGGTGCGCTGGCGCGGTGGATCAAGCGCATCGAAGCTGCACCGGGCAGCACGCGACGACCGCTGATTGTGCAGGGGCAGGCGGACATGACGGTGGATTGGCAGCACAACCTTGAGGTGCTGCGAGGCAAGTTTGATCGGCCGCAGGTGTTGATGTTGCCCGAGGCGCGGCATCATCTGGCGAATGAAACGCTGGCGTTGCGGGGGGAGTATTTCGGGTTTTTGACGAAGCGGATCAAGGGTCGAAATCTTTAGCGACCGTTAGGGCCTCTTCGCGGGGAAGCCTCGCTCCTACAGTTGATCGCGTTCCCCTGTAGGAGCGAGGCTTGCCCGCGAAAGCAATTTATCAGGCGCCGAAAATTACTGGCGAAGACTCGACGTATCCTGCCCCACCGCCAACCCCGCGCGAATCGCCGCCAGCGCTGCCTGGTAATAAGCCTTGCCCTCAGCCGACTCGGCAAACGTGGCGAATTCTTCCAGTTCGTCATCCGACAGGTCGCGATAGACATACAGCAGCGTGTTGTTCAAGTCGCTGCCGATCTGGTCCATCAAGCGCTGGCGCTGTCCGTTCAACATCCCTTGCGCCTGACCACCACCAAGCAAACCGGGGATCATCGAGCTGAGGCTGTCGGCGGCGACGCCGGCAATCGCCAGGCTCACTTCCGCGCCGGCTTCGCGAGCGGGCAGGGCTTGGGCCAGATGGCCGATGATCAGCATGCGGCTGTCAGTGGCCTGCATCTTCGGCAAGCCCTTGGCGTTTTTGGCCAATTGATCGCGGCGGGTCGCCAGCAGTTCGGCGGCGACGATTTTCTTCCCCAGCGGCGATTGAAAGAACGTCAACGCAGGCTTCGGATCGATGAGGGTCTTGCGCAATTGCGCTTCGGCGCGCTGGTCCACGGCCTGGGGTGCAAAACGCTGATTGCTGTTGTTGACCAATGCCTGGAACACCGCCGGTGGCAGGCTGTTCTGGTAACGCTGCTGAGCGGCCGAGAGTGCGTCGTTGAAATGCGCGCGTTGTTCTGGCCAGCCGGCGACCTTGTACAACTGGTCGTGGCCGTCTGCCCAAGCGGGCATAACGCAGAACATCAACAGTGAGAAAAGCAAACGGCGCATAGGGACTCCTGTCAGCAGGCGACTATTCTCCGTGTGGCCTTCGTACTTGTCGAGAATTCGTATCAACCCGCTGCGCGGCTCTGTCGGATTTACAGGCGCAGGAATACTATGCGCGTCATGCAAATACCCTCTGATCACCCGCTGCTGTTACGTATCGTCGACGACCTGGCTGAACACGGCTGGTCGCAGCAGAATATTTTCCTGCCTCTGGGTCTGACCCAGGAACTGGCGGCCGAGTGCCGTAAACGTTCTGCCGAAGGTGAATTGGCGCCGGCGGCCGTGGGGCGCGGGCCGACATCGGAGATCCGCGAGGGGATTCGAGGCGACCATATCCAGTGGATCGATCCCGGTCAGGCGCTGGCGTGCGACAGTTATCTGGAGCTGATGGACAGCCTGCGCGAGGCGATGAATCGCGGTTTGTACCTGGGCCTGGAAGATTTCGAAAGCCATTTCGCCCTGTACCCGCCCGGTGCTTTTTACCTCAAGCACGTCGACCGTTTCCGCGATGACGACCGGCGCATGGTGTCGGCGGTGGTCTACCTCAATGACGCCTGGCTGCCCGAGCACGGCGGCCAGTTGCGCATGTACCTGGCCGACGGTGTCGAACACGATGTGCTGCCTGCCGGCGGAAGCCTGGTGGTGTTCCTGTCGGGTGAAGTGCCCCACGAAGTCCTGCCCGCGACGCGCGAGCGCCTGTCGTTGACCGGCTGGTTTCGGCGTCGCGGCAACGAGCCGTTCTGATCATGCAGAAAATTCTGGTAAGCCGCTGTCTGCTGGGCCACCGCGTGCGTTACGACGGCGGGGCCAGCGGGCCGTTCGATCAGCTTCAACAGTGGCTCGACGAAGGTCGGGTCGTGCCGTTGTGTCCGGAAGTGGCCGGTGGCTTGCCGACGCCAAGGGCCGCGGCGGAAATCCCGGGCGGGCAGGGCGGTGAAGTGCTGGATGGCCAGGCCTCAGTGATCACCACGGACGGCGCGGACGTCAGTGCCGAGTTTCTCTCGGGGGCTTATCAGGCGCTGGCGCTGGTGCAAAAGCACGGCATCCGGATTGCCGTGCTCAAGGCCAACAGCCCGTCCTGCGGCAATTTGCTGACCTATGACGGGACGTTCAGTGGGGTGAAGGTCCGTGGTGAGGGCGTCACTGCGGCGCTGCTCAAACGTCATGGTGTGCAAGTCTTCAGCGAGCTTGAGTTGACTGAAGCCGCGATGGCACTGGCTGCGCAACACTAACGACCAACACAAAACAAATGTGGGAGCGGGCTTGCTCGCGAAGGCGGTGTACCAGTCGACATTAAAGTTGCCTGATACACCGCCTTCGCGAGCAAGCCCGCTCCCACATCAGATCTCCAGCATTTGATCCATTGCTGGCTGGTCAGGGTTTAGGCGCCACACTCGTGTCCGCCCCAAACCATTTCTGCGACAACGCTTCCAGTCGCCCATCGGCCTTGATCCGCTGCAAGGCGTTTTCCAGGCTGGCGTGAAACGCCGGGTTGCCCTTCTGGAACGGAATCGCCAGGCCCACCACCGGACCGTCTTTGGGCTTTTCTTCCGTCAGCGATTGCACCAGCACCATCGACCGTGGCTGCTCCTCTTTCTGCGCGATCAATTGCGCATCGGTGTAGCTGTAAGGCGCGCTGAAATCGAAACGATCCTTGAGATCAGGGGTCATTGCTATGTGATTGATGGCGACGTCGTACTTGCCGCTTTCGACGCCGGGCAGCAGATCGCTGGCGTCGGTGACAACGAAGTCAGCGCGTACATCCAGTTCATTGGCCAACAGTTGGCCCAGTTCGACTTCGAAGCCCGTTAGTTTGCCGTCGTCCTTGAAATTGAACGGCGGTGTATTAGCCTCAAGAGCGATGCGCAATTCGCCGCGATCGTTAACATCGTCAATCAGTTCGGCATGAGCCAAAGGGCTCAAAAGGGGTAGCAGGCAGATCAGGCCAGGCAAAAAACGCATGGTCACTCCTTTGAATTCATTATTGCGATGCTCTGATTCAGGCTCGCTTTGCTATGGTTGTCGAGTGCCTTCGACAACGAATGGCCGTGAAGTTGTGGCGGCCACGCGGATTTTACGAAAAAACTGGAGAAGAGAATGAAAACCTTTATGTCACGAGCAGCATTGGCTGGCCTGTTGATGGGCGTTTCGGTGCTGGCCAGTGCTGCTACGCCGGCCCCGAAAGGTGCCGAAGTGTCCATCGTCTCTCCGGAAGACGGTGCCACGGTGCCACAGACGTTCATCGTCAAGTTCGCCGTCGAGAACATTGCGCTGGCGCCTGCGGGCGATGTGACCAAGAACACCGGCCATCACCACCTGCTGATCGATGTCGACAAACTGCCGGCGGCCGGCGCGCCGATTCCAAATGATCCCAACCATATGCACTTCGGCAAGGCGCAAACCCAGGCTGAAGTCAAACTGGCTCCGGGCAAGCACACCTTGCAATTGGAGTTGGGCGACAGCGGCCACCTGCCGTTCGATCCGCCAATCGTGTCGAAGAAGATCACGGTCAACGTGAAGTAACCTGCCCGGAATAAAGAACCGCGGACATCAAAAAGGAGCCCCTGAGGGCTCCTTTTTTTGTCGCTCAAGTCGCTATCAGAACAACACGCGGCAACGAATGGTGCCGTTGATGTGCTGCAGCTTCTCTTGCGCCATTTCCGAATACTCGGCGTCTACGTCGATAACCACGTAGCCGACTTTCTCGTTGGTCTGCAGGAACTGACCGGAAATGTTGATGCCGTTTTCGGCGAAGACCTTGTTGATCTCGCTCATCACACCCGGGATGTTCTCGTGGATGTGCAGCAAACGGTGCTTGCCAGGGTGAGCCGGCAGCGCCACTTCCGGGAAGTTGACCGAGGACACCGACGTACCGTTGTCGCTGTACTTGACCAGTTTCTCGGCCACTTCCAGACCGATGTTGGCTTGCGCTTCAGCGGTCGAACCACCGATGTGCGGGGTCAGGATCACGTTGTCCAGGCCACGCAGCGGGCTTTCGAACTCTTCTTCGTTGGAGCGAGGCTCCACTGGGAAGACGTCGATGGCCGCGCCGATCAGGTGCTTGTCCTTGATCGCGTCCGCCAGGGCTTGCAGTTCGACCACGGTGCCGCGAGCGGCGTTGATCAGGATGCCGCCCTTCTTGATGGCGCGGATTTCCTTCTCGCCGATCATCCACTGGGTGGCTGCGGTTTCCGGAACGTGCAGGGTGACGATGTCGGACATGCCCAGCAGCTCGTGCAGGTTACCGACCTGGGTCGCGTTACCCAGTGGCAGCTTGGTCACGGTGTCGTAGAAGTACACCTGCATCCCTAAGCCTTCCGCCAGGACCGACAGTTGCGTACCGATCGAGCCGTAACCGACGATACCCAGCTTCTTGCCGCGGATTTCGAAGGAGTTGGCCGCGCTCTTGATCCAGCCGCCACGGTGGCAGGAAGCGTTCTTCTCAGGGATGCCGCGCAGCAACAGGATCGCTTCGGCCAGCACCAGTTCCGCGACGGAACGGGTGTTGGAGTACGGTGCGTTGAACACCGCGATGCCGCGTTCGCGCGCCGCGTTGAGGTCGACCTGGTTGGTGCCGATGCAGAAACACCCGACAGCCACGAGCTTCTTCGCGTGATCGAAGATCTCTTCGGTCAGTTGAGTGCGGGAGCGAATGCCGATGAAGTGCGCATCAGCGATCTTTTCCTTCAGCTGGGCTTCCGGCAGAGAACCGGTGAGGTACTCGATGCTGGTGTAGCCCGCCGACTTGAGAACGTCGACAGCCGATTGGTGGACGCCTTCGAGAAGAAGGAACTTGATCTTGCTCTTATCGAGAGAAGTCTTGCTCATCTGCGTAAACCTGTATCCCGGAGAAAAATGGCAGGAAATGGTCAACAGACGCTGACCCGAACGGCAAGAAAGCCGTTACCGCAGAACAGCCGTTGGGCACTATGCTGCGGGGTCGGTATGCTAGCATATGCACCCCGCTAAACACTCATTCCTGCGACGTGAAGCGTTCTCAGGATGACCATGAATTGTTCGAGAGTTCTGTCGATGACCAATCCTGTCCTGATTGAAGAGCTGAAGACCCTGGTTGAGCCTGGCAAGGTACTGACCGATGCCGACTCCCTGAATGCTTACGGTAAGGATTGGACCAAGCATTTCGCCCCGGCCCCGAGCGCCATCGTGTTCCCCAAGACCACCGAACAGGTCCAGGCCATTGTCCGTTGGGCCAATGAGCACAAGGTCGCGCTGGTGCCATCCGGCGGTCGCACCGGGCTTTCCGCTGCTGCCGTGGCGGCGAATGGTGAAGTGGTCGTCTCGTTCGACTATATGAACCAGATTCTCGACGTGAACATGACCGATCGCACCGCCGTTTGTCAGCCGGGCGTGGTCACCGAGCATTTGCAGAACGTCGCCGAAGAAAAAGGCCTGTACTACCCGGTGGATTTCGCTTCGGCAGGTTCCAGCCAGATTGGCGGCAATATCGGCACCAATGCCGGCGGGATCAAGGTCATTCGCTACGGCATGACCCGCAACTGGGTCGCGGGCATGAAAGTCGTCACCGGCAAGGGCGATGTGCTGGAGCTGAACCGCGACCTGATCAAGAACGCCACCGGCTACGATTTGCGTCAGCTGTTTATTGGCGCTGAAGGCACGCTGGGGTTCGTGGTCGAAGCGACCATGCGTCTGGACCGCGCCCCGAAAAACCTCACCGCGATGGTCCTAGGCACCGCCGATTTCGACTCGATCATGCCGGTGCTGCACGCGTTCCAGAGCAAAGTCGACCTGACCGCGTTCGAATTCTTCTCCGATAAAGCCCTGGCGAAAGTCATGGCGCGGGGTGATGTGCCGGCACCGTTCGAAACCGATTGCCCGTTCTACGCGCTGCTGGAATTCGAAGCGACCACCGAAGCAGTGGCCAACCACGCCCTGGAAACCTTCGAACACTGTGTCGAGCAGGGCTGGGTGCTGGACGGCGTGATGAGCCAGAGCGAAACCCAACTGCAAAACCTCTGGAAACTGCGCGAGTACATCTCCGAAACCATTTCCCACTGGACGCCGTACAAGAACGACATTTCGGTCACCGTGTCGAAAGTCCCAGCGTTCCTCAAGGAAATCGATGCGATCGTCGGTGAACATTACCCTGACTTCGAAATCGTCTGGTTCGGCCATATCGGCGACGGCAACCTGCACTTGAACATCCTCAAGCCAGAAAACCTCAGCAAGGACGAGTTCTTCGCCAAGTGCGCGACCGTCAATAAGTGGGTGTTCGAAACCGTCGAGAAGTACAACGGTTCGATTTCCGCCGAGCATGGCGTGGGCATGACCAAGCGTGATTACTTGACCTATAGCAGATCAAAGGTTGAGATCGAGTACATGAAAGCCGTCAAAGCAGTCTTCGACCCGAACGGCATCATGAACCCGGGCAAAATTTTCGCTGTTTGAATCAATGGAACAGGAGTCGGTAATGAGCTATCAGCACCAGTATGTCGACGGTACGCGTATTCATTTTCCGTTGGGGAAAGTGGTGTGCATCGGCCGTAACTACGCCGAACACGCCAAGGAACTGGACAACCCGGTGCCTACCGAACCGCTGCTGTTCATCAAGCCAGGCAGCTGCGTGGTGCCGCTGGAAGGCGGTTTCAGTATTCCGACCGAACGGGGTTCGGTGCACTACGAAGCAGAGATTGCCGTGTTGATCGGCAAACCGTTGTCGACCAAGCCAAGCCGCGAAGAAGTGCTCGACGCCATCTCCGGTTTCGCCCCGGCCCTGGACCTGACCCTGCGCGACAAGCAGGCCGAGCTGAAATCCAAGGGCCTGCCCTGGGAAATCGCCAAGTCCTTCGACGGTGCGGCAGTGATTGCACCGTTCGTGTCCGGCGGTACCTTCGCCGACCTGACCGACATCGGCATCCGCCTGACCATCAATGGCGAAGTGCGCCAGGATGGCAACAGCAGCGCGATGCTCAACCCGATCGTGCCGATGATCCAGCACATGGCCGGCTGCTTCTCGCTGCAGGCCGGTGATGTGATTCTCACTGGCACGCCAGTGGGTGTCGGCCCGCTGAACGTCGGTGATGAAATTGTCCTGGAGCTGCCAGGCGCCAGCCGTTTCACCAGCAGCGTCCGCTAAACAACGAAACCCTGTAGGAGCGAGCTTGCTCGCGAAAAACGTCAGAACAACGCGTTCAATCAGAAACCACGCGTTATCGTTGACGTCCATCGCGAGCAAGCTCGCTCCTACCATCAACTCCCCTGGAACGCATTCCCCGATGGCCACCCAACCGATGTCCACGCTGAAATCTGCCCGCCGCTCACGCTTTGCCATGCGCTGGTATTCCTGGCTTTTGCTGGTGGTCGCCGCCGCGTATGGCCTCGCGTTTGCCATGCATTGGGATGACCGTGGCGTGCTTTGGATGCGCGAGCGTTTCGAAAGCCCGGCCGAACGCCAGGAGAGTATCTGGCTGCCGGAGTACCGGGCGGTGATCGACGCCAAGCTGCTGCCGGGCATGGAAAAGGACGAAGCCTCGGACCTGGCCTACGATCCGCAGACCAAAACCCTGTTTTCGGTCATGGGTAAAAATCCGTTTCTGGTCGAGCTGACCTTGCAAGGCGATGTGCTGCGCAAAATGCCGTTGGTGGGCTGGAGCAATCCGGAAGGGGTGACCGTGATGGGCAACGGTCTGTTGGCCATTGTCGATGAGCGCGAGCACCTGCTCTCTATCGTCAAAGTCGATGCCGACACCCGCGAGCTGAACATCGCCAACTTCCCGAAATACGACCTCGGTCCTTCAAAAGACCAGAACAAAGCCTTCGAAGCCATCGTCTGGGACTCACGCAACCAGCAGATGTTGCTGGGTGAAGAACGTCCGCCGGCGCTGTTCACCTGGAAAAGCACCGACGGCCAGACCCTCACCGGCGACAAGCAGAAACTCGCCAGTGACGAACTGGACATCCGCAACCTGTCAGCCCTGGCCATCGATTCGCGCACCGGTCACACCCTGGTGTTGTCTGCCGATTCGCACCTGTTGCTGGAGCTGGACGAGAAGGGCGAGCAGGTCAGTTTCATGACCTTGCTGGGTGGCTTCAATGGTTTGAGGAAAACCATTCCCCGCGCTGAAGGCGTGACCGTGGACGAGGCGGGCACGCTTTATATGGTGAGCGAACCGAACCTGTTCTACCGTTTCGAAAAGCAGCGCTGACCTGAATTTGTAGGAATGTCGATGCTTTGTTGTAGGAGCGGGCTAATGGCCATTAAGCTTCAATTCAGACAGGCGTGATATTTCATCCGCCTGTCTTGAATCTGAGCCCGCCCTAATGCGTCGATTTGCCCGTCCCAACCCCCTGTTACTGATCCTGTCGGTGATCGCACTGATCGTGTTGATTGCAATCGGTCAGTACCTGCGCCTGTTCGAACGCGCCTGGTTCAATCTGCAGACGGCTTGGCAACCGATGAGCACGTTGTCCATCGGACTGGATCAGTATCAGGTCGACGTTGAGGCGCGCGTTATCGAGGGCCTGGACGACGATGTGTCGGCACTGACGTTCGATCCGGTGCGCAAAAGCCTGTTCACCGTCACCAATAAAAACTCCGAGCTGATCGAGCTGTCGCTGGACGGGCAGATTGTTCGGCGCATCGCGCTGGTCGGCTTCGGCGATCCGGAGGCTGTGGAATTCATCAGCGCCGACACGTACGTGATCACCGACGAGCGCGAGCAGCGGCTGATCAAGGTACATCTGGAAAAGGACACCACGTTCCTCGACGCGGCAGATGCCGAGCAGATGACCCTCGGCGTGCACATGAGCGGCAACAAGGGTTTCGAGGGATTGGCCTACGATTCGGTGGGCAAGCGGCTGTTTGTCGCCAAGGAACGCGACCCGATGCTGATCTACGAGGTGCAGGGTTTTCCGCATTACAACCCGGAAAAATCCTACGCGGTACACGTGGTCAACAACCCCAAGCGCGATGCCGGGATGTTCGTGCGAGACCTGTCGAGCCTGCAATACGATGAGCGCAGCGGCCATCTGCTGGCGCTGTCGGATGAGTCGCGGTTGATTCTGGAACTGGATGTGGACGGGCGACCGCTGAGCACCCTGTCACTGAACAAGGGCCGTCAGGGGTTGCGCAAGACCGTGCCGCAAGCGGAAGGGATCGCCATGGATGACGACGGCACGATGTACCTGGTGAGCGAGCCGAACCTGTTCTACGTTTTCAAGAAACCCGCGCAACCCTGAAAAGCACTGCAAAACAAATGTGGGAGCGGGCTTGCTCGCGAATGCGGTCTGTCATTCAACATCTTCGTTGGCTGACACGGCCCCTTCGCGAGCAAGCCCGCTCCCACAGGTTTTGTGTTCGGCTTACTCGGCGCGCAGGGTTTTCACGCCTTCGCTGGTGCCCAGCAGCAGCAAGTCGGCCGGACGCGCTGCAAACAACCCATTGGTGACCACGCCCACAATCGCGTTGATCTGCGTTTCCAGTTCCACCGGGTTGGTGATCTGCATGTTGAACACGTCGAGGATGATGTTGCCGTTGTCGGTCAGCACGCCTTCACGGTAAACCGGGTCGCCGCCCAGCTTCACCAGCTCGCGGGCCACGTGGCTGCGGGCCATCGGGATCACTTCGACCGGCAGCGGGAACGCACCGAGCACTGGCACCAGCTTGCTGCCGTCGGCGATGCAGATAAAGGTCTTGGCCACGGCCGCGACAATCTTCTCGCGGGTCAGGGCTGCGCCGCCGCCCTTGATCAGGTTCAGGTGCGCGTCGCTTTCGTCGGCGCCGTCGACGTAAAACTCCAGGTCGCTGACCGTGTTCAGCTCATACACCGGAATGCCGTGGCCCTTGAGGCGCGCGGCGGTGGCTTCGGAACTGGCAACGGCGCCGTCGAATGCGCCCTTGTGCTGTGCCAGTGCGTCGATGAAGCAGTTGGCGGTGGAGCCGGTGCCGACCCCGACGATGCTCTTGTCGTCGAGTTTCGGCAGGATGAAGTCGACGGCGGCCTGAGCCACTGCCTGTTTGAGTTGATCCTGGGTCATGCGGGCTCCGAGGTGCCGAAGAGGGGAACGAAAGGCCGGCATTATAGGCGTCGGGGCGGGGAAGGTCATTGTCCGATTGGCAGGTCGTGACTATTGCCTGCACCCCGCCACGGTTACCTGTAGGAGCGAGGCTTGCCCGCGAAGAGGCCGACACATCCAGCATAAATGTTGACCGTAAGATCGCTTTCGCGGGCAAGCCTCGCTCCTACAGGTGTGGTCGTGCGGCTGAAAGGCGGGTTAGACTCCTTGGCCCTGCCCAACCCGCTCAGTGATGCTTTCCGATGCTCGAACAGTACGTCAAAAAGATCCTCACCTCGCGCGTTTATGACGTTGCCGTAGAAACCCCATTGCAGACTGCTCGCCAGCTCTCCGAGCGGCTGGGCAATCATATTTGGCTCAAGCGTGAAGACTTGCAGCCGGTGTTCTCGTTCAAGATTCGCGGCGCTTACAACAAGCTCACGCAGTTGAGCGACGAAGAACGCGCGCGCGGCGTGGTCACCGCTTCGGCGGGCAATCACGCGCAAGGCCTGGCCCTGGCGGCCAAGGTGTTGGGTGTGAAAGCCATCATCGTCATGCCCAAGACCACGCCCGAGATCAAGGTCGAAGGCGTGCGTTCCCGTGGTGGCAAAGTGGTGCTGCACGGCGATTCGTTCCCCGAAGCCCTGGCCTACTCGCTGAAACTGGTCGACGAAAAAGGCTACGTCTACATTCACCCTTACGATGATCCGCACACCATTGCCGGGCAGGGCACGGTGGCCATGGAGATTCTGCGCCAGCACCCTGGGCGTCTGGATGCGATCTTCGTTCCGGTGGGCGGCGGCGGGCTGATCGCCGGCATCGCGGCGTACGTGAAGTACCTGCGCCCGGAAATCAAAATCATCGGCGTCGAACCGGACGACTCCAATTGCCTCCAAGCCGCCATGGCTGCTGGCGAGCGTGTGGTGCTGCCGACCGTGGGCCTCTTCGCCGACGGCGTCGCCGTCGCGCAGATTGGCCAGCACACCTTCGACATCTGCAAAGACTACGTCGATGACGTGATCACCGTCAGCACCGACGAGATCTGCGCGGCGATCAAGGACATCTACGACGATACCCGCTCGATCACCGAACCTGCCGGCGCCCTGGGCGTGGCCGGGATCAAGAAGTACGTCGAGTTGAATGGCGTCACCGGGCACACCTTTGTGGCGATCGATTCCGGTGCCAACGTCAACTTCGACCGCCTGCGCCATGTCGCCGAGCGTGCCGAACTGGGCGAGGGCCGCGAAGCGATCATCGCCGTGACCATTCCCGAGAAACCGGGTAGCTTCAAGGCATTCTGCGAAGCCATCGGCAAGCGCCAGATCACCGAATTCAACTACCGCTACAACACCGGCAGCGAGGCGCACATCTTCGTTGGCGTGCAGACGCATCCCGATACCGACCCACGCAGTGCGCTGATCGCCAGCCTCAGTGAGCAAGGTTTTCCGGTGATCGACCTGACCGACAACGAACTGGCCAAGTTGCACATCCGCCACATGGTCGGTGGCCGTGCGGCGCATGTGGTCGATGAAGTGATTCTGCGCTTCGAATTCCCGGAGCGTCCGGGCGCGCTGTTCAACTTCCTCAACAAGCTCGGCGGGCGCTGGAACATTTCGATGTTCCACTACCGCAACCACGGTGCGGCGGATGGCCGTGTGGTCGCCGGCTTGCAAGTGCCTCATGACGAGCGTCATCTGGTGCCGGCTGCGCTGGAAGAAATCGGCTACCCGTACTGGGATGAAAGCGACAACCCGGCCTATCAGCTGTTTCTTGGCTGAGCAGCTACGCTGATGGGCAGGCTATAAGGAAATCGAACAATGGAAACGTTAACCGCCCTGAAAGTGGCGCATGTCGTGGCAACGGTGCTGCTGTTGCTGTGCGCGCTGGGGCTGGCGATCTGGGTTTGGCGCACGCGACGCAACGGCGATGCGACGGCTCCCGCCCGTACGCTGCAACGGCCGCGCGTGTTCATCTGGTTACTGATGGGGCTGGCGCTGCTGAGCATGCCGTTCACGGGGTGGTGGATGGTGCATCTGGTGGGCTGGCCGCTGGGGCAGAGCTGGTTGCTGGCGTCCAGTGTGCTTTACACCGTGGCCGCGTTGGGCTGGTTCTGGCTGCTGGTGCGGCTTAACAAGCTGCGCACCGCGCCGGGAGGCAACGGCAAGTTCACCTTTGCCTTGGCGTTGTTCAGTTTCGTCTGCTTTATCGCCATCGCCGGGCTGATGGGCGCCAAGCCTGTTTAAGGCGCAAGACCGAGTTGGCCCCTTCGCGAGCAAGCCCGCTCCCACATTAGATCTTCAGCGAATACAGATTTTGTGTGCGACGCAGATCAAATGTGGGAGCGGGCTTGCTCGCGAAGACGGTTTCAGTCACGCAACGAAATTACCGGCCAGCCACGCTTCTCTGCTTCCGCGCGCAAGTTAGGGTCTGGATCGACCGCCACCGGATTCATCACCTGCTCCAGCAGCGGCAAATCATTCATCGAGTCGCTGTAGAAATAACTGTCTTCCAGCGAATACCCGGTCTCTTCCAGCCAACGATTTAGCCGCGTCACCTTGCCTTCCCGGAAGCACGGGACATCAGTGCTGCGCCCGGTGTAGCGGCCATCAACCATTTCGCATTCGGTGGCAATCAGGGTTTCGACGCCCAAACGCTGGGCAATCGGCCCGGTGACGAAGCGGTTGGTGGCGGTGATGATCACCAGTTTGTCGCCGGCGTCACGGTGCTTGGCCAGCAGTTCGATAGCCTTGGGCAGCACGATCGGTTCGATGCAGTCGCGCATGTAATCCAGGTGCCACTGATCCAGCACGGCCATCTCGGTGCGTCCGAGCACTTCCAGGCAGAAATTCAGGTACGCATCGTTATCGAGCTTGCCGGCCAGGTAGTCCTGGTAGAACTCGTCGTTGCGTGCCTTGTAGGCGACGGCGTCGAGGAAGCCGCGTTCGCACAGGTAATCGCCCCAGGCGTGGTCACTGTCACCGCCCAGAAGCGTGTTGTCCAAGTCGAATAAAGCCAGCCGCATTGCAGTTACTCGCTGAAAAGTCTGTAGAAAGGCGTCCAGAATACGGACTTTTCACAAGAGTGCACATAAGGTTGGCCGGCTCGTTGCTGCCTTCACAACCTTTGTGGAACAATGCGGCGACATGCGTTTGCGAGGTTGTTGCCGTGATCGACCCCGATGGTTTCCGCCCCAATGTCGGGATCATTCTGACGAATGATGCCGGCCAGGTGCTATGGGCTCGCCGTATCAATCAAGATGCCTGGCAGTTTCCACAGGGAGGAATCAACCCCCAGGAGACGCCGGAAGACGCCTTGTACCGCGAGTTGAACGAAGAAGTGGGCCTGGAACGCGAAGATGTTGAAATTCTCGCCTGCACCCGGGGCTGGTTGCGCTATCGTTTGCCGCAACGTCTGGTCAGGACGCATAGCCAACCGCTGTGCATCGGCCAGAAACAGAAATGGTTTCTCCTGCGCCTGATCTCCAACGAGCAGCGGGTGCGGATTGTCCTGCATATCACCCGGCTCACCGAGCATGTGCATCAGACAAACCGGCAGGCCTGTGGCCGCTGCGGCATCCAGAGCACCA
>NZ_JBIVBY010000008.1:0-169851 GCF_044746405.1 Pseudomonas sp. NPDC086251
TTGCGAAAAGATGCGGCAATACTTGATCAACAAGGTTCACGAACACAGCTTTCTGCAGCCTAGCCCTCGTGTGCTGATCTGCGTTCCATGCAAATCCACCCAGGTTGAGCGTCGTGCCATCCGTGAATCGGCCCTCGGTGCCGGTGCCCGTGAAGTGTTCCTGATCGAAGAGCCAATGGCCGCTGCGATCGGTGCCGGCCTGCCGGTTGAAGAAGCGCGCGGTTCGATGGTGGTCGATATCGGTGGCGGTACCACTGAAATCGCCCTGATCTCCCTAAACGGTGTGGTTTACGCCGAGTCCGTACGGGTTGGCGGCGACCGCTTCGACGAAGCGATCATCACCTACGTGCGTCGCAACTACGGCAGCCTGATCGGCGAATCCACCGCCGAGCGCATCAAGCAGGAAATCGGTACGGCCTACCCGGGCGGCGAAGTTCGCGAAGTCGACGTTCGTGGCCGTAACCTGGCCGAAGGCGTTCCACGCGCATTCACCCTGAACTCCAATGAAGTGCTGGAAGCTCTGCAAGAGTCCCTGGCCACCATCGTTCAAGCGGTGAAAAGTGCACTGGAGCAATCGCCTCCGGAACTGGCTTCCGATATCGCCGAGCGTGGCCTGGTACTGACCGGTGGTGGCGCCTTGCTGCGTGACCTCGACAAGTTGCTGGCCCAGGAAACCGGTCTGCCGGTGATCGTTGCCGAAGATCCGCTGACCTGCGTTGCTCGTGGCGGTGGCCGTGCATTGGAAATGATGGATAAACACACCATGGACCTGCTCTCCAGCGAATAAGTCGTTGGGTTGCCTCTATGCTGTTGAGCGCACAGGCAGCACTTTGCAGTGCTGCCTGTTGGCGTTTATCTTCTGTCAGTCTGCATCCAGGCCGGTTTGATGCCGTATGAATAAAGAGAACATTTGCCTGGGAGGAGCGGCTTATTAAACCGCTTTTCACCAAAGGGCCTTCACTGGGCGTGCGCTTGTTGGTGCTGGTCGTGCTTTCGGTCGCGCTGATGGTGGTCGATGCCCGCTTCACACTGCTCAAGCCAGTGCGTAGCCAAATGTCGCTGGTGTTGATGCAGTCTTACTGGATCACCGACCTGCCGCAGCGGCTATGGCAAGGTGTGGCCAGCCAATTCGGCAGCCGGACCGAGCTCGTCGCCGAAAACGAAAAACTCAAGACCGAAAACCTGCTGTTGCAGGGGCGCATGCAAAAGCTTGCCGCCCTCACCGAGCAGAACGTTCGCCTGCGCGAGTTGCTCAATTCTTCGGCGCTGGTCAACGAGAAGGTCGAAGTGGCCGAATTGATCGGCATGGACCCCAACCCCTTCACCCATCGCATCATCATCAACAAGGGTGAGCGCGACGGTGTGGTCCTCGGCCAACCGGTGCTCGATGCCCGTGGCCTGATGGGCCAGGTGGTGGAGTTGATGCCGTACACCTCCCGTGTGTTGTTGCTGACCGACACCACCCACAGCATTCCGGTGCAGGTGAACCGCAACGGTCTGCGCGCGATTGCCAGCGGCACCGGCAACCCGGAACGCCTGGAATTGCGTCACGTCGCAGATACGGCTGACATCAAGGAAGGCGATCTGCTGGTCAGCTCGGGTCTCGGTCAGCGGTTCCCGGCGGGTTACCCGGTGGCGACGGTCAAGGAAGTGATTCACGATTCCGGTCAGCCGTTTGCGATTGTCCGTGCCGTGCCGACCGCCGCGTTGAACCGCAGCCGTTACCTGCTGCTGGTGTTCAGCGACGGCCGCACCGCCGAAGAGCGCGCCAACGAAGCCGCCCAGGCTCAGGAAGCGCTGGACCAGCACGGCGGTGGCCCGATCATTCCGGCGACCGTGCCGAAACCGGCGATCGTCCCGGCCGCTGTTGCCGCGCCCGCTGCACCTGCTGCTCCGGCCGCAACCCCAGCGGCTGCGACACCGGCCAAACCTGCGGCTGCAACTCCGGTCAAACCCGCTGCCACGAAACCTGCCGCTGCCAAGCCGCCCGCAGCGCAACCCGCTGCCGTGAAGCCTGCTGCCAAACCGCCTGTCTCCGCGCCGGCTACCACTGGGGGACGAGAATAATGGTCGGTGCTACTGCATCCCGAAACGGCTGGATCGTCTGGCTGACCTTCGCCATCGGCATGCTGCTCAGCGTTTCGCCGCTGCCGCAATTCATGGAAATCCTCCGCCCGTTGTGGCTGGCCTTGCTGCTGGCCTTCTGGGCATTGGCCATGCCACAGAAAGTCGGCATGGTCACCGCGTGGTGCCTGGGCCTGGCCGAAGACGTGCTCTACGGCACGCTGCTCGGGCAGAACGCGCTGATCCTGACACTCATCACGTTCCTGGTGCTGTCGCTGCAACAGCGCCTGCGCATGTTCCCGATGTGGCAACAGAGCCTGGTGATCCTGGTGATTTTCGGCCTCGCACAACTGGTTCAGCTGTGGCTCAGCGCGTTGACCGGCAACCGTCAGCCGACGCTGGCGCTGGTCTTGCCGGCACTGGTCAGTGCATTGCTCTGGCCCTGGATCAGCTACGGTTTGCGCGGTTTGCGTCGACGCTACAAAATCAATTAATTCGGTCAGGCATGGGCCCGCACCGGTGCCCTGTCTCGCAAATACGTTCCTTTTTTGGCGAGTGGCTGTTGTTGCCAGACAAGGCGCCGCGACAAGTCATAGCTGGCTATGGCGAGGAGCGGCAACGCAGTATGGCAACAACAGACGCCGCCAAAAAGGAACAGTATTTGTGAGACGGGGCACTAAACAAGGGAGATGTCTTGATGAAACAGCTATACCTCGCCTCAGGCTCACCGCGTCGACGTGAGCTGCTCACGCAGATCGGCGTGCCGTTCTCCGCCATCAGTGCGGACATCGATGAAACCCCTTTAAACAATGAATCCCCGTCGGCCTATGTCGAGCGCTTGGCGCGCGGCAAGGCTGAAGCCGGGCGCGGCGCGGTCGTGTGCGACGAAGCGTTTTGCGTGCTGGGTGCTGATACCGCCGTGGTGCTGAACGGGAAAATTCTTGGCAAGCCGGTGGACGAAGCCGATGCGTGCGCCATGCTTATGATGTTGGCCGGTCACGAGCATGAAGTGCTGACGGCCATTGCCGTGCTTGATGGTGAACGTTGCGAGTCACGGGTTGTGCGAAGCCTGGTGCGTTTTCGCCCCATCGCTCGCGAGGAAGCGACGGCCTACTGGGCCAGTGGCGAGCCGCGAGACAAGGCCGGTGGCTACGGGATTCAAGGACTGGGCGCGGTGTTCGTCGCCGGGCTCAATGGCAGTTACTCGGCGGTGGTCGGGCTGCCGCTGTGCGAAACCTCGGAGCTGCTCGGCCATTTCGGCATACCCTGTTGGCAAACCCTTAACGCGCGCTGAGCGCCGTACTGACAAGATGCGGCCATTATCGTGAACATGCCTGAACGAGACCCTGCCATGAGTGAAGAGATCCTGATCAACATCACGCCGATGGAATCGCGCGTGGCGGTGGTTGAAAACGGTGTTCTGCAAGAGGTCCACGTCGAGCGCACGCAAAAGCGCGGGATCGTCGGCAACATTTATAAAGGCAAGGTCGTGCGAGTTTTGCCGGGCATGCAAGCGGCATTCGTCGACATCGGCCTGGACCGCGCCGCGTTCATTCATGCCTCGGAAATTTCCCTGCGTGAAGGCCCGGCGGTGGAGAGCATCAGCTCGCTGGTTCACGAAGGCCAGAGCCTGGTGGTGCAAGTCACCAAAGACCCGATCGGCTCCAAGGGCGCGCGCCTGACGACGCAGCTGTCGATTCCCTCGCGCTATCTGGTGTACATGCCGCGCACGGCCCACGTCGGCATTTCCCTGAAGATCGAGGACGAAGCCGAGCGCGAACGCCTCAAGCAAGTGGTCACCGATTGCGTGGCCAAGGAAGGCATCAAAGAGGCCGGTGGTTTCATCCTGCGCACCGCCGCCGAAGGTGCCGGCGCCGATGAAATCCTCATGGACATCCGCTACCTGCGCCGCCTCTGGGACCAGATCAACGAGCAGATCAAAACCATCAGCGCGCCGAGTGTGATCTACGAAGACCTCGGCCTGGCGCTGCGTACCCTGCGCGACCTGGTGAGCCCGAAGATCGAAAAGATCCGCATCGATTCCCGGGAAACCTTCCAGAAAACCACGCAATTCGTTGCCGAACTGATGCCGGAAATCGCTGATCGTCTGGAGCATTATCCGGGCGAGCGGCCGATTTTCGACCTGTACGGCGTCGAAGACGAAATCCAGAAAGCCCTCGAACGCAAAGTCCCGCTGAAGTCCGGCGGCTACCTAGTGGTGGATCCGGCGGAAGCCATGAGCACCATCGACGTCAACACCGGGGCGTTCGTCGGTCATCGCAATCTTGAAGAAACCATCTTCAAGACCAACCTCGAAGCGGCGACCGCCATCGCGCGTCAGCTGCGCCTGCGCAACCTCGGCGGGATCATCATCATCGACTTCATCGACATGGAAGATGAAGAGCACCAGCGCCAGGTGCTGCGCACGCTCGAGAAGCAACTGGAGCGCGATCACGCCAAGACCAACATCATCGGCATCACCGAGTTGGGCCTGGTGCAGATGACCCGCAAGCGCACCCGCGAAAGTCTCGAACAAGTGCTGTGCGAACCGTGCAGCAGCTGTCAGGGCCGCGGCAAGCTGAAGACGCCGGAAACCGTTTGCTACGAAATTTTCCGCGAAATCCTCCGTGAGGCGCGTGCCTATCAGGCGGAAGGCTATCGTGTATTGGCGAACCAGAAAGTGGTCGACCGTTTGCTCGATGAAGAATCGGGCAACGTCGCCGAGCTGGAAGGCTTTATCGGACGCACCATTCGGTTCCAGGTAGAAACCATGTATTCCCAGGAACAATACGACGTGGTGCTGCTCTGAATCCCTGCGTTGCAACCCGACTAGAACGGCTGGCTTCAGCTTTTTGCACTAATTTCGCCATGGGAGCCAACTGACATGGAACGTCTGACACGCATTTTGGCCGCACTGACCCGCTGGGGTCTGGGCCTGTGCGCGTTGGTCTTGGTGTTGATGGCGTTGTACGTCAGCCTCGGCCGAGAGCTGACGCCGTTGGTGGCCGAATACCGCGCCGAAGTTGAAATCAAGGCCAGCGCAGCCTTGGGCATGCCGCTGCATATCGGCGAACTGGAAGGCAACTGGAGCGGTTTTGCACCGATCCTGCTGGCTCACGATGTGATGGTCGGCGAGGGCGCCAATACCCTGCGCCTAGACCAGGTACGCGCGGTGCCGGATCTGTGGGCCAGCCTGCTGGCGCGCGAAGTGCGCATCGCGCACCTGGAACTCAACGGCCTGAAGATCAGCCTCAAGGAAGGTGAAGACGGTCATTGGGCGCTGGAAGGTTTGCCGGTGCAGCAAGATCAGCCGCTGGACCCGGAGCAGTTGCTCAATCGCCTGCAGATGGTTCAGCAGTTATCGGTGCTCGACAGCCAGGTCACCTTGCAGCCGTTGGATCATCCGCCATTGACCTTGACTTACGTCGGTCTGAATCTGAAAACCGGTGCCTCCCACCAGCGTCTCGACGCTCGATTCACTCTGCCGGACGGCCAGCCGGTGGCCATGAGTCTGCGCACCCGTATACGTGCCAGCGAATGGAGGGACGGCGCGGCGGATGCGTACGTGAGCCTGCCGCAAAGCGATTGGTCGAAATGGTTGCCCGAACGTGTGACCCGCCAATGGAACTTCACCGAGATCAAGGCCGGTGGCGAGCTCTGGGTGAACTGGAGCAAGGGCGCCCTGCAAAGCGCTGCGATCCGTTTGAATGCGCCGCAACTCAAGGGCGCCTACGCCGAGCGCAAGCCGATCCAGATCAACAATCTGGCGCTCAACGGTTATTTCCAGCGCAGTGCCGAAGGCGTGCTGGTGACCCTGGATTCCCTGGCCATGAACCTCGGCGAGAGCCGCTGGGAATCGCACCTGCAACTCAAGCAAAGCGTCGCCACCGACAAAACCGAAGAGCTCTGGCACCTGCAAGCCGACCGCCTGGACCTGACCCCGCTCACACCGTTGCTGAATGCCTTGGGGCCGCTGCCCGAAGGCGTCGCCACCGCCGTCGAGCGACTCAAGGTCACGGGTGGTTTGCGCAACGTGCTGATCGACTTCCGGCCCAACGCCACCGACGACAGCAAGTTCAGCTTTGCCGCGAACCTCGACCGGGTCGGCTTCGACGCCTATCACGGCGCGCCGGCGGCACGCAATGTCAGCGGCAGCATCAGCGGTGACCTCGGCAAGGGCGAACTGCGCATGGACAGCAAAGACTTTGTCTTGCACCTCGACCCGATCTTCGCCAAGCCATGGCAATACCTCCAGGCCAACGCCACCTTGACCTGGAAGCTCGACAAAGAAGGCTTCACCCTGATCGCGCCGTACCTGAAAGTGCTGGGTGAAGAGGGCAAGATTGCCGGTGACTTCCTGATCCGCCTGCATTTCGATCACACCCAGGAAGACTACATGGACCTGCGAGTCGTCCTGGTGGACGGTGACGGCAAGTACACGGCCAAATACCTGCCGGCAATGCTCAGCCCGGCGCTGGACGAATGGCTGCGGACCGCAATTCTCAAAGGCGCGGTGGACCAAGGCTTCTTCCAGTACCAGGGCTCGCTGAACCATGGGGCGGAGGACACCGCCCGCAGTATCAGCCTGTTCTTCAAGGTTCACGATGCCGAACTGGCCTTCCAGCCGGGCTGGCCCCATGTCAGCAAAGTCACGGGTGACGTGTTCGTCGAAGACAGCGGTGTGCGGATCCTGGCCAGCAAAGGCCAGTTGCTCGACACCCAGGTCAGCGATATTTACGTCAATATTCCTCACGCGCCTGCCGGGCAAAGCGTGCACCTGTTCCTC
Organism: Pseudomonas sp. NPDC086251; assembly: GCF_044746405.1. Taxonomy (NCBI): domain Bacteria; kingdom Pseudomonadati; phylum Pseudomonadota; class Gammaproteobacteria; order Pseudomonadales; family Pseudomonadaceae; genus Pseudomonas; species Pseudomonas sp. NPDC086251. The sequence continues at coordinate 6,851 of NZ_JBIVBY010000008.1, forward strand.
GAGGGTGGATTCGCCGGCGGACTGGGCGATGGCCTGAAAATTCTGCAGCAAGCGCCGATCGGCACCGCCGACACGTTTGCCGGTTGGGAAGGCGAGGGGGATCTGCAAGGCAAGCTGAAGCTCGATATTCCGCTGGTCAAAGGCGAGGAACCGAAGATTCTGGTCGACTTCAAGACGGCCAAGGCCCGGCTGAAACTGGCCGAACCCGCGCTGGAGCTGACTCAGCTCAAAGGCGATTTCCGCTTTGACAGCGCCAAGGGATTGAGCGGGCAGAACATCACCGCGCGCGCTTTCGATAAACCGGTCACCGCACAGATTTTTGCCGATGGCAGCCCGGGCAAGCTCAAGACTCGCGTCACCGCATCGGGTCAGGTCGAGGTCAAGAAACTCACCGACTGGTTGAGCGTCACTCAGCCGTTGCCGGTGTCTGGCTTGATCCCCTATCAGCTGCAACTGAACCTCGATGGCGCCGACAGCCAGTTGATGGTCAATTCGAACCTCAAAGGGGTGGCCGTGGATTTACCGGCGCCGTTCGGCATGGCGGCGGACGTGGGGCGCGACACCACGTTCCGCATGACCCTGCAAGGGCCGGAGCGGCGCTATTGGGTCAACTATGGTGAGTTGGCGAGCTTCACGTTTGCGGCACCGCCCGGCAATTTCGCCGACGGTCGCGGTGAGTTGTACCTTGGTGGAGGCAATGCCGTATTGCCCGGTGCCAAGGGCCTGCGCGTACGTGGCGTGCTCTCGGAACTGGATGTAGGGCCCTGGAAGGATCTGGTGGACAAATATGCTGGCCAGGATCCGGGTGGCAGCGCCAAACAGTTGCTCAGCAGTGCGGACTTCAAGGTCGGTAAGCTCAGCGGTATTGGCACCACCCTCGATCGGGCGTCAGTGCAGTTAAACCGCAAGCCGAGCGCGTGGGGTTTGCAGCTCGACAGTCAGCAGGTCAAAGGCACCGCGAACATCCCCGATGCGAAAGCTACGCCGATTGCAATCAATCTGCAGTACGTGCGTTTACCGGCACCGGATCCGACCGTGCTGGCTGACGAAAACTCGCCGGATCCGCTGGTCAAAGTCGACCCGACGAAAATTCCTGCGCTGGATATCACCATCAATCAGCTGTTTCAGGGGCAGGACCTGGTCGGCGCCTGGTACCTGAAAGTCCGTCCGACGGCGAAGGGCATTGCGCTCAATACGCTGGACCTTGGCCTCAAAGGCATTCTCTTGCAGGGCAGTGGTGGTTGGGAGGGTATTCCTGGTTCATCCAGCAGTTGGTTCAAAGGCCGGGTCAGCGGCAAGAACCTCGCCGATGTGCTGAAGGGCTGGGGCTTTGCGCCGAGCGTCACCAGCGAAGACTTTCATATGGATGTCGATGGTCGCTGGCCGGGTTCGCCCGCCTGGTTGGCCACCAAGCGTTTCTCCGGCACCCTCGATGCTTCGTTGAACAAGGGCCAGTTTGTCGAGGTCGAGGGCAGCGCCCAGGCGTTGCGCGTGTTTGGCCTGCTCAACTTCAACTCCATCGGCCGCCGCCTGCGCCTGGACTTCTCCGACCTGTTCGGCAAAGGCCTGAGCTATGACCGGGTCAAAGGGTTGCTGGAAGCGACCAACGGGGTGTACGTCACCCGCGAGCCGATATTGCTGACCGGACCGTCGAGCAACATCGAGCTCAATGGCACGCTGGACCTGGTGGGCGATAAGGTCGATGCCAAGTTGCTGGTGACCTTGCCGGTGACCAACAACCTGCCAATTGCCGCACTGATCGTTGGTGCACCGGCCATCGGCGGCGCGCTGTTCCTGATCGACAAGCTGATCGGTGACCGCGTGGCGCGTTTCGCCAGCGTCAAATACACCGTCAAAGGCCCTTGGAAAGAGCCGAAAATCACCTTCGACAAGCCTTTTTGAAAAGCCTCTTTCTACGCCTATGGAGTAGCATGTCCCTAGGTTCTAACGCGCGGACGCTAACCCCTGTAGGAGCTGTCGAGTAAAACGAGGCTGCGATCTTTTGACTTTAAAGATCAAATTCAAAAGATCGCAGCCTCGTTTTACTCGGCAGCTCCTACAGGGCAGCGTTGATTGCAGATAAGGAAAGACCATGTCAGTAGCGGTGATTCAAATGGTCAGCCAGAGCGATGTGCTGGCCAATCTGGCCCAGGCCCGTGTTCTGCTGGAGCAGGCGGCCGCCGGTGGCGCGAAGCTGGCTGTGCTGCCGGAAAACTTCGCCGCGATGGGCCGTCGCGACATCGCTGACATCGGCCGCGCCGAGGCGTTGGGCGACGGTCCGATCCTGCCATGGTTGAAACAGACCGCCCGCGACCTCAAGTTATGGATAGTGGCCGGCACATTGCCGTTGCCGCCGGTGGATCAACCGACGGCCAAAGTGCATGCCTGCTCGTTGCTGGTGGACGATCAGGGTGAGACCGTGGCGCGCTACGACAAGCTGCACCTGTTCGACGTCGACGTGGCGGACACTCGCGGGCGTTATCGCGAATCCGATGACTATGCTTATGGCAGTGGGGTAGTGGTAGCTGACACGCCCGTCGGTCGGGTTGGCCTGACGGTGTGTTATGACCTGCGCTTCCCAGAGCTCTATAGCGAATTGCGCGCTGCCGGGGCGGAATTGATTACCGCGCCGTCAGCGTTTACAGCGGTGACCGGTGCGGCGCATTGGGATGTGCTGATTCGCGCGCGAGCCATCGAGACTCAATGTTACGTGCTCGCGGCCGCCCAGGGCGGGACCCATCCGGGACCACGAGAAACCTGGGGGCATGCCGCAATCATCGACCCGTGGGGCCGTGTGCTGGCACAACAGGATCAAGGCGAGGCCGTGCTGCTGGCCGAACGCGACAGCAGCGAACAGGCGTCCATCAGGGCGCGGATGCCGGTGTCCAGTCACCGGCGCTTTTTCTCGCAGGGCGCCCAGCGACCTGCCTCAGAACGACGAATTTAAGGCGTAAAGCATATGAGCGAGTTGTTGTCCTCAGTCAGTGAACACCTCCTGGCGCCCGGCGGCGTAACGATCGAGAGCCTGCAAGGCGTGCTCGGCGATCTGGCCGGCCCGGGCATCGATGCCGCCGACCTGTATTTCCAGGGGCAGATCTCCGAGTCCTGGGCATTGGAAGACGGCATCGTCAAGGAAGGCAGTTTCAACCTCGACCAAGGCGTCGGCGTGCGGGCGCAATCGGGTGAAAAAACCGGTTTTGCCTACAGCAATGCGATCACCCTGGAAGCCTTGGGCGCGGCAGCTCGTGCTGCCCGTTCAATCTCCCGCGCCGGGCAGAACGGCTCCGTGCATGCGTTCACCACCCAGGACGTCGCCCAGTTGTACGGGCCAGATAACCCACTGGAAGTGATGACCCGCGCCGAGAAAGTCGAACTGCTCAAACGCATCGACGTCGCGACTCGTGCCCTCGACCCGCGTATCCAGCAAGTCACCGTGAGCATGGCCGGTGTCTGGGAGCGCATTCTCGTGGCCTCCACCGACGGCAGCCTGGCGGCGGATGTGCGGCCACTGGTGCGTTTCAACGTCAGCGTGATCGTCGAGCAGAACGGCCGTCGTGAGCGCGGCGGTCATGGCGGCGGCGGTCGTACCGATTACCGTTATTTCCTCGGCGAAGACCGCGCCATGAGCTATGCCCGCGAGGCGCTGCGTCAGGCGCTGGTCAACCTGGAGGCCATTCCGGCGCCGGCCGGTACGTTGCCGGTGGTGCTCGGTTCCGGCTGGTCCGGTGTGTTGCTGCACGAGGCGGTCGGCCATGGTCTGGAAGGCGATTTCAACCGCAAGGGCAGCTCCGCCTACAGCGGCCGCATGGGCGAGATGGTAGCGTCCAAGCTCTGCACCATCGTCGATGACGGCACCCTCGCCGGGCGTCGCGGCTCCTTGAGCGTCGACGACGAAGGCACCCCGACCGAGTGCACCACGCTGATCGAAAACGGCGTGCTCAAGGGTTACATGCAAGACAAGCTCAACGCACGCCTGATGGGCGTGGCCCGCACCGGTAACGGTCGCCGCGAATCCTACGCGCACCTGCCGATGCCACGCATGACCAACACCTACATGCTGGCGGGCGAAAGCGACCCGGAAGAAATCATCAAGTCGGTCAAGCGCGGCATCTATTGCGCCAACCTCGGCGGCGGACAGGTGGACATCACCAGCGGCAAGTTCGTGTTCTCCACCAGCGAGGCGTACCTGATCGAAGACGGCAAAATCACCGCTCCAGTCAAAGGCGCAACGTTGATCGGCAACGGCCCGGAAGCCATGAGCAAAGTGTCGATGGTCGGTAACGATCTGGCGCTGGACAGCGGTGTGGGGACGTGTGGCAAGGATGGGCAGTCGGTGCCGGTGGGTGTCGGCCAGCCAACGCTGAAAATCGATGCGATCACTGTAGGGGGCACAGGATCTTGAGGGCTCTTGAATAAGTGAAGCTTCGAGTGAGTTGCGAGGCAACTCACCCGATTCGAGACTTAACGCAGACCGCGTTGAGTCTCGTCCAGCTCACGGATGTACTTGAAGATTTTACGGCTCGATGCCGGTGGCTTGTTGGTCGCCAGTTCGTGCTGGGCCTGACGGATCAGGGAGCGCAATTGCTGGCGATCAGCCTCCGGGTAGTCGACAACGAACTTCTCCAGGACTGCATCGTCGCCCGCGATCAAGCGATCGCGCCAGCGTTCCAGGCCATGGAAACGTTCGTTGTACTGCCGAGTGGAGGCATCGAGTTGATCGAGCAGAGTCAGAATGGCGTCAGTGTCCTGGTCGCGCATCAGTTTGCCGATGAACATAAGGTGCCGTTTACGCGCGATATTCGCGGTGTGCTTGGGCGCATCGGCCAGGGCCCGGCGCATAGCGTCGGTCAACGGCAGTTTTGCCAGCAAGTCAGGCTTGAGCGTTGTAAGGCGTTCGCCGAGGTCAACCAGAGCATGCAGCTCGCGTTTAACCTGGGATTTGCTTTTTTCTCCCGTATCGAGGGAGTCGTCGTAAGAATCAACCATGGTGGCCGTCCGCAAAGAAACGCCGCCATGATAACCAGTCGGGGGCCGCTTGTCCGGCCCGGTCGCTCGAAGGCCCTCGCCGAAAGCAGAATTTGAGTGGAGAACAGCATGAGTGCAGTTGAAAGCGTCGGCCCACAAGCGTTGCCGGCACTGCAAGAGCAAGTCGAGCAGATCATCGCTGAAGCCAAGCGCCAGGGTGCCAGTGCCTGTGAAGTGGCGGTGTCCCTGGAGCAGGGCCTGTCGACCTCGGTGCGTCAGCGTGAAGTCGAAACCGTCGAATTCAACCGCGATCAGGGCTTTGGCATCACCTTGTACGTCGGTCAGCGCAAGGGCTCGGCCAGCACCTCGGCCAGTGGTCCTGAGGCCATTCGCGAAACCGTCGCGGCGGCGTTGGCCATTGCCAAGCACACCTCGGAAGACGAAGCCGCAGGCCTGGCCGATGCCGCGTTGATGGCCAAGGACCTGCAGGATTTCGACCTGTTCCACGAATGGGACATCACCCCGGAACAAGCCATCGAGATGGCCCTGGCCTGTGAAGCGGCGGCGTTTGCCACCGACAGCCGGATCAAGAACGCCGACGGCACCACCCTCAGCACGCATCAGGGCTGCCGCGTCTACGGCAACAGCCACGGTTTCATCGGTGGTTATGCCTCGACACGCCACAGCCTGAGTTGCGTGATGATCGCCGAGGCCGATGGCCAGATGCAGCGCGATTACTGGTACGACGTAAACCGTCAGGGCACCTTGCTGGCCGACCCGGTGAGCATCGGCCAGCGTGCCGCGCAACGGGCGGCGAGCCGTCTGGGCGCGCGTCCGGTACCGACCTGCGAAGTGCCGGTGTTGTTTTCCGCGGAACTGGCCGGGGGCTTGTTCGGCAGTTTCCTCTCGGCGATATCCGGCGGCAGCCTGTATCGCAAATCGTCGTTCCTTGAAGGCACGCTGGGGCAGAAACTGTTCCCGGAATGGCTGACCATCGATGAGCGTCCACACTTGATGCGTGCGATGGGCAGTTCGGCCTTCGACGGTGATGGTCTGGCGACCTATGCCAAACCGTTCGTCGAAAAGGGCGAGTTGGTCTCGTACATACTGGGCACCTACTCCGGTCGTAAGCTCGGCATGCCGAGCACCGCCAACGCCGGTGGCGTGCACAACCTGTTCGTCACCCATGGCGATGAAGACCAGGCGGCCCTGTTGCGCCGCATGGGCCGTGGGTTGCTGGTGACGGAGTTGATGGGCCAGGGCCTGAACATGGTCACCGGCGATTACTCCCGTGGCGCGGCGGGTTACTGGGTCGAAAATGGCGAAATCCAGTTCGCGGTTCAGGAAGTGACCATCGCCGGCAACATGCGCGACATGTTCAAGCAGATCGTTGCCGTCGGTAATGACCTGGAGTTGCGCAGCAACATTCGCACCGGTTCGGTACTGATCGAGCGGATGACCGTGGCGGGTAGCTAGCCCCCGCCCGTTACACAAAAAGGCGCGTCACCTATCGGGTGACGCGCCTTTTTTATTGAGCCTTGCACAAATCCTTGTGGGAGCGGGCTTGCTCGCGAAGAGGCCATCACATTCAACATCTTCGTCGATTGATGCGCCGCCTTCGCGAGCAAGCCCGCTCCCACACTGAATCGCGCGTGCATTGTTTGGGGTTGTTTTGGTTCTCATTATCATCTAATAATAAATCTCATTACCGAATGAGCCCGGATCATGAGTTCTGCCTTGCACGAGCAGCCCTACCTCGAAAGCTGGCGCTGGATGAGTCGCCAGATCCGTTGCGCGATGGATCCCGACGAGCCCCGCCTGATCGACCATTACCTGGCTGAAGGCCGGTATCTCGCCTGTTGCACGGCGACCTCGCCCTGGACCATCGCCGAAACCTCCTTGCGTTTATTGCTCGACACCGCCGCCGACGTCGCGTTGCCCTGGCACTGGCGCACTTACTGCCTGGATCAGGCCTGGCGCCCATTGCGCGAGCTCGAACGCCTTTCTCTGTGCAAATGCCGCCTCAAGCGCTGGCAAAGCTACACCTGGCAACTGGCGACCTGCGAGTTGCAGCCCTCGATTCCCCTAAACGAACTGGTGCAAGGATTTTCTGATGAACAAGACTCGTATTGAGCGCGACAGCATGGGCGAGCTTCAGGTCCCGGTGGACGCCCTCTACGGCGCACAGACTCAACGTGCGGTGGATAACTTCCCGATCAGCGGCAAACCGATGCCGGTGCAATTCATCCGCGCGTTGATCCTGGCCAAAGCCGCTGCCGCCAGAGCCAACATCGAGCTCAAGCAAATCAGCGAGTCCCAGGGCAACGCCATCGTCGATGCGGCGCTGAACCTGCTCAAGGGCGATTTCATGCAGCATTTTCCGGTGGACATCTTCCAGACCGGTTCCGGCACCAGTTCCAACATGAACGCCAACGAAGTGATCGCGACGCTGGCCAGCCGTCTGCTCGGCGAGCCGGTGAACCCCAACGACCACGTCAATTGCGGGCAGAGCAGCAACGACATCATCCCGACCACCATCCATGTCAGCGCCGCGCTGGCGTTGCATGAGCAACTGCTGCCGGCGCTGGTGCGTCTGGTGCAGGTGATCGAGCGCAAGGCTGAAGAGGTTCATCACCACGTCAAAACCGGTCGCACGCACTTGATGGACGCGATGCCGGTGCGCATGAGCCAGGTGCTCAACGGTTGGGCGCAGCAGCTCAAGGCCAATATCGGCCACCTGCAGAATCTGCTGCCGAGCCTGCAATCCCTGGCGCAGGGCGGCACGGCGGTGGGCACCGGGATTAACGCGCACCCGCAGTTTGCGGCGCGTTTCAGTCAGCAACTGAGCGAGCTGACGCACGTTCAGTTCACCCCAGGCAAAGATCTGTTTGCGTTGATTGGCTCTCAGGACACCGCCGTCGCCGTTTCCGGGCAGCTTAAAGCGACAGCGGTCTCGTTGATGAAAATCGCCAACGACCTGCGCTGGATGAACTCCGGCCCGTTGGCCGGTCTCGGTGAAATCGAACTCGAGGCCTTGCAACCGGGTTCTTCGATCATGCCGGGCAAGGTCAACCCGGTGATCCCGGAAGCTACTGCCATGGTCGCCGCACAGGTGATTGGCAACGACACGGTGATCACCATTGCCGGTCAGTCGGGCAATTTCGAACTGAACGTGATGCTGCCGATTATCGCCCAGAACCTGCTGAACAGCATCGAATTGCTGGCCAACTCCAGCCATCTGCTGGGCGAAAAAGCCATTGCCAGCTTCAAGGTCAACGAAGCCAGGCTCAAGGAAGCGCTGTCGCGCAACCCGATTCTGGTCACGGCACTCAACCCGATCATTGGTTACCAAAAAGCCGCGGAGATCGCCAAGAAGGCCTATCAGCAAGGCCGTCCGGTGATCGATGTCGCCCTGGAACACACCGACCTGTCGCGCAGCCAACTGGAAGAGTTACTCAACCCGGAAAAGCTCACCGCAGGCGGCGTGTAATCCCCGCAACCGCTTTGGAGGCTCACCATGGAGCACTGGAAACGCACGATCGAACGAGCAAATCGCTGTTTCATGCTGGGTGAACTGGTCGATGCCCGCGAGGCTTACTTGCAGGCACTGGCCCTGGCCCAGGTGTTGTTCGAACGCTGGGCGGATGCCGACGAAGCGGTGGCGGCCTGCGTGATTTCCCACCACAACCTGGCTGACCTGCATTTGCGCCTGAACCAACCGGAGGAGAGTGCCGAGTACCTGTGCGCGATCCATCAACGCTTGCTACAGACCATGCAGGACCCCCGACTGGCACCGGCACTGCGTGAAGCAGCGCTGCGCCAGAGCAGCAAAACCTATGTCGAGCTGCTGAATTTCATCAGCGAACACGGCGAGTACCCGCGCACCCATCGGTTGCTGCACATCGACGCCGCCTCGCCTGCGCCCCTACATCATGGAGTTCATTGAAATGGCTTTTACCTTGCCTGCCTTGCCTTACGCTTACGATGCCCTGGAACCGCACATCGATGCGCAGACCATGGAAATCCACTACACCAAGCACCACCAGACTTACATCAACAACCTCAACGCCGCGGTCGAAGGCACCGAGTTTGCCGAATGGCCGGTGGAAAAACTGGTGGCCGCTGTGCAGCAACTGCCAGAGAAGCTCCGCGCTGCCGTGATCAATCAGGGCGGCGGTCACGCCAACCATTCGCTGTTCTGGGAAGTGATGGCACCGCACGGTGGCGGCACGCCTGAAGGCGAACTGGCCAAGGCCATCGATGAACAACTGGGCGGTCTCGACAGTTTCAAGGAAGCCTTCACCAAAGCCGCGCTGACCCGCTTCGGCAGTGGCTGGGCCTGGTTGAGCGTCACGCCGCAAAAGACCCTGGTCGTGGAAAGCAGCGGCAACCAGGACAGCCCGCTGATGAACGGCAATACGCCGATCCTCGGTCTGGACGTCTGGGAGCACGCCTATTACCTGCGTTATCAGAACCGTCGCCCGGAATACATCAACGCGTTCTACAACGTGATCAATTGGCCCGAAGTCGCCGCGCGCTATCAGGCTGCGCTGGTTTGAGTCTTCTATAAAAAATCCAAGGCTGACTATGGGCACTGAAACACTGGCGATCGGCAGCGGACGACTGTTTCGTTACGCGTTCGGATCGCTCTTACTGCTGGCGGGCATGAGTCTATTGGTGGCCCAGGGACTGGCGTGGCTGGACCTCGAGCCGAAACTGCTGCGCGCCTTGCAAGGTGGGGCGATCTGCGCCTTGGGTACGGCCTTGGGCGCGGTGCCGGTGTTGGTGATTCGGCGCATGCCGCAGGCGGTCAGCGATACGCTGCTCGGTTTCGGTGCCGGGGTGATGATGGCGGCGACCGCGTTTTCGCTGATCGTCCCGGGCATCTCCGCCGCTGAAGGCCTGGGGCTGACGCCTTGGGCGGCCAGCGGCCTGATCAGCGTCGGCATCATGCTCGGTGCATTCGGGTTGTATCTGGTGGACCGCAAGGTCTCCGGGGCCAGTCCGGAAATGTTGGTGGGCACGCTGGAGCGACCGGTGATTCCACCACGGATCTGGTTGTTTGTGTTTGCCATCATTGCCCACAACATCCCTGAAGGCATGGCGGTCGGTGTCTCGGCCGGTGGCGGCATGCCGGATGCCGACAGCCTGGCCATGGGCATTGCCTTGCAGGATGTGCCGGAAGGGTTGGTGATCGCGTTGGTACTGGCCGGGGCGGGGATGTCGCGGATCAAGGCGTTCCTGATCGGTGCTGCGTCAGGGTTGGTCGAGCCGGTATTCGCCTTGTTGTGCGCCTGGCTGGTGAGCTTGGCCGAACTGCTCTTGCCCTTGGGCCTGGCGCTGGCGGCCGGGGCCATGCTGTTAGTGGTGACCCACGAAGTCATTCCCGAATCGCGCCGCCATGGTCACGATAAACTGGCCAGCCTTGGGCTGCTGATCGGGTTTTGCCTGATGATGGTCATGGATACCGCATTGGCTTAACGCGGACATGTAGGAGCAAGGCTTGCCCGCGAATGCCGTGACGCGGTGGAGCTGATGAAGCGTGTCATCGTTCTTCGCGGGCAAGCCTCGCTCCTGCAGGGGCGGGTTTACTCGCCTTCGCCGAAGTAGTCGTTGATCAGCGCTACCAATGCCTGTAGCGCCTCATCAGCCCTTTCGCCTTCGGTGCTCAAGTGGATCTTGGTGCCCTTGCCCGCCGCCAGCATCATCATGGCCATGATGCTTTTACCGTCGACCGTGGTTTCCGGCGTGCGTCCTACCCTGATCGTGCAATCCTTGAACTCACCGGCGACACCGACGAATTTTGCAGACGCGCGGGCGTGCAGGCCCAGCTTGTTGATGATTTCGATTTCCAGAGCAGGCATCGCGATGTGAATCCTTTAGCTGAGGTCGCGGTGGCGGACCTGGACGTTCTTCAGGGTTTTTTGCAGGGTCTGACCCAGACGTTCGGTCAGGTAGACGGAGCGGTGATGCCCCCCGGTGCAGCCAATGGCAATGGTGACATAAGCACGGTTGCTGGCGGCAAAGCGGGGCAGCCATTTGAGCAGGTACGTGGAGATGTCCTGGAACATCTCTTCCACGTCTGGCTGTGCGGCCAGGTATTCCGCCACCGGCTGGTCGAGCCCGGACTGCGCGCGCAGCTCCGGCTTCCAGTACGGGTTCGGCAGGCAGCGCACGTCGAACACCAGGTCGGCGTCCACCGGCATGCCACGCTTGAAACCGAAAGACTCCACCAGGAACGCAGTACCGGGTTCCGGCTGGTTCAACAGGCGCAGCTTGATGGTGTCGCGCAGCTGGTACAGGTTCAGGTTGGTGGTGTTGACTTTGAGATCAGCGAGGTCGGCAATCGGGCCGAGCAAGCTGGTTTCATCGTTGATCGCCTCGGCCAGCGAGCGATTGGCGCTGCTCAGCGGGTGGCGACGACGGGTTTCCGAAAAGCGTTTGAGCAGGGTTTCTTCGTCGGCATCCAGGTACAGGACATCGCACTGGATATGCCGGCTGCGGACTTCTTCGAGCAGTTCCGGAAAGCGCGACAGGTGACTTGGCAAGTTGCGCGCGTCAATCGACACGGCAACCAGCGGTTGTGCCAGCTCGGTGTGAATCAACGCGCGTTCGGCCAGCTCCGGCAGCAAGCCGGCGGGCAAGTTGTCGATGCAGTAGTAGCCGTTGTCCTCGAGGACATCGAGCGCGGTACTTTTACCTGAGCCGGAACGGCCACTGACGATGATCAAACGCATGATTACTGACCGTTTTGCTCGTCCAGGACAACCTGATACAAGGCTTCATTGCTCGGGGCGCTGCGCAGTTTTTCGCGCACTTCCTTGCGATCGAGCATGCTGGCGATCTGGCGCAATAGCTCCAGGTGCGCATCGGTGGCGGCTTCCGGGACCAGCAGAACGAACAGCAGGTCAACCGGGGCGCCGTCGATGGCGTCGAAATCAATAGGGGCGTCTAGGTGCATCAAGGCGCTGATGGGTGCGGAGCAACCCTTCAGACGGCAGTGGGGGATGGCGATGCCGTTACCAAAACCGGTAGAACCGAGTTTTTCACGGGCGACCAGACTCTCGAAGACATCCTGCATGGCCAGATCCGGCACTTCGCGATGGATTAGGTTGGCAATTTGCTCGAGGGCTTTCTTTTTACTGCCGCCCGGCACGTTCACGAGGGAACGGCCGGGGGTCAGGATGCTTTCAAGTCGGATCATGAGTTGGGAGTGTTAACGACCGGTCGCACCCTGGAGGAGGCTCTGGGTCTTTTCCTTATGCTTTTTGAGTTGTTTATCCAGCTTGTCGGTCAATGCGTCGATCGCTGCGTACATATCGGTATGTTCCGCGTTAGCGACCACTTCATTGCCGGGAATATGCAGCGTGGCTTCGATTTTCTGCTTGAGCTTTTCGACCGTCATCGTCACTTGAACGTTGGTGATCTTGTCGAAATGCCGTTCCAATCGTTCGAGTTTTTCGCCGATGTAGGTGCGAAGAGGTTCGGTCACTTCCAGTTGGTGTCCACTGATGTTGACTTGCATACAGCTTCTCCTTCGTTGCCAGTGCATAAAGCGGCAGGCAGAAATGCCTGCCACTGGAACGCTGTGGCGTGGCTCTACATCAACCGCTTGCGTTCGCTCGAAGGCGCGATTCCTAAGGACTCGCGGTACTTGGCGACGGTGCGGCGAGCCACCTGAATGCCTTGTGCCTCCAGTAAACCAGCGATCTTGCTGTCACTCAACGGCTTTTTCTGATTTTCCGCAGCAACCAGTTTTTTGATGATCGCGCGAATCGCCGTGGACGAGCATTCGCCGCCCTCGGAGGTGCTGACGTGGCTGGAGAAAAAGTATTTCAGTTCATAAATACCCCGTGGGGTATGCATGAATTTTTGCGTGGTGACCCGCGAAATCGTCGACTCGTGCATGCCGACCGCTTCGGCGATGTCATGCAGTACCAGCGGTTTCATGGCTTCGTCGCCGTATTCCAGGAAGCCGCGCTGATGCTCGACGATCTGGGTGGCTACTTTCATCAGGGTTTCGTTGCGGCTTTGCAGGCTCTTGATGAACCAGCGGGCCTCTTGCAGCTGATTGCGCATGAAGGTGTTGTCGGCGCTGGTGTCGGCGCGGCGCACGAAACCGGCGTACTGCGCGTTGACCCGAAGGCGTGGCACCGATTCCTGATTGAGCTCCACCAGCCAGCGCTCGTTGTCCTTGCGCACGATCACGTCGGGTACCACGTATTCGGCTTCACTGGACTCGATTTGCGAACCCGGGCGCGGGTTGAGGCTCTGCACCAGTTCGATGACCTGGCGCAGTTCATCTTCCTTGAGCTTCATGCGCCGCATCAATTGGCTGTAGTCGCGGCTGCCGAGCAGGTCAATGTAATCGCTGACCAGACGCTTGGCCTCGGCCAGCCATGGGGTCTTGGCGGGCAACTGGCGCAATTGCAGGAGCAGGCATTCACCCAGGTTACGGGCGCCGATGCCGGCGGGTTCGAATTGCTGGATGCGGTGCAGGACGGCTTCGATTTCGTCCAGTTCGATGTCCAGTTCCGGATCGAAGGCTTCGAGGATTTCCTCGAGGGTTTCGTCCAGGTAGCCCTGATTGTTGATGCAGTCGATCAAGGTCACGGCGATCAGACGATCGGTGTCGGACATCGGTGCCAGGTTCAGTTGCCACAGCAGGTGGCTTTGCAGGCTTTCACCGGCCGAGGTGCGGGTGGTGAAATCCCACTCGTCGTCATCGTTGCTCGGCAGGCTGCTGGCGCTGGTCTGGTAGACGTCTTCCCAGGCGGTATCGACCGGCAGTTCGTTGGGAATGCGCTCGTTCCAGTCGCCTTCCTCGAGGTTATCCACCGTCGGGGCGGTTTCCTGGTAGGACGGTTCCGAAACATCGGCGTTGGGTAGCTGTTCGGCTTTGTCGGCCAAGGGGTCGGCGTTATCGAAGTCGTCGCCTTCTTCCTGGCGTTCGAGCATCGGATTGGACTCCAGGGCCTCCTGGATTTCCTGTTGCAGGTCCAGGGTCGACAATTGGAGCAGGCGGATGGCCTGTTGCAGCTGCGGTGTCATCGTCAGCTGCTGGCCCATTCTCAAGACTAGCGATGGTTTCATGGCAGGGGCTTAACACCTTATTCGCCGGCGCACATGCGCCATCCACTACAGAGCGCCGGAGCGCCAAACATAAGCAAATTATATGCCCGAAACTGCAGCGTTTGCCTAGAGCGCCGTAACAATAAAAAGCTGCAAAGTTTTATTGACACAATGAACCGACTGGCTCTGGAAAATCTTTGAAGCGTCGCGTTTGCCTAGAGCGCCGTAACAATAAAAAATTGTTGATTTTTTATCGAGACAAGCGCTCGGCCGACTAGCCAGGCACCTTGGCGCTTACAGGCGGAACTCATGGCCCAGGTACACTTCCTTGACCAGGTCGTTGGCCAGGATGGTGGCAGAGTCACCTTCGGCGATCAGCTGGCCATCGTTGACGATGTAGGCGGTTTCGCAGATATCCAGGGTTTCACGGACGTTGTGGTCGGTGATCAGCACGCCAATGCCCTTGGCCTTGAGGTGATGGATGATCTGCTTGATGTCGCCCACCGAAATCGGGTCCACGCCGGCGAAGGGTTCGTCGAGGAGGATGAATTTCGGGTTGGTGGCCAGTGCGCGGGCGATTTCCACGCGGCGGCGTTCGCCACCGGACAGGCTCATGCCGAGGTTGTCGCGGATGTGGCTGATGTGGAATTCCTGCAGCAGGCTTTCCAGCTCCTTGCGACGACCGGCCTTGTCGAGTTCTTTGCGGGTCTCGAGGATGGCCATGATGTTATCGGCGACCGAGAGTTTGCGGAAGATCGACGCTTCTTGCGGAAGATAGCCGATACCGGCCTTCGCACGGCCGTGCATCGGCTGGTGGCTGACGTCCAGATCGTCGATCAGCACGCGACCCTGATCGGCCTGTACCAGGCCGACAATCATATAGAAACAGGTGGTTTTGCCGGCGCCGTTCGGGCCAAGCAGACCGACGATCTGACCGCTGTCGATGGACAGGCTGACGTCACGCACGACCTGGCGGCTCTTGTAGCTCTTGGCCAAGTGCTGAGCTTTCAGAGTTGCCATTACTGGGCCTTTTGCTCGTCGGTTTTCTTCTTCGGCTGAATCACCATGTCGATGCGTGGACGCGACTCGGTGACCTTGTTGCCTGTAGCGCGACCGGCGCTCGCAAGCTTTTTAACCGTGTCGTAGACGATTTTCTCGCCTTGGGTGACGTTGTTGTCCTTGTCGATCACTTTGGCGCGATCGATCAGGACGACGCGGTTTTGCGAGGCGTGGTACTGGATAGTCACCCCGTAACCCTGGACAGGCTTGGTGTCGCCTGCAGCTTGCAGCTGCTCGAAGTAGGCGAGGTTGCCGACCGAGGTCACGACGTCGATGTCGCCGGTCGGCGTACGAGTGATGGTCACGGTGTTGCCCTTAACAATCATCGAGCCCTGGGTGATGATCACATCACCTTTGTAAGTGGCAACGCCATTCTTGTCGTCCAGCTGGGCGTCGTCGGCCTGAATGCGGATTGGCTGGTCTTGATCGTTCGGCAGAGCCCAGGCGCTCACGCTTCCCAGTGCTGCGCCCAGACTGAGCAAAATAGGGAGGGTTTTAACGAGCCTCATACTGTCCTCTTACGTTCGATAGCAGGTGTATCCTGCTTTCTTTCAAGTACGCTTTCATGCCGTTGCCTGTCGATACACCGCCAGCGCCGTCGATTCTAACGGGTTGATCGGTCTGCGCATATTGCTGCTGCGGGAACACAGTCATACGGGTGGTGGTAATCAGGGTCTTGCGGTTTTTCTCGTCGAAACGCGTGATGCGTACCGAGTCGATCAGTTCGACTTGAGTACCGTCCGGATTGACTTCGCCGCGTTCACTCTGGACGTGCCAGGGGAATGCGGTGCCGCGAAACATGTTCAGGTCCGGATTGGTCAGCAACGTCACTTCGGTCGCTTTCAGGTGTTCGACCTTGTCGGACGTCATATCGTATTGCAGCCCGCCGTCGGGCAAGTACTGCACGCTGTGGGCGTTGATGGCGTAATAGTCGATCGCGGTTTCATCGACCTTGGCCACAGGCTTGTCGAGGAAGCGTTCGGGGCTGATGTTCCAGTAGCCGACCGCCGCGAATATCGCTGCGATGCAACCGAACACCAGGATGTTGCGAAACTTTTTGCTCAGCATAGTTGGCTCACAGGTACGCAGCGTTGGCCGCATCGAGGCGGCCCTGGGCGCGCAGGATCAATTCGCAGAATTCGCGAGCGGCACCCTCGCCACCGCGGGCCTGGGTGATGCCGTGGGCGTGTTCACGCACGAAGCTGGCGGCATTGGCCACCGCCATGCCCAGGCCCACACGGCGAATCACCGGCAGGTCCGGCAGGTCGTCGCCGAGATAAGCCACTTCTTCATAGCTTAGGTTGAGCTGGGCAAGAAGCCCGTCGAGTACCACCAATTTGTCTTCGCGCCCCTGGAACAGGTGTGGAATGCCGAGGTTCTTTGCGCGTCGTTCCACGACCGGGGTCTTGCGACCGCTGATGATAGCGGTCTGCACGCCGGCTGCCATCAACATCTTGATGCCCTGGCCGTCGAGGGTGTTGAACGTCTTGAATTCGCTGCCGTCTTCGAGGAAGTACAGGCGTCCGTCGGTCAGCACGCCATCGACGTCGAAAACCGCCAGTTTGATGTGCTTGCCGCGTTGCAGCAGATCGGTGCTCATTACATGACTCCTGCGCGCAGCAGATCGGACAGGTTGAAGGCGCCGATCGGACGGTCCTCCTTGTCCACCACCACCAGCGCGTTGATTCGGTGGTCTTCCATGATTTTCAGTGCTTCGGCCGCCAGCATGTCGGGGCGCGCCGTCTTGCCGTGAAGGGTCATGACCTCGTCAATGGTTGTGTGATGGATATCGACGGGGCGGTCCAGCGTGCGACGCAAATCGCCGTCGGTGAAGATCCCGGCGAGTTTGCCATCGGCTTCGAGGATTGCCGTCATGCCCAAACCTTTGCGGGTCATTTCCATCAGCGCGTCCTTGAGCAGGGTGCCGCGCGGGACTTGCGGCAGCTCTTTTCCGGCGTGCATGACGTTTTCCACTTTCAGCAGCAGGCGTCGGCCCAGTGCGCCACCCGGGTGGGAAAAGGCGAAATCTTCGGCGGTAAAGCCGCGGGCTTCCAGTAACGCAACGGCCAGGGCGTCGCCCATGACCAGGGCGGCGGTGGTCGACGAGGTCGGAGCCAGGTTCAGCGGGCAGGCTTCGTGCTCGACGTGAACGTTCAGGTTCACCTCGGCGGCCTTGGCCAGCGGTGAATCGGGGTTGCCGGTCACGCTGATCAGTTGAATGCCCAGGCGCTTGATCAGCGGCAGCAGGGTGACGATTTCATTGGTGGAGCCCGAATTCGACAGCGCCAGGATGATGTCGTCGCGGGTGATCATGCCCATATCGCCGTGGCTGGCTTCGGCCGGGTGCACGAAAAAGGCCGTGGTGCCGGTGCTGGCCAGGGTGGCGGCGATCTTGTTGCCGATGTGCCCTGACTTGCCCATGCCGACCACGACTACGCGGCCCTTGCTGGCCAGAATCATCTCGCAAGCGCGTACGAAATCTGCGTCGATACGGGGCAGCAAGCCTTTGACGGCTTCCACTTCGAGGCGGATGGTGCGTTGTGCTGATTGAATCAGGTCGCTGGATTGGCTCATGTTAGAAATCGTATAGCCTGAAAAGGCGGCGATTATAACGGTAATGATCGAAACCCTCACGCAAGTTCGTCGTGCATTGTCATTCGCTGTTACTTAATCCTTCTAAATGAAGCGTTTTACCTGTCATGTTGCTGAATATGGCCCGGCTTGGGCCTTTGGCGCTTGGCCTGCGCAGTGATATAGTTCGCCGCCAGTTCGGCCTGCCCGGGAGGTATGTGCTTTCGCCAGAAAGTCAGGCGTCCGAGTGAGAGGCTGCATCGCAAGGAGTTTAGATGAGTGCCGATAAAGCCTACGCGGTCGAGCTGAAGGGACTGACCTTCAAGCGCGGCGCGCGCAGCATTTTCAATAACGTCGATATCCGTATCCCGCGCGGCAAGGTCACCGGCATCATGGGGCCTTCCGGGTGTGGCAAGACCACGCTGTTGCGGCTGATGGGTGCACAGTTGCGGCCCACCAAGGGCGAAGTCTGGGTCAACGGCCAGAATCTGCCGAAATTGTCTCGCAGCGATCTGTTCGATGCGCGCAAGCACATGGGCGTGCTGTTTCAGAGCGGCGCGCTGTTTACCGACCTCGATGTGTTCGAGAACGTCGCCTTTCCGCTGCGCGTTCATACCGAGCTGCCGGAAGAAATGATCCGGGACATCGTCCTGCTCAAATTGCAGGCCGTAGGCTTGCGTGGCGCCATCGACCTGATGCCTGACGAGTTGTCCGGCGGCATGAAGCGCCGGGTCGCGCTGGCCCGGGCGATTGCACTCGATCCGCAGATCCTCATGTATGACGAGCCCTTTGTCGGCCAGGACCCGATCGCCATGGGCGTGCTGGTGCGCCTGATCCGCCTGCTCAACGATGCGCTGGGCATCACCAGTATCGTGGTCTCCCACGATTTGGCCGAGACCGCGAGCATCGCCGACTACATCTATGTCGTCGGCGAAGGCCAGGTGTTGGGGCAGGGCACGCCCGAGGAGCTGATGAACTCGCAGGAGCCACGCATCCGTCAATTCATGACAGGCGAGCCTGACGGTCCGGTCGCATACCACTTTCCAGCGACGGATTACCGCGCAGATCTTCTGGGGAAGCGTTGATGCGCAAGATTTCACTGATAGAACGCGTTCGCCGCTTCGGTCACTCCGGCATTGATGTGCTGGGGGTGTTCGGCCGTTCGGCGATCTTCCTGTTTCATGCCTTGCTCGGCCGTGGTGGCATCGGCGGCGGGTTTGGCCTGCTGGTCAAGCAACTGCACTCGGTAGGCGTGATGTCCCTGGTGATCATTGTGGTCTCCGGGGTGTTCATCGGCATGGTGCTGGCGCTGCAAGGGTTCAACATCCTGTCCAGCTACGGTTCGGAGCAGGCGGTCGGGCAGATGGTTGCGCTGACCCTGCTGCGTGAACTGGGCCCGGTGGTCACGGCCTTGCTGTTCGCCGGGCGTGCGGGTTCGGCCCTGACCGCTGAAATCGGCAACATGAAATCGACCGAGCAGTTGTCCAGCCTGGAAATGATTGGTGTCGACCCGCTCAAGTACATCATTGCCCCGCGCCTGTGGGCCGGCTTCATTTCCCTGCCGGTGCTGGCGATGATTTTCAGCGTGGTGGGCATCTGGGGCGGTTCGTGGGTGGCCGTCGACTGGCTGGGTGTCTATGAAGGTTCCTACTGGTCGAACATGCAAAACAGCGTGACGTTTACCGACGATGTGCTCAACGGCATCATCAAAAGCGTTGTTTTCGCCTTTGTCGTGACCTGGATCGCCGTATTCCAAGGCTATGACTGCGAGCCCACTTCCGAGGGGATCAGTCGTGCCACTACCAAGACCGTGGTGTATGCCTCTTTGGCTGTACTCGGCCTGGACTTTATTCTGACCGCCTTGATGTTTGGAGATTTCTGATGCAAAACCGCACCCTGGAAATCGGTGTCGGCCTTTTCTTGCTCGCTGGCATCCTGGCTTTGCTGTTGCTGGCGTTGCGGGTAAGTGGCCTGTCCCCGAGCGCGACCACCGATACGTATAAACTTTATGCCTACTTCGACAATATCGCCGGTTTGACGGTCAGAGCTAAAGTGACCATGGCCGGTGTGACCATCGGCAAGGTCACGGCGATCGATCTGGACCGCGACAGTTTCACCGGTCGAGTGACCATGCAGCTGGAGAAGAGCGTCGATAATCTGCCGAATGACTCCACTGCATCTATCCTGACCGCTGGCCTGTTGGGCGAGAAGTACATCGGTATCAGCGTGGGCGGCGAAGAAGCGTTGCTCAAGGATGGTTCGACCATCCACGACACCCAGTCGTCGCTGGTGCTCGAGGACCTGATCGGTAAATTCCTGCTCAATACCGTTAGTAAAGACGCCAAATGAGGAGCTTTTAAATGATCTCTACCTTGCGACGTGGCCTGTTGGTATTACTCGCGGCCCTGCCGTTGATGGCTAACGCCGTGGCGGCGCCTTCCGCGCATGATCTGGTACAAGACACCACGACCCGGATGCTGGCCGATCTGGCGGCCAATAAAGAAAAGTACAAACAGGATCCGAAAGATTTTTATACGGCGCTGGATACGATCGTTGGGCCCGTTGTGGATGCCGAGGGCATTTCCAAGAGCATCATGACGGTCAAGTACTCGCGCAAAGCCACGCCTGAGCAAATGAAGACCTTTCAGGAAAACTTCAAGAAGGGCCTGTTCCAGTTTTATGGCAACGCCTTGCTCGAGTACAACAACCAGGGCATCACCGTTGATCCTGCCAAGGATGAGTCGGGCGACCGTACAAGCGTTGGCATGACGGTCAAAGGCAGCAGCGGCGCGATCTATCCGGTGTCCTACACACTGGAAAAGATCAATGGCGAGTGGAAGCTGCGTAACGTCATCATCAACGGCATCAACATCGGCAAGCTGTTCCGCGATCAGTTCGCTGATGCGATGCAGCGCAATGGCAACGACCTGGACAAGACCATCAACAATTGGGCCGGGGAAGTCGCCAAAGCCAAGGAAGCCACCGAGAAGCAACCGCCTGCGAAGCAAGCCCAATGAGTGTGTCGGCCATTCGCATGAGCGATGCCGGCGAGCTGATGCTCAGCGGGATGCTGGATTACCGCACCGGCCCGGGCCTGCGCAAGCAAGGCCAGGCGCTGATCAATTCCAGCAAGGCCGCTACGCTGGTGGTCGATTGCACGGCGGTGTTGAAGTCCAGCAGCGTCGGCTTGTCGCTGTTGCTGTGCTTCATGCGTGATGCAGAGGCGGCCGGCAAGGCGTGGAGCATCCGTGGGATGCCAGAAGACATGCGTGAAATTGCTCAGGTCAGCGAGCTGACCGAGCTGTTGGCGCATCCCTAACCCGCATCTATAAAGAAGCCCCCCGTCAGAGTCCTGCTTCCCGGGGTTCGCAGGCGCGGGGCTTTTTTGTATGATGTCCGACCCGCGCGCACAGGGCGCCGATTGAGGTTGAGCATGCAGGCCGTAGAAGTGAAGAGCTTCCTTGAAGGAAAGCTGCCCGGAACGCTGGTAGAAGTTGAGGGCGAAGGCTGCAACTTTCAGCTGAACGTGATTAGCGATGAACTGGCGGCGTTGAGCCCGGTGAAGCGTCAGCAGCAGATCTATGCCCATTTGAACCCATGGATCACCGATGGCAGCATCCATGCGGTCACTATGAAATTTTTCAGCAGCGCGGCCTGGGCCGAGCGCACCTGAGCCCAAGGGCGTCGAGATTCTTATGGATAAATTGATTATTACCGGTGGCGTTCGTCTTGATGGCGAAATCCGCATCTCCGGGGCAAAGAACTCTGCCTTGCCGATCCTGGCAGCAACGCTGCTGTGCGACGGCCCGGTTACCGTTGCCAACCTGCCGCACCTGCACGACATCACCACCATGATCGAGCTGTTCGGTCGCATGGGCATCGAGCCGGTGATCGACGAGAAACTCAGCGTCGAAATCGACCCGCGCACCATCAAGACCCTGATCGCTCCGTACGAACTGGTTAAAACCATGCGTGCGTCGATCCTGGTGCTGGGCCCGATGGTTGCCCGTTTCGGTGAAGCTGAAGTCGCACTGCCTGGCGGTTGCGCCATCGGTTCGCGTCCGGTTGACCTGCACATCCGTGGTCTCGAAGCCATGGGCGCGGTCATCGACGTCGAAGGCGGCTACATCAAGGCCAAGGCGCCTGAAGGCGGTTTGCGCGGCGCGCACTTCTTCTTCGACACCGTCAGCGTGACCGGTACCGAAAACATCATGATGGCAGCCGCTCTGGCCAAGGGCCGCAGCGTCCTGGCCAACGCCGCTCGCGAACCTGAAGTCATCGACCTGGCGAACTTCCTGATCGCCATGGGCGCGAAGATCACTGGCGCCGGCACCGACACCATCACCATCGATGGCGTCGAGCGTCTGCACCCGGCCACTTACAAAGTCATGCCTGACCGTATCGAAACCGGCACCTATCTGGTGGCGGCGGCGGTCACGGGCGGCCGCGTGAAGGTCAAGGACACCGATCCGACCATTCTCGAAGCCGTTCTGGAAAAACTGCGTGAAGCCGGTGCCGAAATCACCTGCGGCGAAGACTGGATCGAGCTGAACATGCACGGCAAGCGGCCTAAAGCCGTCAACGTGCGGACCGCTCCGTACCCGGCGTTCCCGACCGACATGCAAGCGCAGTTCATCTCCCTCAACGCCATTGCCGAAGGCACAGGCGCAGTGATCGAGACGATCTTCGAAAACCGCTTCATGCACGTGTACGAACTGCACCGCATGGGCGCCAAGATCCAGGTCGAAGGCAATACCGCCATCGTTACTGGTACCGAAAAGCTCAAGGGCGCGCCAGTCATGGCCACCGACCTGCGTGCTTCGGCCAGCCTGGTGATCTCGGCGCTGATCGCCGAAGGCGACACCCTGATCGACCGCATCTACCACATCGACCGTGGTTACGAGTGCATCGAAGAGAAACTGCAGATGCTCGGCGCCAAGATTCGCCGCGTACCGGGCTAGTTTCTGCTGTATGGGCGCAAGGACGCGCCCGATGATTTGTTGAAGTCGAGCCGGTTACCGGCTCGATGTGTGTCCGGCGCCATTTGCGACCGGGCATGAGTACCTTGATAAGGACTGACGTTTCCCATGTTGACCATCGCACTGTCCAAGGGCCGCATCCTTGACGACACCCTGCCGCTTCTGGCTGAAGCGGGCATCGTGCCGACCGAGAATCCGGACAAGAGCCGCAAGCTGATCATCCCCACGACCCAGGCCGATGTACGCCTGCTGATCGTGCGCGCCACCGATGTGCCGACTTACGTCGAGCATGGTGCCGCGGACCTGGGCGTCGCCGGTAAAGATGTGCTGATGGAATATGGCGGCCAGGGCCTGTACGAGCCTTTGGACCTGAGAATTGCCCTCTGCAAGCTGATGACCGCTGGCCGTGTCGGCGATGTCGAGCCCAAGGGCCGCTTGCGGGTGGCGACCAAGTTCGTCAACGTTGCCAAGCGCTACTACGCCGAACAGGGCCGGCAGGTCGACATCATCAAGCTCTACGGCTCGATGGAGCTGGCGCCGCTGATCGGTCTTGCCGACAAGATCATCGACGTGGTCGACACCGGCAACACCCTGCGCGCCAATGGCCTGGAACCCCAGGATTTCATTGCCGACATCAGCTCCCGGCTGATCGTCAACAAAGCTTCGATGAAAATGCAGCACGCCCGTATCCAGGCGTTGATCGACACCCTGCGCAAGGCAGTGGAGTCTCGACACCGCGGCTGACTCACCCGCGCGGCCATAAACCGCGCCCGTCTATCCGCCTCATAGCCAGAATTCTCAGGTGCCCAAGCGGAAACGACTGCTAATTTAGGGCGCCTGAGTTTTTGCCAATTCTATGAGGCTCTCGCTATGACCGCACCGACTGCAATTCGCCGACTCAACGCTGCTGACCCGGATTTCGCGCACCATCTGGATCATCTGCTGAGCTGGGAAAGTGTGTCTGACGACTCGGTCAATCAGCGGGTGCTGGACATCATCAAGGCTGTGCGCGAGCGTGGCGATGCGGCGCTGGTGGAATTCACCCGGCAGTTCGACGGCCTGGACGTTGCGTCCATGGCGGACCTGATCCTGCCGCGCGAACGCCTGGAACTGGCGCTCACGCGCATTACCGTGCCGCAGCGCGAAGCCCTGGAAGTTGCCGCGACCCGCGTGCGCAGCTACCACGAAAAACAGAAACAGGATTCCTGGAGCTACACCGAAGCCGACGGCACCGTGCTGGGCCAGAAGGTCACGCCGCTGGACCGCGCCGGTCTGTATGTACCGGGCGGCAAGGCGTCGTACCCGTCCTCGGTGCTGATGAACGCGATTCCGGCCAAGGTCGCGGGCGTGAACGAAGTGGTCATGGTCGTACCGACCCCGCGCGGTGAAATCAACGAGCTGGTATTGGCTGCGGCCTGCATCGCCGGCGTCGACCGCGTGTTCACCATCGGCGGCGCGCAAGCGGTCGCCGCGCTGGCCTACGGCACCGAAAGCGTGCCGAAGGTCGACAAGGTGGTCGGCCCGGGCAACATCTATGTCGCCACTGCCAAGCGCCACGTGTTTGGTCAGGTCGGCATCGACATGATTGCCGGCCCATCGGAAATCCTCGTGGTCTGCGACGGCAAAACCGATCCGGACTGGATCGCCATGGACCTGTTTTCCCAGGCCGAACACGACGAAGACGCCCAGGCGATTCTGGTCAGCCCGGACGCCGAGTTCCTCGACCAGGTGGCGGCCAGCATCGCCAAGCTGCTGCCGACCATGGAACGCGCCGAGATCATCCAGACTTCGATCAATGGTCGCGGTGCGCTGATCAAGGTTCGCGACATGGAACAAGCCATCGAAGTGGCCAACCGCATCGCGCCGGAGCACCTGGAGTTGTCGGTGGCCGATCCGCAAGCCTGGCTGCCGCAGATCCGCCACGCCGGTGCGATCTTCATGGGCCGTCACACTTCCGAAGCCCTGGGCGACTACTGCGCAGGTCCGAACCACGTGTTGCCGACGTCGGGCACCGCGCGGTTCTCCTCGCCGCTGGGCGTGTATGACTTCCAGAAACGCTCGTCGATCATCTTCTGCTCCGAGCAGGGTGCGTCCGAACTGGGCAAGACCGCTTCCGTGCTGGCCCGTGGCGAGTCGCTGACCGCCCACGCCCGCAGCGCCGAATACCGCATCGTCGACGATCAAGAGGGAAACTGAACATGAGTAAATTCTGGAGCCCGTTCGTCAAGGATCTGGTGCCTTACGTGCCGGGCGAGCAGCCGAAACTGGCGAAACTGGTGAAGCTCAACACCAACGAAAACCCGTACGGCCCATCGCCCAAGGCGTTGGCGGCGATGCAAACCGAACTGAACGACAACCTGCGCCTGTACCCGGACCCGAACAGTGACGTGCTCAAGCAAGCCGTGGCCAAGTACTACGGCGTGCAGGGCAATCAGGTGTTCCTCGGCAACGGTTCCGATGAAGTCCTGGCGCACATCTTCCACGGTCTGCTGCAACACGATAAGCCACTGCTGTTCCCGGACATCAGCTACAGCTTCTACCCGGTGTACTGCGGTTTGTACGGCATCAAGTTCGACGCGGTGCCGCTGGACGAGCAGTTCCAGATCGACCCGACGGATTACGCCAAGCCGAACGGCGGGATCATTTTCCCGAACCCGAACGCACCGACCGGTTGCCTGTTGGCACTGGACGCGGTCGAGCAAATCCTCAAGGCCAGCCCGGATTCGGTGGTGGTCGTGGATGAGGCGTACATCGACTTCGGCGGCGAAACGGCGATCACGCTGGTGGACCGCTATCCGAATCTGCTAGTCACTCAGACACTGTCCAAGTCGCGCTCGCTGGCCGGTTTGCGGGTAGGGCTGGCGGTGGGGCATCCAGACTTGATCGAAGCGCTGGAGCGGATCAAGAACAGCTTCAACTCCTACCCGCTGGATCGCCTGGCGATTGTCGGGGCGGCGGCGGCGTTCGAGGATCGCGAGTACTTCGACAAGACATGCCGATTGGTGATCGAGCACCGTGACAAGGTAGTCGGGCAGTTGCAGGCGAAGGGGTTTGAAGTGTTGCCGTCGGCGGCGAACTTCATTTTCGCCCGGCACCCGCAACACGATGCGGCTGGCCTGGCGGCGAAGTTGCGTGAACAAGGGGTGATCGTTCGGCACTTCAAACAGGAGCGGATTGCCCAGTTCCTGCGGATCTCCATTGGCACGCCAGAGCAGAATCAAGCCCTGATCGACGGCCTCGACCACCTCTAAACCACGCTGCCCCTGTCTGATCGTTCTTATGCCCTGCGTGGGAACGATCAAACCACGCCGCCGCCCCCTGTAGGAGCGAGGCTTGCCCGCGAAGAACGATGACTCGGTGCATCAGGTACACCGCGTCATCGTTCTTCGCGGGCAAGCCTCGCTCCTACAGGGGGCGGCGGCGGTTTACTCTTCTTCTTTCTCTTTGACCGGTGCCGGTGGCGGACGCAAGCCGATTTCTGCGGTGAGCTTGAGTTCCTTGCCGTTGCGCATCACCTGAATCGTGACCTTGTCGGTCGGTTTGATCCGCGCCACCTGGTTCATCGAACGGCGACCATCGCCAGCCGGTTCGCCGTCGATGCTGAGGATCACGTCACCCAACTGCAAGCCGGCCTTCTGCGCCGGACCGTCACGGAAAATCCCCGCGACCACAATCCCCGGACGCCCCGACAGACCAAACGACTCCGCCAGTTCCTGGCTCAGCGGCTGCACTTCAATGCCCAGCCAGCCACGAATCACCTGGCCGTGCTCGATGATCGACTTCATCACTTCCATGGCTAGCTTGACCGGGATCGCGAAACCGATGCCCTGCGAGCCGCCAGACTTGGAGAAAATCGCCGTGTTGATCCCGGTCAGGTTACCGTTGGCGTCCACCAGCGCACCACCGGAGTTGCCGGGGTTGATCGCCGCGTCGGTCTGGATGAAGTCTTCGTAGTTGTTCAGGCCCAACTGATTGCGCCCGGTGGCGCTGATGATGCCCATGGTCACGGTCTGGCCGACGCCGAAGGGGTTGCCGATGGCCAGGGCCACGTCGCCGATGCGGATGTTGTCGGAGCGGCCAACGGTGATCGCCGGAAGATTCTTCAAGTCGATCTTAAGAACCGCGAGGTCGGTCTCCGGGTCGCTGCCGATCACGCGGGCCAGGGTTTCGCGGCCGTCCTTGAGGGCGACGACGATCTGGTCGGCGCCGCTGGTCACGTGGTTGTTGGTCAGCAGGTAGCCTTCCGGGCTCATGATCACACCGGAGCCGAGGCTTGATTCCATGCGTTTCTGCTTGGGCGAGTTGTCGCCGAAGAAGCGGCGGAACTGCGGGTCTTCGAACAGCGGATGATTCGGTTTGTTCACCACTTTGGTGGTGTACAGGTTGACCACCGACGGCGCGGCTGTCGTCACCGCGTCGGCATAGGACACTGGGCCCTGCTGCATGGTGGTGGTTTGCGGCGCTTGCTGCATGTTGACGTCGAGGCTTGGGAGCCCGACCCACTGCGGGTAACGCTGGATGATCAACAGAGCGATAAGCACGCCGGCCAACAGCGGCCAGCCGGAAAAACGCAGCGCCTTGAGCATTAAGCACGTCCTGAGAGGTTGCAGGCGGTATGAGACCGCCCATAATGTCGCGCATTATACGAGGCCGCGCGCGCCTCTGAACGGGATATTTAGGAGTCTTTTATGGCCGTCGCCCTGAGCACCCTGGTCGAAGAAGCCGACCGTTACCTCAACAGTGCCAAGATTGCCGATTACTGCCCCAACGGCTTGCAGGTTGAAGGCCGGCCGCAGGTGATGCGCATCGTCAGTGGCGTCACCGCCAGCCAGGCCTTGCTCGACGCCGCCGTGGAAGCCAACGCCGATCTGGTGTTGGTGCATCACGGTTACTTCTGGAAAGGCGAGAACCCGTGCATCACCGGCATGAAGCAGCGTCGCCTGAAAACGTTGCTCAAGCACGATATCAGCCTGCTGTCCTATCACCTGCCGCTGGATCTGCACCCGGACGTCGGTAACAACGTGCAACTGGCGCGTCAGTTGGACATCACCGTGGAAGGTCCGCTTGACCCGGATAACCTCAAGGTCGTTGGCCTGGTCGGTTCATTGAACGAACCGGTGACACCACGGGATTTCGCCCGCCGCGTACAGGAAGTCATGGGCCGCGAGCCGTTGCTGATCGAAGGCAGCGAGATGATCCGCCGGGTCGGCTGGTGCACCGGTGGTGGCCAGGGTTACATCGACCAGGCGGTTTTGGCCGGCGTCGATCTGTACCTCAGTGGTGAAGCCTCGGAGCAAACCTTCCACAGCGCCCGGGAAAACGACATCAGCTTCATCGCCGCCGGTCATCACGCCACCGAGCGCTATGGCGTGCAAGCGCTGGGCGATTACCTGGCGCGACGCTTCGCCCTCGAGCACATCTTCATCGATTGCCCAAACCCGATCTGAATCAATCCACACCCGCGGGGACCGGTGTCATTCGCAAAATGTGCGGTGAACACCGATCAAGTGTGGGAGCGGGCTTGCTCGCGAAAGCGGTGTGTCAGTCGACATCAATGTTGAATGTAAGTCCGCATTCGCGAGCAAGCCCGCTCCCACAAGGGTCAGCAGTGCCCAAACGAGGGGGTATATTCATATACCCTTTCGATCTAGCCCACGTCCTGATCATTAGAGGTCGCTGTGCTAGGATTCCCCGCTCGAACACGGCCCGCTGGCCGTCCATAAGATCGTTTTCGTGAGTAGCCATGGTCGACAAACTGACGCATCTGAAACAGCTGGAGGCCGAAAGCATCCACATCATCCGCGAGGTCGCCGCCGAGTTCGATAACCCGGTGATGCTGTACTCCGTCGGTAAAGACTCCGCCGTGATGCTGCACCTTGCGCGCAAGGCATTCTTCCCGGGCAAGCTGCCGTTCCCGGTGATGCACGTCGACACCCGGTGGAAGTTCAAGGAAATGTACGCGTTCCGCGACCGCATGGTCGAAGAACTGGGCCTGGACCTGATTGTGCACGTCAACCCCGAGGGCGTTGCGCAGGGTATCAACCCGCTCACCCACGGTAGCGCCAAGCACACCGACATCATGAAAACCGAAGGCCTCAAGCAGGCCCTCGACAAGCATGGTTTCGACGCCGCTTTCGGCGGTGCCCGTCGCGACGAAGAGAAGTCCCGTGCCAAAGAGCGCGTGTACTCCTTCCGCGACACCAAGCACCGCTGGGACCCGAAAAACCAGCGTCCGGAGTTGTGGAACGTCTACAACGGCAAGGTCAACAAGGGCGAGTCCATTCGTGTGTTCCCGTTGTCGAACTGGACCGAGCTGGACATCTGGCAGTACATCTACCTCGAAGGCATCCCGATCGTGCCGCTGTATTTCGCCGCCGAGCGCGACGTCATCGAGATGAATGGCACCTGGATCATGATCGACGACGAACGCCTGCTCAATCACCTGAGCGACGAAGACAAGGCGCGCATCGTCAAGAAGAAGGTCCGTTTCCGTACGCTCGGCGATTACCCGCTGACCGGTGCGGTCGAGTCCGAGGCCACCAGCCTGACCGACATCATTCAGGAAATGCTCCTGACGCGAACTTCCGAACGCCAGGGCCGGGTCATCGATCACGATGGCGCAGGCTCGATGGAAGAAAAGAAACGTCAGGGTTATTTCTAAGGGGTTGTCATGTCGCACGTATCTGATTTGATCAGCGAGGACATCCTCGCCTACCTGGGCCAGCACGAACGCAAGGAAATGCTGCGCTTCCTGACCTGTGGCAACGTCGACGACGGCAAGAGCACCCTGATCGGGCGCCTGCTGCACGACTCCAAAATGATCTACGAAGATCACCTGGAAGCCATTACCCGCGACTCGAAAAAAGTCGGCACCACCGGTGATGACATCGACCTGGCATTGCTGGTCGACGGCCTGCAGGCCGAGCGGGAGCAGGGCATCACCATCGATGTCGCCTACCGTTATTTCTCCACCGCCAAGCGCAAATTCATCATCGCCGACACCCCTGGCCATGAGCAGTACACCCGCAACATGGCCACCGGTGCCTCCACCTGTGACCTGGCGATCATCCTGGTCGACGCCCGTTACGGCGTGCAGACCCAGACCCGTCGCCACAGCTTCATCGCCTCGTTGCTCGGCATCAAGCACATTGTTGTCGCCATCAACAAGATGGACCTCAACGGCTTCGACGAAACCGTCTTCGAATCGATCAAGGCCGATTACCTGAAGTTCGCCGAAGGCATCGCCTTCAAGCCGACCACCATGGCGTTCGTGCCGATGTCCGCCCTGAAGGGCGACAACGTGGTGAACAAGTCCGAGCGTTCGCCGTGGTACACCGGCCAATCGCTGATGGAGATTCTCGAGACCGTCGAAATCGCCAGCGACCGCAACTACACCGACCTGCGTTTCCCGGTGCAGTACGTCAACCGTCCGAACCTGAACTTCCGTGGGTTCGCCGGCACCCTGGCCAGCGGCGTCGTGCACAAGGGCGACGAAGTCGTTGTGCTGCCGTCGGGCAAGAGCAGCCGCGTGAAATCCATCGTCACCTTCGAAGGTGAACTGGAACACGCAGGTCCGGGTCAGGCGGTAACGCTGACCATGGAAGACGAAATCGACATCTCTCGCGGCGACTTGCTGGTGCACGCCGACAACCTGCCGCAAGTGACTGACGCCTTCGACGCCATGCTGGTGTGGATGGCTGAAGAACCGATGCTGCCGGGCAAGAAATACGACATCAAGCGCGCCACGACTTATGTGCCGGGTTCGATCACCAGCATCGTCAACCGCGTTGACGTGAACACCCTGGAAGAAGGCGCGGCCAGTTCGTTGAACCTGAACGAGATCGGTCGCGTCAAGATCAGCCTCGACGCGGCCATCGCGCTGGACGGTTACGCAAGCAACCGCACTACCGGTTCGTTCATCGTCATTGACCGTTTGACCAATGGCACCGTTGCCGCCGGCATGATCATCGCTCAGCCGTCGAGCCATGGCACCAGCACGCACCACGGCAAACTGGCACACGTTGCCACCGAGGAACGCGCCCAGCGCTTCGGCCAGCAACCGGCCACCGTGTTGTTCAGCGGTTTGTCGGGCGCCGGTAAAAGCACCCTGGCCTACGCGGTTGAACGCAAGCTGTTCGACATGGGCCGTGCGGTGTTCGTACTCGATGGCCAGAACCTGCGTCACGACCTGAACAAAGGTCTGCCACAGGATCGCGCCGGGCGTACCGAGAACTGGCGTCGTGCGGCGCACGTTGCGCGTCAGTTCAACGAAGCCGGTTTGTTGACGCTGGCGGCCTTCGTGGCACCGAGTGCCGAAGGTCGTGAGCAGGCTCGGGAGCTGATCGGCAAGGAACGTCTGTTGACGGTCTATGTCCAGGCCTCGCCGACAGTCTGCGCCGAGCGTGATCCACAAGGCCTGTACGCGGCGGCCGGGGATAACATCCCAGGCGATTCCTTCCCGTACGACGTGCCGCTGGACGCCGACCTCGTGGTCGACACCCAGTCGCTGTCGCTGGAAGAAAGCGTCAAGCAAGTGCTGGATCTGCTGCGCAAGCGTGGCGCGATCTAAGCGTTAGCCGTTAATAAAAAACCCGCCGATGAGTGATCATCGGCGGGTTTTTTTGTGTCTGGGAGGACGCCTTCGCGAGCAAGCCCGCTCCCACATTTAATCTCTGGCGTTCGCAAAATCTGTGTTCACTGAAGATCTAATGTGGGAGCGGGCTTGCTCGCGAAGAGGCCGGTACTGACACCCGACTACTTAGCGGGATACTCCCGATGCATCTGCCCCAGCAACGCATCCTTGTCTTCCCACAACTGATTGATCCAGCCCTGAAACTGCAAGCGGTACTCGCCATCCTGGTCGTAATTCTTGCCAATGAACTGCGGCGGAATCTTCAGTTCCTGAAAATGCACCACCACGTCCGCAACGTTGCCACAGAGCAAATCCCAATACCCCGGACGCCCGCCCGGGTAGTGAATGGTCACGTTGACGATCGATTCCAGCTGCTCGCCCATCGCATCCAGCACAAACGCAATGCCGCCGGCCTTGGGTTTCAACAAGTAGCGCAACGGTGATTTCTGCTGGGCATGTTTGCCCTCGGTAAAGCGCGTGCCTTCGACGAAGTTGAAAATCCCCACCGGGTTATTGCGGAACTTGTCGCAGGTCTTGCGGGTGGTTTCCAGGTCTTTGCCTTTCTTCTCCGGGTGTTTTTCCAGATACGCCTTGGAGTAGCGTTTCATGAACGGAAAGCCCAGGGTCCACCAGGCCAGACCAATCACCGGCACCCAGATCAGCTCTTGCTTGAGAAAGAACTTCAGCGGCTGGATACGCCGGTTGAGCACGTATTGCAGCACCATGATGTCGACCCAGCTCTGATGGTTGCTGGTGATCAGGTACGAGTGCTGGTAGTCCAGCCCTTCAAGGCCGCTGAGGTGCCAGCGGGTGCGGCAGACCAGGTTCATCCAGGCCTTGTTGTTGCTGATCCAGGCTTCATGGGTGTGGCTCATCAACCAACGCGTGAAACGTTGGGTGAGGGCGAAGGGCAACACTTTGAAGATCGCCACGCAGAACAGAAACGAGCACAGCAAAATCGTGTTCAGTGCCAACAGCAACGAGGCAATCACGCCTCGCAGCGGTGCAGGGAGGGACGCCAGCATTTAAAGATCCAAAGGTCGGTTGGCAGCTTGAATCGCGGTCAACGCGATGGTGTAGACGATGTCGTCGACTTGCGCGCCGCGCGGCAAATCGTTCACCGGTTTGCGCAGGCCTTGCAGCATCGGCCCGAGGCTGACGCAGTCGGCGCTGCGTTGCACGGCTTTGTGGGTGGTGTTGCCGGTGTTCAGGTCGGGGAACACGAACACCGTGGCGCGACCGGCCACCTGACTGTTCGGCGCCAGTTGCCGCGCCACGGTTTCGTTGGCGGCGGCGTCGTACTGCAACGGGCCGTCGATCAGCAGCGAGTGCTGTTGTTCGTGGGCGAGCAGCGTCGCTTCGCGCACTTTCTCGACCTCTTCGCCGCTGGCCGATTCACCGCTGGAGTAGCTGATCATCGCCACGCGTGGGGTGATGCCGAACGCGGCTGCCGAATCCGCGCTTTGCAGGGCAATTTCGGCCAGTTCGCTGGCGCTCGGGTGCGGGTTCATTACGCAGTCGCCGTAGACCAGCACTTCCTCCGGAAACAGCATGAAGAACACCGACGACACCAGCGTGCAGCCCGGCGCCGTTTTAATCAGCTGCAAAGCCGGGCGGATGGTGTTGGCGGTGGAGTGAATGACGCCGGACACCAGGCCGTCGACTTCATCCAGCGCCAGCATCATGGTGCCGATCACCACGGTGTCTTCCAGTTGCTGCTCGGCCATCGGCGCGTTGAGGCTTTTGCTCTTGCGCAGCGCCACCATCGGCTCGACATAACGTTCGCGGATCAGGTCCGGATCGAGAATTTCCAGTCCTGGCGGCAACTCGATATCGTGGGCACGAGCAACGGCTTCGACGTCTTCCGGTTTCGCCAGCAACACGCAGCGGGCAATCCCGCGCGCCTGGCAGATCGCCGCCGCTTGTACGGTCAGCGGCTCGCTGCCTTCGGGCAGGACGATGCGCTTGTTCGCAGCCTGGGCGCGCTGGATCAATTGATAGCGGAACACCGCCGGCGACAGGCGCATTTCCCGTGGGGTGCCGCAGCGCTGGTGCAGCCAGTTGGCGTCGAGGTGGCTGGCGACGAAATCGGTGATGATCTCCGCGCGCTCACGGTCGTCGATCGGGATTTCCTTGTTCAGGCCGTTCAGCTGGTTGGCGGTGTCGTAGGAACCGGTGCTCACCGACAACACCGGCAAGCCCGCCTGCAACGCGCCACGGCACAGGTCCATGATGCGCGGGTCGGGCAGGGTGTCGCTGGTCAGCAACAGGCCGGCCAACGGCACGCCGTTCATGGCGGCGAGGCTGACGGCGAGGATGATGTCGTCGCGATCGCCAGGGGTCACCACCAGCACGCCGGGCTTGAGCAACTCCACGGTGTTGCGCATGGTCCGGGCGCAGATAATGATTTTGGTCATGCGCCGGGTTTCGTAATCACCCGCGTTGAGGATTTGCGCGCCCATCAGGTCGGCTACGTCGCGGGTGCGCGGCGCGTTCAGTTCTGGCTGGAACGGAATGCAACCCAACAGGCGAAAATCGCCGCTGCGCAGTAACGGCGAATGCTCTTTCAGGCGTGCGGCGAAGGCGTCCATGCTCTCGTCGGTCTTGACCTTGTTGAGAATCACGCCGAGCACTTTCGGGTCTTTCGGCCCGCCGAACAATTGCGCCTGCAATTCCACGCGGCCCGAGAGTTCGGTCAGCACTTCGTTTTCCGGTGCCGACACCAGAATCACATCGGCGTCGAGGCTCTTGGCCAAATGCAAGTTGACCCGCGCGGCGTAACTGGCGCTGCGGGTCGGGACCATGCCCTCGACGATCAGCACGTCCTTGCCGATCGCGGCTTGCTGATAGAGGGTGATGATTTCTTCCAGCAGCTCATCCAGCTGACCGTCGCCGAGCATGCGCTCGACATGCGCCAGGCCCAGCGGCTGGGGCGGTTTCAGACCGTGGGTGCGCGCCACCAGCTCGGTGGAGCGTTCAGGCCCGGTATCACCCGGATGGGGTTGGGCAATCGGTTTGAAAAAGCCGACTTTGAGGCCGGCCCGCTCAAGGGTACGTACCAGCCCGAGGCTGATGGAGGTCAGACCCACACCAAAATCGGTGGGTGCGATAAAAAAAGTTTGCATGCGAATTCTCTGGAGGTGCATGGCAGTGGCGATAGCCTATATCTGGCTATCTGCCGAAATCAGTCGCCAAGGTTATCGCTAACCATGCCTTGTGCGCACCAACCGCAATCAAAGGGCTGACCTATTTTTTCATTGCGCAGCAACGGCTCCATCACCCAGGCCCGGGATTGCCAGGGCGGCTGGTGTCGCAGGTGCTGTGTGTGGCCGCAGGAAAGCTCGGCCACCCAGTGGCCGTCCTCGTCTTGATGGAAGCCTGTGATCGTCGCACCCCGTCTGTCCGGGTTGTGTTCGCTTTCGGACGATTGCTTCGCTAAACTTGGACATTCTTCATTCTTATGCAAAAGGTCTCGCCCCATGCTGATCGCCGCCAATAAGGCTGTCTCCATCGACTATACCCTGACCAACGACGCTGGTGAGGTCATCGACAGCTCCGCCGGCGGCGCGCCGCTGGTCTACCTGCAAGGCGCAGGTAACATCATTCCGGGCCTGGAAAAGGCGCTGGAAGGCAAAGCAGTCGGCGACGAGCTGACCGTAGCCGTTGAACCTGAAGATGCTTACGGCGAATACGCTGCCGAACTGGTCAGCACCCTGAGCCGCAGCATGTTCGAAGGCGTCGACGAACTGGAAGTGGGCATGCAGTTCCACGCTTCCGCGCCGGACGGCCAGATGCAGATCGTCACCATTCGCGATCTGGACGGCGACGATGTCACCGTCGACGGCAACCACCCGTTGGCCGGTCAGCGCCTGAATTTCCAGGTCAAGATCATCGACATCCGTGATGCCAGCCAGGAAGAAATCGCTCATGGTCACGTCCATGGCGAAGGTGGCCATCACCACTGATTTTCTGCGCTAAGCTTCGAGAACTGGAGAGGCGCCCGAGGGGCGCCTTTTTTAGTCCGCGGCTGTCCCTGGCGGCGCCGCCAAGAGGCTGTTTCGAGAAGAACACGGGAATTTGGAGTTCGTCATGAGTGCTTTTCACGACCTTAAATTGACAGCCCTGGATGGTCAGGAGCTACCGCTGGCTCCTTTCAAAGGGCAAGTCGTGCTGGTGGTCAACGTGGCCTCCAAATGTGGTTTGACCCCACAGTACGCAGCGCTGGAAAACCTTCACCAGAAATTCAAGGGGCAGGGTTTCAGCGTGCTGGGCTTGCCGTGCAACCAGTTTGCCGGTCAGGAACCGGGCACCGAGCAAGAGATCCAGGCGTTTTGCGAGCTCAACTATGGCGTGACCTTTCCGTTGTCCAGCAAGCTGGAAGTCAACGGTCATGATCGTCATCAGTTGTACCGTCTGC
The DNA here is from genome assembly GCF_044746405.1 of Pseudomonas sp. NPDC086251. NCBI lineage: Bacteria > Pseudomonadati > Pseudomonadota > Gammaproteobacteria > Pseudomonadales > Pseudomonadaceae > Pseudomonas > Pseudomonas sp. NPDC086251. The sequence goes on from NZ_JBIVBY010000008.1 coordinate 42,546, forward strand.
TGGCGGGCGAGGGCGCCGAGTTCCCGGGTGACATTACCTGGAACTTCGAAAAATTCCTGCTGGGCAAGGATGGGCGTGTACTGGCGCGATTCTCGCCGCGTACGGCGCCGGATGATCCGACGGTCGTTCATGCGATCGAAAAGGCGCTGAGCTAAGAGAAAGATCAACAGATCGCAGCCTCGTTTCACTCGACAGCTCCTACATGAACGCGTGTTTGTGTAGGAGCTGTCGAGTGAAACGAGGCTGCGATCTTTTGTTTCTGTCTTTTGATCCTTAATCACCAAAATCAATAGTGCTGTTCAAGGCGCTTCAGTCTCCATATTATCCCCGTCATAAAGTCATTCCCCGTGGAGCGCCCTCATGCCTGTCAAAGCCTTGTTCAAACCGTTCCACCTCGGCACCCTCGAACTGCCGACTCGCGTCGTCATGGCGCCGATGACCCGCTCGTTTTCGCCGGGTGGCGTACCCAATTCCAAAGTCATCGAATACTACCGTCGTCGCGCGGCTGCGGGCGTTGGCCTGATCATCACCGAAGGCACCACCGTCGGTCACCAGGCCTCCAACGGCTACCCGAACGTCCCGCATTTCTACGGTGAAGCGGCATTGGCGGGCTGGAAGAAAGTGGTCGACGCGGTCCACGCCGAAGGTGGCAAGATCGTTCCGCAACTGTGGCACGTCGGCAGCGTGCGCCGCATCGGCACCGAGCCGGATGCCAGCGTGCCGGGTTACGGCCCGTCGGAAAAATTGAAGGACGGTCAAGTCGTGGTGCACGGCATGACCCAACAGGACATCCAGGACGTGATCGCCGCATTCGCCCAGGCGGCCAAAGATGCCCAGAGCATCGGCATGGACGGCGTGGAAATCCACGGCGCCCACGGCTACCTCGTCGACCAGTTCTTCTGGGAAGGCAGCAACCAGCGCACCGACGAATACGGTGGCGACCTGGCCAACCGTTCGCGTTTCGCCATCGAGTTGATTCAAGCGGTGCGTGCGGCCGTCGGCGAAGGCTTCCCGATCATCTTCCGTTTCTCCCAGTGGAAGCAGCAGGATTACACCGCGCGACTGGTGCAAACCCCGGAGGCATTGGGCGAATTCCTAAAGCCGTTGTCCGACGCCGGCGTGGACATTTTCCACTGCTCGACGCGCCGTTTCTGGGAGCCGGAGTTCGACGGTTCCGAACTGAACCTGGCAGGCTGGACACGCAAACTGACTGGCAAGCCGACGATCACCGTGGGCAGCGTCGGTCTGGATGGCGAGTTCCTGCAGTTCATGGTCAATACCGACAAGATCGCCCAGCCGGCCAGCCTGGAAAAACTGCTGGAGCGCTTGAACAACAATGAGTTCGACCTGGTTGCCGTAGGGCGTGCGTTGTTGGTTGACCCGGATTGGGCGCAGAAAGTGCGTGATGGGCGTGAGGAAGACATTCTGCCGTTCAGCCGTGAGGCGTTGATGACGCTGGTTTAAGCGGCGTCAGGTATGGCCCCTTCGCGAGCAAGCCCGCTCCCACATTTATTGGCATTCTTCAGGCAGAAATCGGTCGAATGTGGGAGCGGGCTTGCTCGCGAAGGCTGACTCAATAACACCGAAACTTCAGGGTACAGTCGGTGCATTCGGCATCACCTGCTCCCCAACACAAGCCCCCCGCAACTGCCCCTCAAACTGCTCGATAATCGCCGCCCAACCCTGCCGGCTCGCATGCTGGCGCGCATTAAGCCGCACGCACCGCAAGGTTTCGTCCTGTTCCAGCAACCACACCGCGGCATCGCAAAACGCTGCTTCATCCCCCGGCATCGCCAGCACGCCGTTGTAACCATGGCGAATATGCTGAGCGGCGGCCGCCTGATCGTACGCCACCACGCCCAGACCCGACGCCAGCGCCTCCAGCACTACATTGCCGAAGGTTTCGGTCAGGCTCGGGAACACAAACATATCCCCCGACGCATAGTGGCTGGCCAAGGCTTCGCCGCGCTGTGAACCGCAGAAAATCGCCTCGGGCAGTTCCTTCTCCAGGAACAGTCGTTGCGGACCGTCGCCGATCACAATCAACTTGATGATTCGCTGTGGATAAGTCGCTTTCAGCGTGTCGAAACAACGCTTGAGCAAGCCTAGATTTTTCTCCTGAGCGAGGCGTCCTACGTGAATCACGGCGATGTCATCGTCCGCCAGGCCCCACTGTTCGCGCAGCGCTTTCAAGCGTTTGCTCGGGTGGAACAACTGGCTGTCGACCCCTCGGGACAGCAACGCCAGGCGTTCGAAATGCCGGCGTTCCAGCTCCAGGCGCTGGCTGACACTCGGCACCAGGGTCAGGGTTGAGCGATTGTGAAACCAGCGCAGGTAATGGGTCAGCAACCGCGCGAGCAACCCGAGCCCGTACTGGCTGGAGTACTGCTGGAAATTGGTGTGAAAGCCGCTGACCACCGAGATGCCCAAGCGCCGAGCCGCGCGTAATGCCGACAAGCCCAAAGGGCCTTCGGTGGCGATGTACAGCACGTCAGGGCGATGGCGTTTCCAGCGCCGCAGCAGCTTGTGCATCGACGAATGGCCCCATTGCAAACCGGGATAACCCGGCAGCGGCCAGCCCCGGCACAGCAGCAGTTCATCGTCGCTGCCCATCTGCTGGTCGCAACCCTGACGAGGCCGTACCAGCTCCACCTGATGCCCGCGCGCGCGCAATCCATCGCACAAGCGGCCGAGGGTATTGGCCACGCCGTTGATTTCGGGAGGGAAGGTTTCGGTGATCAGGGTGATATGCAGAGCTGTCGTCATGACCCCAGTGTCGACCGGGGCCATGTCGTCGTTGTGACGATAGGATGATGGATTTGTGACCGGATCAGCGTTGCGCCACCACCAGGTTTTCGGCCCCGCGCTCACGCACCCAGAACAAGGTCGCCCCGGCCACGGCGGCCGGCATCATCAGGATGTTGACCACCGGAATCAGCAGCACCAGGTAGACGATCCCGCCGAAGCTCATGCTCTGCCAGCGTTTTTCGCGCAGCCAGGCGAGCATTTCGTTCCAGCCCAGTTTGTGGTTGTCCGCCGGGTAGTCGATGTACTGGATCGCCATCATCCACACCCCGAACAGCAGCCACAGCGGCGCGGCAATGATGTTCACCACCGGGATGAACGAGAGGATCAGCAGCCCGAGCGCTCGCGGCAGGAAGTAGCCGAGTTTGCGCATCTCCCGGGCGAACGTGCGCGGGATCATGGCAATCAGTTCGCCCCAGCTGAAGGACGGGAAATCGTCGGTGCCACGCACCACCACTTCGACTTTCTCCGCGAGGAAGCCGTTGAACGGCGCGGCAATGACGTTGGCGAGCAGGGTGAAGGTGAAAAACACCATCAACACCACCAGCACGACAAAAATCGGCCAGAGGACGTAACTGAGAAAACTCAGCCAGTCGGGCAGGGACGGCATCAGCGTATCGACCCACAGGCTGAATTGATGGCTGGCCAGATAGATCAATCCGACGAACAGCACCAGGTTGATCGCCAGGGGCAACAACACGAACAAACGCAGGCCTGGGCTCAGGACCAGCTTGAGGCCTTCGCGCAGGTATTGCGGGCCGGACAGAACGGGGGCGGGCATAACGTGCTCCGAACAGAGGGAAAACGCGCCGACCTTACCGGCTTTGCCAGAGGGGCGATAGCGCGGTGTGGGTATCGACATTAACTGTAACAAAGGCGTCTATAAATGCATCGCAACGGGATAGAGACCGCCTATGAGCTGGATTGTTAAACCGTATTTCCTTAATCTTCGCCCCCTCGATACGCTGCACCCAATCTTTTTACAGGACTGTCGAGTTCAAGCGCTTCCCCAAGTGCATTCAACGGTCCTTTTTTATTCCCGCCGGCAACCCGGCGTTCCGCCCCAGATGGTTGGGCCGGTCAACAGGAGCAGGTCATGTCTGAAGTCCGTCATTCGCGAGTGATTATTCTCGGTTCCGGCCCTGCCGGTTACAGCGCCGCGGTCTATGCCGCCCGTGCCAACCTCAAGCCACTGCTGATCACCGGCATGCAGGCCGGCGGTCAACTGACCACCACCACCGAAGTCGACAACTGGCCGGGCGACGTCCACGGCCTGACCGGCCCGGCGTTGATGGAGCGCATGAAAGAGCACGCCGAGCGCTTTGAAACCGAGATCGTCTTCGATCACATCAATGCCGTCGACTTCGCTGCCAAGCCATACACCCTGACCGGTGACAGCGCGACCTACACCTGCGACGCCCTGATCATCGCCACCGGCGCCAGCGCGCGTTACCTGGGTCTGCCGTCGGAAGAAGCGTTCATGGGCAAAGGCGTTTCGGCCTGCGCCACCTGCGACGGTTTCTTCTACCGCAACAAGCCAGTGGCTGTGGTCGGTGGCGGCAACACGGCTGTCGAAGAAGCGCTGTACCTGGCCAACATTGCCAGCACCGTGACCCTGATCCACCGTCGCGAAACCTTCCGCGCCGAGAAGATCCTGATCGACAAGCTGAATGCCCGCGTTGCCGAAGGCAAGATCATCCTGAAGCTGAACGCGACCCTGGACGAAGTCCTGGGCGACAACATGGGCGTGACCGGTGCTCGCCTGAAGAACAACGACGGCACCTTCGACGAGCTGACCGTCGACGGCGTGTTCATCGCCATCGGCCACACCCCGAACACTTCGTTGTTCGAAGGCCAGTTGACCTTGAAAGACGGTTATCTGGTGGTGCAGGGCGGCCGCGACGGCAACGCCACAGCGACCAGCCTCGAAGGCATCTTCGCCGCCGGTGACGTGGCTGACCACGTTTATCGTCAGGCCATCACCTCGGCCGGCGCCGGCTGCATGGCGGCACTCGACGCTGAGCGCTACCTCGACGACCTGCAGAACGCTTCGTTCTGATTTCGTTGAAATGAAAAAACCGGCTTCGGCCGGTTTTTTTTGTGCCCAAAAAATACGTTCACCTCACCCCCTGTAGGAGCGAGGCTTGCCCGCGAAGGCGTCGTGTCAGTCGACATCAATGCTGGACTTTAAATCGCCTTCGCGGGCAAGCCTCGCTCCTACAAGGGAGTGTGTTGATCAGCCGCGAAAGCGTTCCTGGACGAAATCCATGAGCTTCAGCGATTGATAGATCGCATTGGCAGCCACCCGCCCGAACGGCCCGCCGTTCCAGTCCAGCAAGTACGGCTTGAACATTTCATAACGGGCACTTTCCCCGCACACCGCTTCGGCGATGACCCTGCCGCCGATCGAGCCGGTATTCAAACCGTGACCACCAAACGAGGTGCAGGCCCAGACGCCGGGTTCCAGCAATCCCAGGTTGGGCATTTTGTTGGTGGAGTAACCCATCAGGCCGGACCAGGCGAGTTCGATTTTGACCGGGGCCAGTTGCGGGTACACCGCAACCATATCCGCCTTGAGCATCGTGGCCAGGGCTTTTTCGTTTTGCTCGTTGCGGGTGGTGATGCGTGCGCCCCACAGCAGCCGATCACCTTCGACCACGCGGTAATAGTCCGAGGCGCGGCGATCGTCGGAGAAGGCGGCGCCAGAGTCGAGGACGTTTTTGATCGAGTCGCCCAGGTGCTCGGTCAACACCACGTAGGTGGCGATGGGCAGGTAGGCGCGGCTGAGTTTTTGCAGCTCCGGCCCGCCGTAACCGCCGGCGCAGAACACCAGGTCCTGGCAACGCACCGTGCCGTGAGCGGTCTCGACGATTTTGTGCGCGCCTTTGCGATGCCAGGCGAGCATTTTTGATTGTTCGAAAATTCGACCGCCAGCCGCTTCGATGGCGAGGGCCAACCCCAGGCAGTAATTCAGTGGGTGAAAGTGCAGGGCGTTCGGGTCCTCGATGCCCTGGAAATAGCGCAGGGTGTGTGCCCGTTCGCGGACCTGGGCAGTGTCGAGGAAGTTGAGTTCATAACCGAAGTCGCGGCGCATGGTTTCAATGTGCTTTTTCACGCTGGCGCTGTCATCGTACCGCTTGACCCGAATCGTGCCGGCGGATGGATCGCAACCCGCCAGCGCCAGTTCGGCAATGTTGCGACGGACGATCTCCACGCCCTCGACCGACATCTGGAACAGCGCCTTGGCTTGTTCCAGCCCGAGTTTCTTGCGAATCGCTCCCGACCCTTCCGCCCAGCCCGGCGAGACCACGCCGCCATTACGCCCGGACGCGCCCCAGGCCACTTGATGGGCTTCGAGGATGATCACGCGTTTGCCGCGTCGGGTCAGTTCCAGGGCGGCCGTGAGGCCGGCGATACCGGCGCCGATGATGCAGACATCGCAGTTTTTGTCCGCGGCCAGTTGCGGCCTGGCCGGGCGAGGCTGCGAGGTTTGGGAATACCAGGTGCTGGGAAAGGACATGGTCAATCCTTGAGAAATGGCCAATAAATAATGCATACACCCAATACTGTAGGAGCGAGCTTGCTCGCGAAAAACGTAAGGCGACGGCGTGCATTCAGACAGCACTCGTTATCGTTGACGTCCATCGCGAGCGAGCTCGCTCCTACAGGTGGGAGGGGTTACTTGATGGTCGAGTAGTCCACGCCGTACCACTTGTCCGAGAGCTTGGTCAGTGTGCCGTCCTTGTGCATCTGGCCGACGATTTCATTGAGTTTGCTGGTCAGCTCCGGGTCACCCTTGTCGGTGGCAATGGCCAGTGGTTCGTAGAACGCCACGGCATTGTCGACGGCGCGCAACGGGTAGCCTTTCTTGACGGCTGCGTCGAGCGTGCTGCGTTGCGTGAGGATGCCGTCCAGGCGAGTGCCGTCGCCCAGGCGCAGGTCGTCCAGCGGCCCGACGGAACCGGAGTAGGTTTTCATTTTTTTGGTTTTTACGTCGTAGATTACCGGCGGCACATCCGTGGTTTCGATGGCCAGTGCCTGGTTGAGGAAGTCCTCGGATGTGGTGCCGCCTTCGACGCCGATGGTTTTGTCATTCAGCGCTTTGTGGTCGGTGAGCGTGGACTTGTTGTGAACCGCAAACACGTACGGCACGTAGTAATAGGTGGCCGGGAAATCGAGGATTCGCGCGCGACTTTTAGTGGCGGTCATCGAGCCCACGGACATGTCCCAACGCCCGTTCCATTTGCCCGCCGTGATCACGTCCCAATCGGGCGTGATGAACTTGACCGCGACGCCGAGACGCTTGGCGATCTCCTTGGACACGTCGATGTCAAACCCGTCGATTTCATTTTTGTCGTTGATAAAACCCTGGGGTGGCCAGGTCGCCGACGTGGCGACGGTCATGGTTTTGCTGCTCTGGATTTTATCCAGGACGGCACCGGCATTGGCGGTGCCGACGAACACCAGTGAGAGTGCGGCTGCGATTACGTGTTTTTTGCTGACCATGTCCATCTCCACTTATGGTTATTGTTATGAAGGGCAAAACGGTACTCAGTGACCAATGATCTGTGACAGGAATTTCTGTGCGCGTTCGGTTTGCGGGTTGTTGAAAAACTCGGCGGGGGTGGCTTGCTCGATGACCTGGCCCTGGTCCATGAACAGCACGCGGTCGGCGACCTTGCTGGCAAAACCCATTTCGTGGGTCACGCAAATCATGGTCATGCCGTCGGTGGCCAGTTCGCCCATGACGTCCAGCACTTCGTGGACCATTTCCGGGTCGAGGGCCGAAGTCGGTTCGTCGAACAGCATTACTTTGGGGTTCATGCACAGCGCCCGGGCAATCGCCACGCGTTGCTGCTGGCCACCGGACAGTTGCGAGGGATACTTGTGCGCATGCTCGGCAATGCGCACCCGTTCCAGGTAAACCTGGGCACGTTTTTTGGCCTCGGTGCTCGACACGCCCTGCACCAATTGCGGCGCCAGGGTCAGGTTGTCCAACACGCTCAAATGCGGAAACAGGTTGAAGCTCTGGAACACCATGCCGATTTCCCGGCGCACCGCGCTGACACTTTCTGCCTCGCTGGTGAGGGTGATGCCGTTGACCTCAATGTGGCCTTTCTGGAAGTTTTCCAGGTGGTTGATGCAACGAATCATTGTCGACTTGCCCGAGCCCGACGGCCCGCACACCACCAGGATTTCGCCGGTGGCGACGGTCAGATCGACATCGCGCAAGGCGTGAAAATCGCCGTACCACTTGTTCAGGCCGGTGATCGAAATCATGGAAGGACTGGCCTGTGAAACAGGCGCCAGGTCGAGTCGTTCAGCGGTAGTGGTTCGAGTCATCACGCATCAACCCCTTGCGATGGATCGGTTGACCCGTTTTTCGATCCGCGCCTGCACCCGTTCGAGGATGAACGACAGGGCCCAGTAAATCATCGCGGCGGTGATCAGCATTTCCAGGTGGCGGAAGTCCGCGCGACCCTGGGTCTTGGCCAGGTACATCAGTTCCCACACGCCGATGACCGACACCAGCGAACTGTCCTTGAGCATGGCGATGAACTGGTTGCCGGTGGGCGGGATGATCACCCGCAAGGCTTGCGGCATGATCACCCGGCTCAGGGTCTTGAATGGGCTGATGCCCAAGGCGCGTGAGGCTTCCCACTGGCCGACCGGAATGCTCTGGATACCCGCGCGGAAAATCTCGGTCATGTAAGCGCCGTAGCACAGGGACAACGCGAGGATGCCGGCGGGCACCGCGTCGACCACATAACCGAGTTGCGGCAGCCCCAGGTAAATCAGGTAGATCTGAATCAGCAGTGGCACACCGCGAAAGAACGAGGTGTAGAACGAGGCGATGGCGTTGGCCAGGCCGTTGTTCGACAGCTTGGCCACCGCGCCGATCAACGCCAGCACGAAGGCAATCACAATGGCGATGGCGGAGATGTACAGGGTGGTGGCGGTGCCCTGGACAATCAGGAAGCCGATCTTGTCGAGGATGAAACTGTAGGAGAGGTCGAAGGTGTCGAAAAACGCCAGGAACAGGATCAGCAGTTCGATCCAGACCACGGTGGTCTGCACCTTGAACTTCAAGCGTCCGAGGACGTGGAAGTTCAGCGTGCCCAGAAAGGCGATCGCCAGGCCGATGGCGATGTTGCGTGCGGGCAGGCTGTCGGGGGCATCGCCCAGCAATGGCTGCAGGAAATGGCTGAGGGCGCTGTTACCCAGGTTCATCAGGTAGGCGCCGAGAAACAACACCACGGCGACGCCAAGCAGGAATTGAGGATCATTGGACTTTTTCTTATAAATTATATTGTCGTGATACATGAATGCCTCTGGCTTGTAGGTGGTCGTGATCTCGCTAAATAAAAAGAGGGTGTTTGGTAAATTCCGAACGGTCAGGCGAACCGTTTTTTATTTTATGTAGGAGCCAGGCTTGCCGGCGAAGGCGTCCTTGAGATCGCCTTCGCCGGCAAGCCTGGCTCCTACTGTTTCATTTTCCGTTTTCCGTTAATTGATCGGCATGAGTCGGGTCTTTGCTCAGTATTGCGACGCCAAATCGGCGACGACAAGCGAACATAATTCGCTATGTCAGTCCCTGATCGTAGTTTGCTTTTCAGGAAAGCTTCGCCAGGCACGACTCTAAAATATCCAGCCCTTCCTCCAGCACCGCCGCTTCGGTGGTCAACGGTGCCAGGAGCCGAATGATGTGGCGCGACTTGCCGCTGGGCATCAGCAGCAACCCGGCGTCCCGCGCCAGCGCCAGCAGTTGGGTCAGTTGTGCCGATGCCGGCGTGCCGTCGGCATTGCTCAGCTCGATGCCGCGCATCGCACCCACGCCGGTCAAACGGCCCAGATACGGCGACAGCTTGCTGGCGCGCCAGGCTTGGTAACGGCTGACAATCGCTTCTTCCTGTTGCGTGCCCCAGGCTTGCAGATTCGCATCAGTCATTTCATCCAGCGTCGCCAACGCGGCGGCGCAGGCAATGGGATTGCCCGAGTAGGTGCCACCCAATCCGCCCTTGGGCAAGGTGTCGAGCAGCGACTTGCGTCCGACCACCGCACCCAGCGGCACACCGCCGGCAATGCTTTTGGCCAGCAGGATCAAGTCCGGCTCGATACCCAGTCGTGAGAACGCGAAACGCTGGCCGGTGCGGCCGAAGCCGGACTGGATTTCATCGGCGATCAGCAGGATGCCTTTCTGGTCACAGAAGCGCCGCAGTGCCTGGGCGAATTCAATGTCCATCGCCAGGAAGCCAGACTCGCCCTGCACCGGTTCGAAGATAAAACAGGCAACGTCATCGACATCGATTTCGACGCTGAACAGTCGCTCCATGGCCTTCAAGGCTTCGGCGCAGGTCACGTCATTGTCTTTGCTCGGATAGGGCAAGTGGTACACCGGGCCCGGCAGCACGCCGACTTTCTGTTTGTAGGGCGCGACTTTGCCGTTGAGGTTGAGGGTGGCCAGGGTGCGGCCGTGGAAGGCGCCGTCGAAGGCAATCACGGCCGTGCGGCCGGTGCCGCCACGGACGATCTTCAGGGCGTTTTCCGCCGCTTCGGCGCCGCTGTTGGTGAGCATGCCGCTGACCGGATAGTCCACCGGGATAAACGCCGTCAGGCGATCCATCAGTTCGATGTAGGGCACATGCGGGGCGGCGTTGAACGCGTAGTGGGTCAGCCGGGTGGCTTGTTCGCGAATGGCCTCGACGATGCGCGGATGGCAATGGCCGAGGTTGAGCACGCCGATGCCGCCGACAAAATCGATGTAGCGTTTGCCATCGGTGTCCCAGACCTCGGCATTTTTGCCGTGGCTGAGCGTGACGGGGTGAACGATGTTGATCGACTGGCTGATGGTTTCGCTGCTCATGGATACCTGACTCAGAAGAAGGGTTGCTTCTTTTTATCTAAGCCGTGAGCAGCGGTACCCGGCAAACGAAATAAAGTCGCCGGGTCAATCTTAAAAGTCGGGATGTGCCGCTAACCCACTGTAGGAGCGAGCTCGCTCGCGAAAAACACAAGGGCGCCACTGGGCATCTGGTTTAACGCGTTATCGTTGACGACCATCGCGAGCAAGCTCGCTCCTACAGGTTAACGGCGGGTGAGGGGTTGCTGAGTGAACTTCACACCAGCCAATCCATGAGCAATCAACGCGCGGATGTTGCCGTGGTCGCTGCCCTCAGGCGTCGCCACTACCGAGCGGTAATGCTCGCCGAACGCCAGCAGCGCCTCTTCATCGCTCAAGCCTTCCAGCAGGGCCAGACCCAGGGTCTTGCACGAACCTTCGTTCTGCCCGGCGGCGTTTTCCACGCTGCCATTGGTGAAGGCCTGGGGCTGGTAATCGTAACCGGCGGCGATGAACGCCAGGGTGTCGGCAAATACGTGTTCGCCGCTCTGGAGGCTGGCGCGCAGGGTGTTCAAATCACTCATTGGGTTTTCCTTTGGCGAACGCCGCTTGTTGTTCGGCGTTGGCTTCTTGCTGGTATTGGGCTTTCCAATCGGCGTACGGCATGCCGTAAACCACTTCGCGGGCATCGTCGAGGCTGACCTCGATCTGGCGTTCATCCGCCGCCGCCTTGTACCACTTGGACAGGCAGTTACGGCAGAAACCGGAGAGGTTCATCAGGTCGATGTTCTGCACATCCTTGCGGCTGTCCAGGTGCGCGACCAGCCGGCGGAAGGCGGCGGCTTCGAGTTCCAGGCGTTGTTGCTCGGTCATGATGGGCTCTGTGCGTTCAGTTCGTGCGCGGAATGATAAAAGCCTGGCGAACAATGCGCCAGACGCCGTCAGCGGCTCGCGGCCAGGGTGATCGACACCGACTCGGCGAATCGCAGGGCGTGGGGCTTGTCGACTTCGACCTCGGCGTACAACACCGACGCATTGGCCATGACCAGGTCGAGAATTTCCTGGGTCAGGCGTTCGAGCAGGGCGAAGCGATTGCCTTCCACGTGAGCGATGATCGCCTTGGTGATGGTGCGGTAATTCAGCGCGTGATCGATGTCGTTGTCACGCACCGCTTCCTGGGCCGCATACAGGATGGTCAGGTTGATCAACACATCCTGCTTGTTGAGGATTTCATCCTCGTTGATCCCGATAAAGGTCCGCAGGCACAGGTCCTTGACCCGGATGCGTGCCGTTCCTGGTTGAAGTTGTGGCATTGCTACTTGCTCCGTCCGATCAATTGCAGGAACTCCTGGCGGGTGTTGCTCGAGTCGCGGAAGGCGCCGAGCATGACCGAGGTGTTCATGGTCGAATTCTGTTTCTCGACGCCGCGCATCATCATGCACATGTGCTTGGCTTCGATGACCACCGCGACGCCTGCCGCGCCGGTCACTTGCTGCACCGCATCGGCGATCTGCCGGGTGAGGTTTTCCTGGATTTGCAGGCGGCGGGCGAACATGTCCACCAGCCGCGCAATCTTCGACAGGCCCAGCACCTTGCCCGTTGGAATATAAGCCACATGGGCCTTGCCGATGAAGGGCAGCATGTGATGTTCGCAGAGCGAGTACAGCTCGATGTTGTCGACGATGATCATTTCATCGTTGTCGGACGCGAACAGCGCACCGTTGACGATCTCTTCGACACTCTGTTCGTAACCATGACACAGGTACTGCATGGCCTTGGCCGCGCGCAGCGGGGTGTCGAGCAGGCCTTCGCGATCGGGATTTTCACCGAGGCCGATGAGGATTTCGCGATAGCTCTGGGATAGGGCGTTCTGAGGCAGGGATAACGTCATGGAACATCCTCGCGGGGCAGCTTATTTGATGTGCCGTCCGCCGTTGACGGTCAGGGTCGTGCCGGTGACATAAGGGTTGTCGAGCAAATAACGCAGGCTCTGGTAGATCACTTCAGCGCCGGGTTCGATGCCCAGCGCGGACTTGGCCAGCGTCTTGGCGCGGTAGGCCGCGTCATCGTCGGGATTGAACATTAGCAGGGCTGGCGCAATTGCGTTGACCTTGATTGTCGGCGCGTATTTCGCGGCAAAGGACAGGGTCAGGCTGTCGAGCCCGGCTTTGCTGGCGCAGTAGCCGATGTGCTGGCTGCTGCCCTTGCGCGTTACGTCATCGCTGATGTGCACGATGTCGGCGGGGCTGGTGCGTTGCAGCAAGTCCGCACAATGCAGGTTGATCAGGTACGGCGCAAGCATGTGCACGTTGAACATGCGGGTGAACGCCGTGGCGTCGGTGTCCGGGGTTTCGGCCAACCATTCGGAGGCGTTATGGACGATCGCCCGCAGGCTGTCGGTGTGGGTTTTCAATTCGCTGATGAAGGCGAAGATCCCGGCTTCAGTGGAGAAGTCGGCAAACACCGCGATCGCTCCCAGGTCGCGCAGGGTTTGCACGCCGGGGCGCTCGCTGCGGTAGCTGAAGATCAGCGGATGGCCGTCTTCGAGCAAGCGCTGCGCGCAATGCAGGCCGACACGCTGGCCGGCACCGGTGATGAGGATCGGAGCTGCGGAAGAGGTCATGAACGGCTCGCGTCGCGGTGAGAGCAAAACTATACCAGCGACAAGCCACGAGGTGGCTTTTGTAGGAGCGAGGCTTGCCCGCGAACGGAACGACTCGGTCTATTCGTTAACCGCGTCATCGTTCTTCGCGGGCAAGCCTCGCTCCTACAGGGTTAGGGGTTTGGTGGGAGGGCTCGGTGGGCAATCGACGCGTGGGTGTGCTGTTCAGCCAGTTGGCCAGCAGGCGGGTCGACAACGGGATGAAGAAGTAGACCATCAGCGGGGTCAGGCACAGGGTGCTGATGAGCACGCGAGGCAGCAGGGTCATCTCGCCGAGCAATGGCCCGAGCACAACGTTGAGCAGCAGCGAAACCGGGAAGAACGCCAGCCAGATCGCCACGGCCTGCTTCCAGCGTGGTGGACGCTGACCGGCAGTACCGAACCAGCCTTCGATGCCGCTGACGCGATGCTCGGTAGGGTGGGCAAACAGGTCGCTACCGCGCCCGAGCCAGGCTGTGCGCGAGACGGAATGCTCCCAGGCGTGCAGGGTTTGCTCGTCGGCGAAGCGGAAAATAATCTGGAATTCGTCATCGTCGGGCGGCGGGGCGAGCACGCCAGAGCCGAGATAACCGGGAAAATCGGTGGCCAGTTGTTCACCTTCGCGCAGCCAGGCGATCAAGTCCTGATAACGTCCATCGGCGACGCGGCGCGCAACCATCAGCGTGACGGGTGAGGTAGACATTGTGTATCTCCATATGACAAACGCGTCACTCCGGGTAGGAGTTCCGCCAGGCGCAGCGCCGGGGTGGTGGGCTGCGTCTTGGGACTAGCAAGGATTATTCCTGATTCGGCCTGTGGCGTCAGTGACAATCGGTGCCGATCATTGTGTTGAAGGGTGATGGGGCAAGAGGGGTAGAATGGGATCCAATTTATACAAGGACGTACACCGACAAAATGCCTGTCCTGACTGACGCTAAACCAGGTGTGCCAAACGCTGCCACTCTTGAACGGGACGAACTCTTTCCGATTCGTGAGGTGGCGCGCCTGACCGGGGTCAATCCAGTCACGCTACGCGCATGGGAGCGTCGTTATGGTCTGATCGAGCCAACCCGCACCGAAAGCGGGCATCGGCTGTACTCGATGACCGATATCGATCGGGTCCGCAGCATTATCGGCTGGATCGATCGCGGTGTTGCCGTCAGCAAGGTCGGCAAGCTATTGGCCAGGTCCGAACCGCTCAAGGCGCTGGCGCAAATCATTCCCACTGAACGGGTGCAGGCTGACTACGCGCAATGGCAACAGCAAGTTCAGGCGTCAGTGAATGACTTTGACGAGGTTCAATTGGAGCAGGTCTATGGACAGATCTTTTCCAGTTATCCGCTGACGGTGGTGTTCCAGGACATCCTGATGCCGCTCTGGACTCGATTGTTGCAGCGCCAGGAAGCGTTCGGTCAGGCCAGCGAGTGGCTTTTCCTCGATGGTTTTCTGCGTTCGCGGGTGTTGCAGCGTCTGCTGCTGGTGCGTGTGATGCAGCCACGGCGAGTGATTGTCTGCGCCTTGACCGATCAGTGTCGAGAACTCGACGTGCTGGTCACGGCGCTGTTTCTGAGCAGTGTCGATTCGGCGATTCAAGTGTTGGCTATCGGTCAGCCATTCGAGGAATTGACCTTGCTCTGCGAACGGATCAAGCCCAAGGCGCTGGTGCTGGTTTCCAATCACGCGCCGACCACCGAATTGCCACGGCGTTTGAATCGCCTGGCCATGAGTCTCGATTGCCAGTTGATGCTGGCCGGTGATGCGTCCGACCTCGCGCAGGAGAGCCTGTCCGGTTCGTCGATCGGTTGCCTGGGGCGCGAGGGAGTGGTGATGCGTCAGCGTCTGAAACAGTTCCTGGCGGGTAACCTGGACACTTGAGATTCAGAGGTGCATGGCGGGATGAGTCAGGCGATGCTGCTGAAGGATGTATTGGCGCAGGCGCTCGGTTTCGTCCTTGTCGCTCTGGCTCAACTGGTAAGCATAAAAACCCTGTTCGGTTTCTTTCTCGAACGTGCCGCGCAACGCGATCCGCTCATAGCCTGACGGGCTGAACCACAAGGCGAAATGTTTCGGCGGTTTGGTCCTGTTGCGAACTTCCAGCAAAACCCCTTTGAACGACACTTCGTGTACCCACATCGTACCGGGTTGGCCGCTGGCGTTTTCCAGCGCCACCGGCTCTTCGAGCACCAGCCGCCATGGCCGGACCGACGGCCCGTCTTCATAGATGCTGGGGACGCCGAGGCGTAAATGCAGCGCATGAAATTCGTCTTCCACCAAGTGCAGCGGGAAGGTCATTTGCTGGTTTTCGAAGTTGGCCTGGATAGTGACTTGCTCATGCGCGGCAAGGCGCGTGAGCAAATCACGGATCTGCGAACCACCGTTGACGAGCAGGCTCGACGTCGCATCCCGCACATTGAGTTGCGGGTTGTGTTGCATGGTCTGGATAAAATCCAGCTCATCCTGTGTCAGGAGTGCGTCGCGCTGCATGATCTGCTCGAAAGAAAAAGTTACAAACCCATCGGTGATTGTAGTTAATGACAATTAATTCGCGGTTTTGTTTTTGCCGTTCGTCGCTTTTAAAGCGGCTAATTCCGCCTGGACTTCCGCCAGCTGCGCTTCGAGCTGCGTAACTCGCTGCTGTGCCTTGACCTGCACGCTGACGTCTTTCTGTACCCCGACAAAATAGGTCTGCCCGTCACTCGGGTTTTTTACCGTTGAAAGGGACAGCTCGTTCCAGAACGGCGTACCGTCCTTGCGGTAATTCCTGAGGATTTCCCGACAGGAGTCGCCTCTTTGCAACGTCTCGCGAATCAACGGGAGAGCCTCTTGGTCACGGTCTCCGGATTGCAGGAAACGGCAATCCTGGTAGAGGATTTCTTCACTGGTGTATCCGGTGAGGCGCTCGAACGCCGGGTTGACGTAAATCAGGATGTTGTCTTGCTCGCCTTCCTTTTCGGCAATCACGATTCCATCATTGGACGCGTTGATCACCATTTGCAGCAATTGGGCGTTGATCATCAGAGAATCCTTTCCAAGTTGATTGAGCGGTGCATGCTAGAGGCACACCAGGCACTGGCCGCCAGCGCTATTGAGAGCGTATCGCATCTTCTGGGCTGCGGCTGTTAATATCTCCGTCTTTTTACTCAGCTTCAGGATCAGTTTGATGAAAGTCGCCATCCTTTCCGGCTCGGTGTACGGCACGGCTGAAGAAGTCGCTCGCCATGCCGCGAGCATTTTGCAAACCGCAGGTTTCGAAACCTTTCACAACCCGCGCGCAAGCCTCGCCGATGTGCAGGCCTTCGGTCCCGAAGCTTTTCTGGCGGTGACGTCCACCACGGGCATGGGCGAATTGCCGGACAACCTGCAACCGTTGTATTTTTCGATTCGCGACCAGTTGCCGGCCGCCTGGCGTGGTTTGCCGGGCGCCGTGATCGGCCTGGGCGATGCGAGTTACGGCGACACGTTTTGCGGTGGCGGTGAGTTGATGCGCGAATTGTTCGGCGAGCTGGGCATCCGCGAAGTGCTGCCGATGCTGCGCCTCGATGCCAGTGAAAGCGTGACCCCGGAGACCGACGCCGAGCCTTGGCTGGCAGAGTTGGTCAGCGCGCTGCAGGGCTGACCGGCTGCTCGCGCAAGAGGGCGAGCCCATGAAGTCGGCGGTGAAGAAGGCTCGGTGGCGGGGCTGGTCATCGTTCTGACCAGGCTGCTGAACGTGTTCGCGGCGCCGTTGCTGGCGGCAATACTTTGACACGGATCCAAAGGCGTCGACGCACTGACTCGCTAGGCCATCAAGCTGGCTGCCAATGCAACTACACGAACCTCGGGGGCTGACTAGACTGCTTTACGTGAGCAAAACAATAAGAACAGGAGTTCCTTGCCGTGAGCGTAGCCCCCGTCCAATCCCCCTCCACTATCAAAGACCAGGTCAGCGCCGCCGAGTGGCAGACCCGTGTCGATCTGGCTGCCTGCTACCGTCTGGTGGCCCTGCATGGCTGGGATGATCTGATCTTCACGCACATCTCGGCCAAGGTGCCGGGCACTGAAGACTTCCTGATCAACCCGTTCGGGCTGATGTTCCACGAGATCACCGCGTCGAGCCTGGTTAAAGTCGACCAGGCCGGTAACAAGCTGATGGACAGTCCCTACGAGATCAATCCGGCGGGGTACACCATCCACAGCGCGGTGCATGAAGTGCGTCACGACGTGGTTTGCGTGCTGCACACGCACACGGCTGCAGGCGTCGCGGTGTCGGCGCAGAAACAAGGCGTTTTGCCGATCAGCCAGCAATCGTTGTTTGTCCTGTCGAGCCTGGCGTATCACGCCTACGAAGGCGTGGCGCTGAACCACGAAGAGAAGGCGCGACTGCAAGCCGACCTCGGCGAAAACAATTTCCTGATGCTGCACAACCACGGTCTGCTGACCTGTGGCAGCACCATCGCCGATACCTTTCTGATGATGTTTACCTTTCAGCGTGCCTGCGATATTCAGGTGCTGGCGCAGAACGGCGGCGCCGAACTGATCGCCATTGAACCGCAGATTCTGGCGGGCGCCAAGGCGATGATTGCCGGCGTCACCAAAAGTGCTCAAGGGATGGGCGGTGCACTGGCGTGGCCAGCGCTGCTGCGCAAACTCGATAAACAAGACGCGGGATATAAACTCTGATGCCTCTCGCCGAGATCCCTCTGTGTGTCTGGCGCAAACGCGGCCAGACGTTCGTGTTCCGTGGCCACACTGTCCGCTACTGGACGGCGGGGCAGGGCGAGCCGCTGCTGCTCATTCATGGCTTTCCAACTGCCAGTTGGGACTGGCATTACCTGTGGCAACCATTGGCTCAGCGTTTTCGGGTGATTGCCTGCGACATGCTCGGTTTCGGTGACTCCGCCAAACCGGTGAGCCACGAATACAGCTTGCTGGAGCAGGCCGATCTGCAACAGGCCTTGCTGGAACACTTGAAGGTGGAGCCGTCGGTGCATGTGCTCGCTCACGATTACGGTGACAGCGTCGCTCAGGAACTGCTGGCCCGGCATTACGAAGCGCGCATTCATATCGCCAGTTGCGTGTTCCTCAACGGTGGCCTGTTTCCCGAAACCCATCGCCCGATCCTGATGCAAAAACTGCTGCTCAGCCCCTTGGGCTGGATGATTGGCCGCGCCTTTTCCCGGGACGGTCTGGTGAAGAGTTTCCGGCAGATCTTCGGTCCGCAGAGCCGCCCCAGCGAAAGCGAGATGGACGACTTCTGGAGCCTGGTCGAGAGCAATCACGGGCCGCGGATCATGCACAAGCTGATCGCCTACATCCCCGAACGACGTGCCCAGCGCGACCGTTGGGTCCGCGCGATGCAGCGTGATGAAGTGCCGCTGCGGGTGATCGATGGCGAGGTCGATCCGATCTCCGGCGGCCACATGGTCGAACGCTATCGGGAGCTGATCCCGAACCCGGACACGGTCCTGTTGCCCGGCATCGGCCACTACCCGCAGACCGAGGCGCCGGGGCAAGTGCTCAAGCATTATCTGGAGTTTCGCGACCGGCTGGTTTCAGCGCCGCGCAAGGCCGCCTGTTCCTGAGTTGCGCCGAAAAGATCGCAGCCTCGTTGCACTCGACAGCTCCTACATTGGGATGGCGTACGCCCTGTAGGAGCTGTCGAGTGCAACGAGGCTGCGATCTTTCACGTACACCCCCATTTCAAATTCATCATCCCCCAGCCTTATCGCGCACCATTCAGCCTCACCCCAGTTCATTGTGACCCGCAGCGCCGTGCCCGACACTGGACCCCATTGTCCCTTGGCCTGCTGGAGTCCCCCCAATGAATGAGTCTGTGCGCTTCGAAGATAAAGTCGTGATCATCACGGGGGCAGGTGGCGGCCTTGGCCGGGCGCATGCACTGCTGTTCGCCAAACAGGGCGCCAAAGTAGTGGTCAACGACCTCGGCGGCTCGGCTCAGGGCGAGGGCGCCAACGCTTCGGCGGCAGACCGCGTAGTGGCGGAAATTCGCGAAGCGGGCGGCATCGCCGAGGCCAACCACGACTCCGTTACCGACGGCGACAAAATCGTTCAGAACGCCCTCGACGTTTTCGGCCGGGTCGACGTGGTGGTCAACAACGCCGGGATCCTGCGGGACAAGACCTTCCACAAAATGGAAGACGGCGACTGGGACCTGGTTTACCGCGTCCACGTCGAAGGCGCCTACAAAGTCACCCGCGCCGCCTGGCCGCACCTGCGCGAGCAAAACTACGGGCGCATCATCTTCACCGCATCGACCTCGGGCATTTACGGCAACTTCGGCCAGTCCAACTACGGCATGGCCAAACTCGGCCTCTACGGCCTGACCCGCACCCTGGCCATCGAAGGCCGCAAGAACAACATCCTGGTCAACGCCATCGCCCCCACCGGCGGCACCCGCATGACCGAAGGCCTGATCCCGCCGCAAGTATTCGAACAACTGAAACCGGAACTGGTCAGCCCGTTGGTGGTGTACCTCGCCAGCGAAAATTGCCAGGAAACGTCGGGACTGTTTGAAGTCGGTGGTGGGTGGATGGGCAAGGTGCGCTGGGAGCGTAGCCTGGGCGCCGGGTTTGATCCACGGGTGGGGTTTTCGCCGGAAGATGTGGCGGCGCATTGGCAGCAGATCTGTGATTTCGACGGAGCGGCGCATCCGAAGGACAATATTGAGGCGCTGAAGGAAATGATGGGGAATTTGCAGCGGTATTCGATTTAATAGATCGAGATACCAAGCTGCTGCGCAGTGCGGCTTGGTATTTAAAATTTAGAGCACCTCAGACGTATCGTTTCTCTATGAAAAAATCAGGGGCTTTCCAGTTTGGACCTTTGACTGTCTTGCCATTTTCGTCACTCATTAATACACCTTCCTTGAAAAGCAAGTTATAAGCTTTCACTAGTTCGCCGTTTAATATCGCTTCTTGGCGGAAGCATCCGTACATTCTGTCCAATGCTGAGGCAGTTCTGAATAAAGCGAACACTGAAACAACATCTTCTACAGGTTCGTTTTTTATGATTTGCTCGACAGTACTCATTGTTCACGCCCCTTGATATCTTTTTCGTATTCTCTTTGGTCTTGTGCATTCATCGCATTGATTGCTTCTTCGGTGTACAGGAGTGAAAGGCTGCTTCCAAGTTGGTAATCCTCAAGCGTAGCTGTATGCGCATTGTTCCACACTGGAGAATTATCGGGCGGGGAAACGTCGTCGCTGTAGCCGAGTGCTCTATATCGCTCCAGTTCCCGTATTTCATGGGTGTAATAGCGCAGGTCAGTATCTGTTATTTCCAGGTGGCCGTTAAATATTCTGTCAAGACGCTCAATCATTATGTCGTTAGCATCAGATTGTTCGAAGCGAGCAGTATGTAATCTGACAGTATCGATTCCTTTCCGGGAGATTACTGCTATACGCCAGTTCAAATAAACTATAGGTCCGCCTGCCTGCTCCGGATTGTAGTAGCGTCCACTGAATCTGCCTTTGACAGATGCGCCCTCATAAGGACTGTTGAATACAACATACAGCGGCGGAATACCCGACTCAATCGGGAACACATAGACGAATCCACCAAAGCTATAAAGATCCAGCGCCGGGGACGTATCTATTCTTCCTTCGACAGCGGTTACAGTCGTGCCGTTGTAGACAACAATGCTCGGCTCTTGCGCAGGTATAGTCGTTGACGCGTTGTCCGGCCGGACAATGGGTGTCCAGGTCATTCCGGTCGAAGCTGCATCCGGACTATAGGTCCTATAAGCATTCAAACCTGGATCGAAAGTCGCGAGCCGCACCGGGACTTTGGAGGGCACCGTCGTTCCATTTGCGGCGGCAGCAAAAAACTCCGTTGTGTAATCCGTGTTTCTGGAACCGATCACTACCGGCAGTTCGACGTCCCCATTGACTGCAGCAATCGCATGCAAGTCATCGAGATGGTGGGGCGTGAGGTCGGAGAGCGGCACACTTAAGGCGTGTAGGTCGCTGTTACCCAGTGATGAGGGGAATAGCAGCGTTGCAAACCCGCCAACTACCGCACCTGCCGATGTGACGGATGCTGCGATCACTCCCGCCACGGCTCTTTGCAGGGCAGTTTTAATGGCGAGGGAAATCGCCGCATCGGTAGCGAGCGTCCCTGCTGCAACAGTGAACACGGGGCCGGATGCTGCCACTGATCCGGATACGGGAAACGGTCGATTAACTTGAGCCGCGTCCAGTGACTCCATCGCTTTGAGTAGTGCTTCTTCCTCTGCTTGTTGTTGCTTTTCGAGGCGCAGTTGCTCGGCTTGTCGTTGAACCTCGGCCTCAGCTTCGAGACGCGCTTGTTCAGCAGCGATGTACCGAGCGGCGGCTTCAGCGGCAATTCGTGCTTGCTCGGCGGCCATCCGTTCGGCCTCTGCCAGCGCGGTTAATCGTGCCTGCTCTTGAGCATGTGCCAGTGCTTCAGCTTCTGCCTTGATGCGCGCTTGTTCAGACGCCTGCAAAACACTGAGGGAATGCTGCAGATTTAGAGATCGCTGATTTAGCGAGTGAATGGTTTGCGACAGTAACCTGACGTCGACAGCGGCTCTGAGTGATTGATTCAGGGCCTGCATCGCGATGCCGTTCGGCCCTGGCCACTTTTCCAGCGTCGTGGCTTTTACCATGAATTCGTTAGTATGCCGGTAGAAAGGATCTCCTCCGTAAAACGCATTGGCCGTTGCTGTTTTATTATTGTGTTCAGCGACTTTTCGTTGCCAAAGTGTATTTAAAGCTCCCAGCTCACGGACTATCGACTGCAACGGCGGAACAGGATCAGTGGGGCCTTCAGATCTAACCACCGCAAGTTCGGACTCAATGGAATACGGTAGTTGACTGGATTGGATCTGAAGTTCTTGCTCCAGTGCTTTGGTTGTGCGTTGGATCGTTACCATATTTTGATTGTAGGTCCCCACGAAGCCGTGACCGAATGGCCCTGCTCTATTTTCGTTTGATGTTCGAGGGGCGGGCATCATGTGGTCGGGTGCAACACCTATTGTTACGACCGGCGTATCTATATTAAGAAAGCCTGGTCTGTTTTTGTCGTGTGGCCCTGGGGGCTTTTGCATATTCATATCCTTTGAATGTGCTTCATGTTTTTAAAAAGGGTTGCTGGTTGGTCATCGAAAAAAATGGATGCCAGTTGTTGCTTTGTGCCATTTAAAGTTACAGCGGAAATGGATACGGTGGGTCTGAGAGACGTGTGAGTTTTTACTTGTGATGTCGAGAGGGATTTCGACAAGGAAGGAACAAAGGCAAGATTGTCCTTTGCTTAAAAAGATGTTTCCTATGCTGTTATAGGAAATTTCTTGTAGGACTGTTTTAAGTACCTGGCGCTGAAACGCGCCCATAAAAAAGGCCGCTGCAAACGCAGCGGCCAAAGTAAGACGATTGATCAGGAGCTATAAATCAACGTCAGTGAACACGGGGTGATGAGTCGAAAATATTCAATTCATCTGAAATCTGTCGCTAGTGAAGCGGGCGGGTCATGCGCCACGGCTTCGTGCTTTCAGGCCGTTTGCCTTGAAAGCCCGGTCAGCATAAGCGCTTGCTGGCAAAGGAAAAACAGCGATTCCAGACATGCACTGTTGCAGTCTGGGTAACAGTCCCATCCCTATGGGCTATAACGTTCCTTGTAGCAGCTGCCGAAGGCTGCGTTCGGCTGCGCAGCAGTCGTAAACCCGGCATGCACTTTCCCCCTGGCACACCGCGGTGCCTGATCTCACGACTGCTTCGCAGCCGAACGCAGCCTCGCAAGCTCGAGCTGCTACAGAGGCGGACGCTGCAGGTGTGTGTTCATAGCGCCCGATGCGTCTGACTGATAACCCGCCATCCAGCCCATCCATACCTCGCTCAAAACGCCGCGCCATGCGGGCAGTCATCCTTTAGAGGTACACCACGAATACCTCCTTGGTGCGCTTATCGCTCCCGGCGTGCGGCAGTAGGGTGTGGCCTTCTGTCACTCACCGGGGAAGACGCATGACAAAAACAACAATGCGCGCCATCTTCAAGCCGCAGGCGCTGGCCGCTGCGGTGGCCTTGGGCTGCTGTGCCCAGGCGCAGGCTGTTTCATTCAACATCGGGGAAATCGAGGGGCAGTTCGATTCCTCGCTGTCGGTCGGCGCGAGCTGGGGCATGCGTGATGCCGACAAATCCCTGGTGGGCACCGTCAACGGCGGGTCCGGCCAGTCTTCGACGGGGGACGATGGCCGCCTGAACTTCAAGAAAGGCGAAACCTTCTCGAAGATCTTCAAGGGCATCCACGACCTTGAACTGAAGTACGGCGACACCGGTGTGTTCGTCCGTGGCAAGTACTGGTACGACTTCGAACTCAAGGACGAGGATCGCGAGTTCAAACAGATCAGTGACAACGGCCGCAAGGAAGGCGCCAAGTCCTCCGGCGCGCAACTTCTCGATGCCTTCGTCTATCACAACTACGCCATCGCCGATCTGCCGGGCACCGTGCGTGCCGGCAAGCAAGTGGTCAGCTGGGGTGAAAGTACATTCATCGGCAACTCGATCAACAGCATCAACCCGATCGACGTTTCCGCGTTCCGCCGTCCCGGTGCCGAGATCAAGGAAGGCCTGATTCCGGTGAACATGCTGTTTGCCTCCCAGGGCCTGACCGACCAGCTCTCGGTGGAAGGTTTCTATCAACTGGAGTGGGACCAGACCGTTCTCGACAACTGCGGTACGTTCTTTGGCGTCGACGTGGCGGCGGACGGTTGCAACAAGAATTACACGGTGGCCAGCCCGGCGATCGCACCGTTGCAACCGATCGCGGCGGCGTTTGGCCAAGGCTTCGAAGTCAGTCAGGAAGGCGTGATCGTTCCCCGTGGCGGTGACCGCGATGCCCGGGATTCCGGGCAATGGGGGACCGCGTTGCGCTGGCTCGGCGATGACACCGAGTACGGCCTGTACTTCATGAATTACCACAGCCGATCCCCAACGGTCGGCACCGTCACCGCAGGCTTGAGTACGTTGGCGAGTATTCCGGGCATCGTCACTACCGCCAACCGTCTTGCACCGGGCAGCGGGTCGGGCCTCGCCCAAAGTGTGATGCTCGGTCGCGGCCAGTATTACCTCGATTACCCGGAAGACATTCGACTCTACGGCGCGAGCTTCTCCACCACCTTGCCCACGGGCACCGCGTGGACCGGTGAGATCAGCTATCGCCCCAACGCTCCGGTGCAGGTCAACACCAATGACCTGACCCTGGCCTTGCTCAACCCGATCGCCGGCGGCACTGCATCGCCGATTGCTACCGCGCCAGGCGCCGACAACAAAGGCTATCGCCGCAAGGAAGTGACGCAAGTCCAGAGCACCCTGACCCATTTCTTCGACCAGGTGCTCGGCGCGCAACGGCTGACGCTGGTGGGTGAAGCCGCGGTGGTGCACGTCGGTGGACTGGAATCCCGGACCAAACTGCGCTACGGCCGCGACTCGGTCTATGGCCAATACGGTTTCGGTGGCGATACCGACGGCTTCGTCACCTCGACGTCCTGGGGTTATCGCGCCCGGGCCATCCTCGATTACGCCAACGTTATCGGCGGGGTCAACCTCAAACCCAACCTGTCCTGGTCCCATGACGTCGCCGGTTATGGCCCCAACGGGCTGTTCAACGAAGGCGCCAAGGCGGTCAGCGTCGGCGTCGATGCCGACTACCGCAACACCTATACCGCGAGCCTCAGTTACACCGACTTTTTCGGGGGTGACTACAACGTCCTGGAAGACCGCGACTTCCTGGCACTGAGCTTCGGCGTGAACTTCTGATCTGGCTGAGAAGGATGACTTTAATGCGCAAGATGATTCTGCAATGCGGCGCCCTGGCCCTGAGCCTGCTGGCGGCCAACGTGATGGCGGCGGTGTCGCCGGATGAAGCCAACAAACTCGGCACCAGCCTCACGCCACTGGGCGCCGAGAAGGCCGGTAACGCCGACGGTTCCATCCCGGCCTGGACCGGCGGCATCCCGAAAAACGCCGGTGCGGTGGACAGCAAAGGCTTCCTGGCTGACCCATTCGCCAGTGAAAAACCGCTGTTCGTCATCACTCCCGCGAACGTCGACAAGTACAAGGACAAGCTCTCTGAAGGCCAGGTGGCGATGTTCAAGCGCTACCCGGAAACCTACAAGATTCCGGTCTACCCGACTCACCGCACCGTGGCCGTGCCGCCGGAAATCTACGAGTCGGCCAAGCGCAGCGCGCTGAACGTGAACAGTATCAACGACGGTAACGGCCTGGCCAATTTCACCGGCAACCGTTACTACGCGTTCCCGATTCCGAAGACTGGCGTGGAGGTGCTGTGGAACCACATCACCCGCTATCACGGCGGCAACCTGCGCCGCATCATCACTCAGGTGACGCCGCAGACTAACGGCAGCTACACGCCGATCCGCTTCGAGGAAGAGATCGCGGTACCGCAACTGATGAAGGACCTGGACCCGGAAAAAGCCGCCAACGTCCTGACCTTCTTCAAGCAGTCGGTGACTGCGCCAGCGCGTCTGGCGGGCAACGTGCTGCTGGTGCACGAAACCCTCGATCAAGTGAAAGAGCCACGGCTGGCGTGGATCTATAACGCCGGCCAGCGTCGTGTTCGTCGTGCGCCGCAAGTGGCCTACGACGGACCGGGTACTGCCGCTGACGGCCTGCGCACTTCCGACAACTTCGACATGTTCTCCGGCGCACCGGATCGCTATGACTGGAAGTTGATCGGCAAGAAGGAAATGTACATCCCCTACAACAGCTACAAGCTCGACTCACCGAGCCTCAAGTATGACGACATTGTAAAAGCCGGGCACATCAACCAGGACCTGACCCGCTATGAATTGCACAGGGTCTGGGAAGTGGTCGGCACGGTCAAGCCCAGCGAACGACACATCTACGCCAAACGCCACATGTACCTCGACGAAGACAGCTGGCAAGTGGCGCTGGCAGACCATTACGACGGGCGCGGTCAGCTGTGGCGCGTGGCCGAAGGTCACGCTCAGTACTACTACGATCACCAGGCCCAGGCCTACACCCTCGAAGCGCTCTACGACATCATCGCTGGCCGATACATTGCCCTGGGAATGAAGAACGAAGAGAAGCACAGTTTCGAATTCGGCTTCGAAGCCAAGGCTGCCGACTACACACCATCGGCCTTGCGTGCCGAGGGCGTCCGGTAAGTGTTTTGATACATTGATAACGTGCGAGGCGA
Source organism: Pseudomonas sp. NPDC086251 (assembly GCF_044746405.1). Taxonomy (NCBI): domain Bacteria; kingdom Pseudomonadati; phylum Pseudomonadota; class Gammaproteobacteria; order Pseudomonadales; family Pseudomonadaceae; genus Pseudomonas; species Pseudomonas sp. NPDC086251. Next base: position 69,026 of record NZ_JBIVBY010000008.1, read on the forward strand.
CCTTCGGGTCGCCTTTTTTATGGGGGCCAATCAGCGTGCTGAATACTTCTCAACAAGCGGTTCGCAGAGGGCTAGGGTAGCCTCACAACTATAAAAAGGCACACCCGATGACCGCCATGAGTCTGTGTCTGGACCGCCCTGGATTTTTACCTCGCTTGTCGTCCCATCACCTGTCGCGGCTGCGCTTGAGCGAACCGCTGCTTGCCTCGACCGCCCGGGTGAAACTGCTCTGTGCACCGGCCGGCAGCGGCAAAAGTGCATTGCTCGCCGAATGCCTTTTACAGGCGCCGTCGCAGTGCGTTGTCCACTGGTTGCCATTGGCCGGCGCGACATTGAATGGCGCCGATTTGTGTGGTCGCTTGGCGGAGGCGTTGGGCCTGCCATCGAAAGATGAAGGGGCGCTGCTAAGACATCTGGCTCGTGTGCAGGTGCCGACCTGGCTGTTTCTCGATGATTACTGCCGTGTCCCGAACCCGGAACTCGACACCTTGCTCGATCGGCTGTTGGCGGTCAGCAGCCCGGCGCTCAGTTGGTGGCTGAGCGCCCGCCGACGTCCGCACTGCAATTGGCCCCGGTTGCTGCTCGATGATGAGTTGTATGAATGCGAGGGGCGAACGCTGGCATTCACCGAGGACGAGATTGAGCAGGTGCTCCGCCATGTCGCCCAACCGGTGGCGGCGAGGAACGCCAGAAAGGTTGTCCAGCGCAGCGGTGGTTGGTGCGCGGGTGTGCGGATTGCGTTACTCGAGGGTTGTCAGTGGGCGGGCGAACAGGACAAACAGGCGCGCTCGGCGACCCTGCTCAACTACTTGCAGCATGAACTGTTCAACGGCCTGCCCCCCGGAACTCGCAGAAGCCTGGCAAGTGCTGGCCCATTTGCCGCGATTCAACGCCAGCCTGTGCGAGCATCTGTTCGGCGCCGGAGAGGGCGCAAAGGGCTTGCACGCGTTGCAGGAGATGGGCTGTTTCATCGAGCCCTGGGACGACGCTGCCAATTGGTGGCGAGTCTTCGTGCCACTGGCCCAGGCGATGCGCGACGAACAACGCTCGGCGGGCCGTTCCTGGCATCGACGCGCCTGCCAATGGTTTGTCGCCGAGGAAGATTGGCAGGCGGCGTTCGAACAGGCGCTGTTGGCCGAAGAGTTCGAGGTGGCGGTCAGTCTGTTGCAGCACTTCAGCTTCGAACATTTGTTCATGGGCCAGAACGTGACCTTGTTGCTGAGCCTGCACGAGCGCCAAGGTGAGGAGTTGACCCTCGGCTCGCCGCAACTGGTGGGGTTGATCAGCGCTGCGCTGCTGTTCGCCGGACGCTTCGATCAGGCCGCTGCGTGCATCGAGCAACTGGTGCGGTTCGCACCGCAGCCGACGGCGACATTGCAGCGGCAACTGTTGGCGCGTTGGCAGGCGCTGCAAGGCTGGCTTCTGCATTTACAGGGACGCATGGAATCGGCCCGCGCGCACTTTATCGATGCGCTAAACGAACTCGGCACCGACGCCTGGCCGGCGCGCTTGCTCTGCCTGTCCGGGCTGACCCAACAAGCCTTGCTCAGCGCTGACCTCGACGCTGCCCAGGCGCTCAATCGTGAGGCGCTGTGCCTGGCGCGGGCGCAAGGTTCGCTCCTGTACGAAGGGTTGCTGGAACTCGATCACGCCCAGTTGCTGGAACAGCGCGGTGCACCCCGACGCGCTGAGAGTCTACTCGCCAATATTCATGCGTTACTGAGCCGACAAGCCAATCGTCCTGTGCCGTTGCTGGGACGAATTGCCCTGCGACGCGGGCGTCTGGCGCTGTGTCAGGGACAAGACGAGGAGGCCAGCGGGTTCTTCCAGTCCGGCCTCGAGGACTGCCTGCTCAGTCAGGACAAGCGCGCGTTGTATGGTTTTCTCGGGCAAGCGCAAATGGCCGCCAATCAAGGTGATTACGCCCAAGCGTTCGTCCGCTTGCGCGATGCCGAACGGCTGATGCAACAGCGGCAGATTCCCGAAACGGTCTATCGCGGGGTATTGCTGCAGGTCAGCAGTCAGTTCTGGTTGCAGCAAGGGCGCCCGGAATTGGCACGTGAGGCCCTGAGTCGTGTGCTGCGCCACTACCGCGGACCTAACGCGCGCCAGGCGCCACCGGCGACGTTGGAGCTGATCGCGCGCATCGAGTACCTGTTGGTGCTGGCGGAAACCTATCTGCAACGGGCGAAAAACCCGCTGGATCAGCTCAAGGCCTTGCTCGATCACGCGCAACGCCATGCTCTTCTTGCGCTGGAAACCGAGCTGCACCTGGCGATCAGCGAAGTGGCCGACCTCACCGGCGAACCCTCGCTGGCCAGATCGGCACTGGAGGCAGGCCTGGAATTGGTGAACCGCTGCAACTTGCAGCAGGCTTTGCGCGAAGTGCGCCTGCGCCAGCCAAGTCTGCTGTGTCGCCTCGGTGAAGAGGGTCAATTGCACCCAGTGGCGCTGGAGGCCAACCCGCTGAGTGGGCGAGAGCTGGAGGTGCTGGGCCTGATCGCCCAAGGCAGCTCGAATCAGCAGATTGCCGAGCAGTTGTTTATTTCTTTGCACACGGTGAAAACCCATGCGCGACGCATACATAGCAAGTTGGGTGTCGAGCGTCGAACACAAGCCGTGGCTACAGCGAAGAAGTTGGGTCTTATATCGCAGGCCTGATAGTTGAGCAGTGAATAACGGTAACTAATGCAAACAGACTGCCGCGTGCATTAGTTGTGATTGTCGTTAATATGCCAATCAGCGCCTGAGGTCAGTCGCTATCAACTATTAGTTATGGAGTTTTGAATCATGGAAGATCTGAATATCGAACGCGTGCGTGCCATTCTGCATGCGAAAGTCGGCGGTCGCGGAATTGATGTCGATAACGTCTACATCAACGGCGTTAACACCCCTGAGGACCCATTGGTCACCTATTCCCAAACACTGGTGTGGGCCTTTTTCCTGAAGCTACAGGACGGCGAAGTACCGTATTTCGAAGGCGAACATTTGGGGCTGTTTTCCGAAGCCTATACCTTCGATTCGCAGTATCGCTTCAAAGGTCTGGAGTTTGACGAAGTGAATGGGCTGGGTGCCGATATGGCAAAGATTTTTTTGACTGAATCAGTGATTTAATAAAAAGCGGTTGTGCCGCGTACGTTTATGCACAACCGCTTTTCTTATGATGTTGGTGCTGCGGGTTCAAACCCCATTCGCCAACTAACGGCACGGGTGGCGGACAACAGGCGTTGGGCGGCAGGGCCGTTTTCATCGGCATGAAACAGCGACGTCGGCCCAACTACCGTCAGTACAGCAGCGACTTTGCCGACTGCGTTAAACACAGGCGCGGACAACGCATCCACGCCCGGCATCAACAAACCATGCACATGATGCAGACCGCGCTCGCGGATCTGTTCGCACAATGCTGCATAAGTTTCGTCGTCCGCCAGGGCATGGGCGCTCGCGGCTTTTAGTTCCTGCTCGCGCAAGTCGATGGTTTCGCGCTTGGGCAGGTACGCGCCGAACACCAGACCGGTGGATGAACTGAGCAACGGCAACACCGAGCCCAATTGTGTCACTACCGTCACCGCACGCACGGCCGGTTCAATATGCACCACGGTCGCGCCTTGATTGCCCCATACCGCCAAAAAGCAGGTCTCGTTCAAGTCATCGCGCAACTCGGCCAAGGGCAGGGCGGCGACTTTCAGCACGTCCATACTGTTGAGTGCGGCGAGGCCGACGCGCAAGGCTTCGCGGCCCAGGCCGTAATGGTTGGTGGCGGTGTTCTGCTCGGCAAAGCCGCTGGCGATCAAGGCCTGCAAATAGCGGTGAACCTTGCTCGCCGGCATTTGCACGTGTTCGGCCAGGCGCGACAGCGACGTCGAGGGCGACAACTCGGCCAATGCCTTGAGGATGTCGGTGCCGACCTCGGCCGAGCGGACTTTCTGTTTACCGTTGCTTAGCGGCTTTTCCATGGAGGCGGTGTGATCCCGGGACGAATGGGCGTCTTTATAGCTTGACGGTCAATACCAATCAAATTACGTTATGCGTAATCGAATTACGATAAAAATAACCCGGGCGTGCCGAGAGCTCTTCGACGGAGGACAGGCCATTGCCTACTCCCTGTTCAGGAGGCTCCATGAACCTCGATTCAACGGCGCCCGCGCTGGCTTATCAGTCCGGCTTCGGCAATGAATTCAGCAGTGAAGCGTTGCCCGGCGCACTGCCTGTCGGCCAGAACTCCCCGCAAAAAGCCCCGTACGGCCTCTACACAGAATTATTCTCCGGCACCGCGTTCACCATGGCCCGCAGTGAAGCGCGACGCACCTGGATGTACCGCATTCAGCCGTCGGCCAATCACCCGGCGTTCGTCAAGCTGGAGCGGCAACTGGCTGGCGGCCCGTTGGGTGAAGTGACCCCCAATCGACTGCGCTGGAACCCGTTGGACATCCCGAGCGAGCCGACCGATTTCGTTGATGGCCTGGTGAGCATGGCCGCCAACTCTGGCCCGGAAAAACCGGCCGGGATCAGCATCTACAGCTACCGCGCCAACCGCTCCATGGAGCGCGTGTTCTTCAACGCCGACGGTGAATGGCTGGTGGTGCCGCAATTGGGGCGCCTGCGCATTGCCACCGAGTTGGGTGTGCTGGAACTGGAGCCGCTGGAAATTGCCGTGTTGCCGCGCGGTCTGAAGTTCCGCGTTGAACTGCTCGACCCGCAAGCGCGCGGCTACCTTGCCGAGAACCATGGTGCGCCGCTGCGTCTTCCGGATCTCGGGCCCATCGGCAGCAATGGCCTGGCCAATGCGCGGGACTTCCTGACCCCGGCCGCCCATTACGAACACCTCAAGCAACCGACCACGCTGGTGCAGAAATTTCTCGGCCAGTTGTGGGGCTGCGAGCTCGATCATTCGCCGCTGAACGTGGTCGCCTGGCACGGCAATAACGTGCCGTACAAATATGACCTGCGGCGTTTCAACACCATCGGCACGGTGAGTTTCGATCACCCGGATCCGTCGATCTTCACCGTCCTGACTTCGCCGACCAGCGTCCACGGCCTGGCCAATCTCGACTTTGTGATCTTCCCGCCACGCTGGATGGTCGCGGAGAAAACCTTCCGTCCACCGTGGTTCCACCGCAACCTGATGAACGAATTCATGGGCCTGATCAAGGGCGAGTACGACGCCAAGGCCGAAGGTTTTGTGCCCGGTGGCGCGTCCTTGCACAGCTGCATGAGCGCCCACGGCCCGGACGGCGAGACCTGCACCAAGGCGATCAACGCCGAACTGGCGCCGGCGAAAATCGACAACACCATGGCCTTCATGTTCGAGACCAGCCAGGTGCTGCGCCCGAGCCAATTCGCCCTCGACTGCCCGCAACTGCAAACCAACTACGATGCCTGCTGGGCCACGTTGCCCGCCACTTTCGACCCGACCCGGAGATAACCCATGACTCAGACAACCATCACTCGTAGCTGGGTTGCCTCCGCCAACGGCCACGCTGATTTCCCGCTGCAAAACCTGCCTTTGGGCGTGTTCAGTGTGAAGGGTTGCGCGCCTCGTAGCGGCGTGGCCATCGGTGAACACATCTTTGACCTGGAAGCCGCGCTCGATGCGGGCCTGTTCGACGGCCTTGCGAAAACGGCCATCGAAGCCACCCGTGGCGGTCAGTTGAACGCATTCTTTGAACTCGGTCGCGAAGCGCGAGTGGCGTTGCGCGAGCGTCTGCTAGAGCTGCTGAAAGAAGGCAGCGCCCTGCACGGCAAGATCGAAGCACAAGGTTCGAAGTTGCTGCCACTGGCGGCAAACTGCGAGATGCACCTGCCGGCGAAAATCAACGATTACACCGACTTTTACGTCGGCATCGAGCACGCGCAAAACGTTGGCAAACTGTTCCGCCCGGATAATCCGCTGCTGCCGAACTACAAGTACGTACCGATCGGTTATCACGGTCGTGCCTCGACCATTCGCCCGTCCGGCACCGATGTGCGTCGCCCGAAAGGCCAGACTTTGCCAGCCGGTCAGACCGAGCCGACGTTTGGTCCGTGCGCACGTCTGGACTATGAGCTGGAACTGGGCATCTGGATCGGTCAGGGCAACGACATGGGCGACTCGATCGCCATTGGCGATGCCGCCGATCACATTGCCGGTTTCTGCCTGCTCAACGATTGGTCAGCGCGGGATATCCAGGCCTGGGAATACCAGCCACTGGGCCCGTTCCTGTCCAAGAGTTTCATCACCAGTATTTCGCCGTGGGTGGTGACCGCCGAGGCACTGGAGCCGTTCCGTTGTGCCCAGCCGGCGCGCCCGGAAGGTGATCCGCAGCCACTGCCGTACCTGTTCGACAAACGCGATCAGGCCGCTGGCGCCTTCGACATCGAACTGGAAGTGCTGCTGCTCACCGAAGGCCTGCGCGAGCAAAAACTGCCGGCTCATCGCCTGACCCTCAGCAATACAAAACACATGTACTGGACCGTGGCGCAAATGGTCGCGCACCACAGTGTCAACGGCTGCCAGTTGCAGGCCGGTGACCTGTTCGGTTCGGGCACGTTGTCGGGGCCGGAAAACGGTCAGTTCGGCAGCCTGCTGGAAATCACCGAGGGCGGTAAAAAGCCGATCGAACTGGCGTCCGGTGAAGTGCGCAAGTTCCTCGAAGACGACGACGAAATCATCCTGCGCGCCCGTTGCAGCCGCGAGGGGTTTGCCTCTATCGGTTTCGGCGAATGCCGTGGCAAAGTACTGCCGGCGCGCTAAGGAGATCGGGTCATGGAACTCTATACCTACTACCGTTCGACATCGTCCTATCGGGTACGTATCGCGCTGGCGCTCAAGGGCCTGGATTACCAGGCACTGCCGGTCAACCTGATCGCACCGCCCGGTGGCGAGCACCGGCAGCCGGCGTATCTGGGCGTTAATCCGCAAGGTCGGGTTCCGGCGTTACGCACCGACGAGGGCGACCTGCTGATCCAGTCGCCGGCCATCATCGAGTACCTGGAGGAACGTTATCCACAGGTGCCGCTGCTGTCCAAGGACCTCGTTGCACGCGCCCGTGAGCGCGGCGTCGCGGCGCTGATCGGCTGCGACGTGCACCCGCTGCACAACGTCAGCATGCTTAACAAACTGCGCCAGTTGGGCCACGATGAACCGCAGGTGATGGAGTGGATCGGCCACTGGATCAGCCAAGGGTTGGCGACGGTGGAACGGTTGATAGGTGATGAGGCTTACTGCTTCGGCCCGCAGCCAGGGTTGGCTGACCTGTACCTGATCCCGCAGCTGTACGCGGCAGAGCGATTCAACATTTCCCTTGAAGCGTACCCACGAATTCGCCGAGTGGCGGCACTGGCAGCAACACATCCCGCCTTCATCAAGGCCCACCCGGCCAACCAGCCAGACACCCCATAAAGCCTCACACCGAACGAAATGTGGGAGCGGGCTTGCTCGCGAATGCAATCTGCCAGTCAACATCACTGCTGACTGACACACCGCCTTCCCGAGCAAGCCCGCTCCCACATTTGGCCGATGCCAACCACAAGATTCACAGTCAACACATCACTCCTGTAGGAGCGAGGCTTGCCCGCGAAGGCGGCGGTACATCCAGCATCGATTTGACGGACACACCGCTTTCGCGAGCAAGCCCCCTCCCACATTTGGCCGATGCCCTACACAAGATTCACGGTCAACACACCACCCCTGTAGGAGCGAGGCTTGCCCGCGAAGACGGCGGTTCATCCAGCATTGATGTGATGGACAGATCGCTTTCGCGGGAAAGCCTCGCTCCTACAAAAGGCGGGGATCAGTGGACGATTGAGTTGGGCGGTAGGTGCCCCAGTCGTTCAGTCAGGCGAATCCGCTGGATCGGGTCGTCGCTGAGCAGCAGGGCATGCTCCAGGTCGAAGCGCTCGGCGTTCGGGCAGTCCAGCCGTTGATACAGGCTGGCCCGGGCCAGGTAATCGGCCGCACTGGCGTTGCCCAGTTCCAGCACGCGTTCCGCGTCGATCAAGGCGCCGATGTAATCATCGTGGGACAGGTGCAACTGGCGCAGGTTGCGCGACAGCCGCTGCAGCATCTGCACGGGTTCGGCGGTGAGCAAATGTTCAGCGCTGAGCTTCATGTTCGGGCCGTACTGGCGTTGCAGCAATTCCCGGCAATCGTTGGGGTACAGGCGACGGCCGCCGCAAGGGTCGAGCAAGTGATCGGCGCCCGGAACCCGCAGCAGGAAATGCCCCGGGAAATTGACCCCGACCAGGGGGATCTCCAGACCTTTGGCCAGCTCCAGCGCGATCAACCCCAGGGCCAGCGGTTGGCCACGCCGACGTTCCAGCACTTTGTTGACCAACGCCGCTTGCGGGCGCAACGGCGTGAAGTCGTCTTGGGCGAACCCCAGGTCATTCATGCGCCGTAACAACGGCTGGGCCAATTCGCTCACCGGCAACATCGGCAAGCCATAACTGACCCGCAGTCGCAGGTCCTTGAAGTCGTTGAGTACCGCCTCGGGATTCACCTCTTTGTCATGTTCGGCAGCCATCCACAGCGCCGCCTCGAACAGCGCGGGCGGTGTACGTTGCAGACAGTCGAAAAAGCGCTGACGGGGGGTCATCAAAATCTCCGGGCAATGCCTCGTTTTAGCCCCGTCTCCGCCATTCGTCCAGTGCCGTACACAGGCTGGTGCGGGTTATTTCCGAAAGCCTGCATGGCGGTGTCGCTTATTCCGGTGCGCTTCAGCAAATTTTGGGCGCAAGCCTATACTGGCGACTACAAGAAGTGATTCGGGAGCCCCACGATGTTCGCTCTCATGCAAAGCACTCGCCTTGAATCGCTGCATCTGAGCGTCGACCCGGTCACCGGGTTGAAGGCGGTCATTGCCATCCATAACAGCCGCCTGGGGCCTGCCCTGGGCGGTTGTCGTTATCTTGCCTACCCCAGCGACGAATCCGCCGTCGAGGACGCTGTGCGCCTTGCCCAAGGCATGAGTTACAAGGCAGCGCTGGCCGGCCTGGCCCAGGGCGGCGGCGTGGCGGTGATTGTGCGTCCGGTCCATGTGGAAAACCGCGCGGCGCTGTTCGAAGCCTTCGGGCGTTGTATCAATCAGCTCGACGGGCGCTATATCACCGCGATCGACAGCGGCACTTCCGTGGCCGACATGGATTGCATTGCCCAGCAGACCCAACACGTCACCAGCACCACGTCCGCCGGCGACCCGGCGCCCCACGCGGCGATGGGCGTGTTCACCGGCATTCGTGCCACCGCCATGGCGCGTCTGGGCAGCGACAACCTTGAAGGCTTGCGCGTGGCCATTCAAGGGTTGGGCAACGTCGGGTTTGCCCTCGCCGAACAACTGCACGCCGCCGGTGCCGAGCTGCTGGTCAGCGACATCGATCACGGCAAAGTGCAACTGGCGATGGAGCAACTTGGCGCGCATCCGATCGCCAACGATGCGCTGCTCAGCACGCCTTGCGACATCCTCGCGCCCTGCGGTCTGGGCGGCGTTCTCAACAGCCACAGCGTGACGCAATTGCGCTGCGCGGCGGTGGCCGGTTCGGCGAACAATCAACTGACCCATCTGGAAGTTGCCGATCAGCTGGAGCGGCGGGGCATTCTGTATGCCCCGGATTACGTGATCAACGCGGGCGGGCTGATCTACGTCTCGCTCAAACACCGTGGCGAAGCGCTGACGACCATCACCGCGCACCTGTCGAAAATCAGCTCACGGCTGACCGAAGTCTTCGCCCATGCCCAAGCGGAAAAACGTTCGCCGGCGCGGGTGGCGGATGAATTGGCGGAGAGAGTGCTGTACCGATAAAGGAGCAGGGGCGCCGGTCGAGGCGCTTGAGCCACCCGACGTCCAGTTTCCTGCGGGCATGAAAAAGGCCCTGAGCCATTTGACTCAGGGCCTATTCAATTCGGGCGTTGCTTACTTTGCTGTTTTGGCAGCCTTGGCTGGCTTGGTCGGCGCAGCGCTCGCCTCTTCAACAGGTTCAGCCACTTCTACGGGAGCCGCTTTCTCAACGACTTCAGCCGGCGCATTGAGCAGTTCGGACAGGGCGTCCGGCTGGCTCTTGAACGCCTTGGCGAACACATCGCGATTCTTCGCCATGTAGATCCCGGCTTCTTCCACTTGCTGCTCGGTCAGGGACGGAACGGCTTTTTGCAACACTTCAGCCAGCAATTCGGCCAGTTCGAGCATTTTGTCATGACGGTCAGCTTCGGCTTTATCCATGAACAAGCGCTCCAGATCTCGGCTGCTGCGGTATACCACTTCGACGGCCATTCACCACCTCACATGCCTTCACATTAAGTTGTCTGTTCGACTACTGTATTTATATACAGCGAAAAGGATAAGCGAATCCCTTCGGTTTGGGTAGTGGCTTTTCAATGTAGACCGAATTCAGGGTTTGTCAGGTGAACTGTGTTGCCCCCTTCGCGGGCAAGCCTCGCTCCTACAGCGAAGGCGTCCGCCCAAACACCACCAACGTGCCTCTTTTCACCCAACCTACATCTCACCCAACAACCTCTGGCCTTTTTTCTGCATGCAGAACAACCGTCACGTCCAACCCGCATCATCCGGTCAAGCCGACCTAAGGAAGCATCATCGTGAAAATCAATTGGGCCGAGAACCTGCGGCAGAACGTGCATCAACTGGCCGAGTCCTTGGGCAACCTGTTCGTCGAGACCTTCCACTACCTGGCGCTGTTCGCCATCGGCGCAGTGACCGCATGGGCCGCGGTGATGGAATTTCTGCAGATGATCGAGGAAGGGCACATCAAGATCGATGACATCTTGCTGCTGTTCATCTACCTGGAACTGGGGGCGATGGTCGGGATTTACTTCAAGACCAATCACATGCCGGTGCGTTTCCTGATCTACGTGGCGATCACCGCACTGACGCGACTGCTGATCTCCAACGTCTCGCACCACAACCCGCCGGACCTGGGGATCATCTACCTGTGCGGCGGGATTCTGCTGTTGGCGTTTGCGATTCTGGTGGTGCGTTACGCCTCGTCGCAATTCCCTTCGGTGAAGATCGAACACCCGCAACGCAAGATTGGTGCGGGTTCCGGTGAACATCCCGAAGTAGAGAAGGGCGAGATTTAAAGCCGCATCGCCGGACGGCTGTGGCGTTTGGCCGGTGGTGGCGGCAGGTTGCGATTGTCACCATCGGTCATGGCTTCGAGAATGGCCACGGCGCTGTGGCCCTGTTCGATCGCAATGCCGAATTGAATGCTTTGCACCAGGCGCTTGAGGCGCTGGGGATCGTTGCGTTGTTCGGCGCTGATCATCCGTTTGGCGACCACATGGCCGTTGTTGGACAAGGTCAGCATGATGCTGCCATCCAGGCCCTGAATGCTCAGGTTGATCTGGTAATCCGGTGCAAAGGCATCGGTAATGAGCTGAAAGGGGTTGTCCATGATGCGTCACCGCCTGATTGAACGTGCAGTAATTGACTGGCCATGATCGGGATTAGTTCGCAACACCAGACCATCGGCCATTCCGTAGCCATATCGCCATCATCGCTGTTGTTTTTCTACACAGGACACTTAGCAAGGGGCATGCCGGAATAAACGCTACCCCTTGTAGGAGCGAGCTCGCTCGCGATGGACGTCAACGATAACCCGTGTTCACTGGATAAACGCGTCGCCCTCAGCCCCATCGCGAGCAAGCTCGCTCCTACAGGTTTCCTGCCCGTTTCAGGGCATGAATGAATAGATGATCGCAGACAGTGCAATCAAACCGATCAGCACCACGAACACGTTCGAGGCCTGCCCGGAGTACTGGCGCAAGGCCGGCACGCGGCGGATGGCGTACATCGGCATCAGGAACAACAGGCATGCGATAATCGGCCCGCCGAGGGTTTCGATCATGCCGAGAATGCTCGGGTTGAAGGTCGCCACGGCCCAGCAGCTGAGGATCATGAACAATGCGGTCACGCGGTTCAGCCAGCTCGCCGACATCACCCGGCCACGGCCGCGCAGGCTTTTAACGATCAGCCCCTGAAAGCCTTCGCTGGCGCCGATGTAATGCCCGAGGAAGGATTTGGTGATCGCCACCAGCGCAATCAACGGCGCGGCGTACGCAATCACCGGCGTCTGGAAGTGGTTGGCCAGGTACGACAGGATCGAGATGTTCTGCGCTTTCGCCGCGGCCAAATCCGCCGGAGACAGCGCCAGCACACAGCTGAAGCAGAAGAACATCACCGTCACCACCATCATGGCGTGAGCGATGGCGAGGATGCCGCCGCTCTTGCGCTCGGCTTGCTCGCCGTAGCGTTGTTTCTGATCGACGGCGAAGGCGGAGATGATCGGCGAATGGTTGAACGAGAACACCATCACCGGGATCGCCAGCCACAAGGTCTTGAAGAACAGCGGCAGCGGCATGCCTTCACTGGCAGTGGCGAAGAACGCGCCGTTCCAGTTCGGCACCAGGCTCACGCCCAGCAGCAGTAACGCCGCGACGAACGGGTAAACCAGCACGCTCATGCATTTGACGATGACGCCCTGGCCGCAACGCACGATCGCCATCAGGCCGAGAATCAAGCCCAGCGACAGGATGGCTCGCGGTGGCGGCGTCATGTGCAGTTGGTGTTCCATCAGGCTGCTCAAGGTGTTGGTCAGTGCCACGCTGTACACCAGCAGAATCGGGAAGATCGCGAAGAAATACAGCAGCGTGATCAGCTTGCCGGCACCGACGCCAAAGTGTTCTTCCACCACTTCGGTGATGTCCCCGGAACGACCGGACAGCACGAAGCGGGTCAGGCCACGGTGGGCGAAAAAGGTCATCGGGAACGCCAGCACCGCCAGAATCAACAGCGGCCAGAAACCACCGACCCCGGCGTTGATCGGCAGGAACAGCGTGCCAGCGCCAATCGCCGTGCCGTAGAGGCCGAGCATCCAGGTGGTGTCGTGTTTGCTCCAGCCCTGGGTGACTGTCGCGGCATCGCGTTTGAGTTCTACAGCAGGATTATCAGCAGCAGGTGTACTTACATCGGTCATCGTTTTTTGGCCTCGTTATTGTTCTTGCTCGGGCTCACGTGTCGCGGACGGTCAGGGAATGCGCCTCAGCACTCCACCCAGCTCACCGCCAGGCCGCCCCGTGAAGTCTCTTTGTATTTGTCGTGCATGTCGGCGCCGGTATCGCGCATGGTGCGGATCACCCGGTCCAGGGAAATGAAGTGTTTGCCGTCGCCACGCAGAGCCATTTGCGTGGCGTTGATCGCCTTCACGGCGGCAATCGCGTTGCGCTCGATGCACGGCACTTGCACCAGGCCGCCGACTGGATCGCAGGTCAGGCCGAGGTTGTGTTCCAGGCCGATCTCGGCGGCGTTTTCCAGTTGCTCCGGGGTGGCGCCGAGGATGTCCGCCAGGCCCGCGGCAGCCATCGCGCAGGCGGAGCCGACTTCGCCCTGGCAGCCGACTTCGGCGCCGGAGATCGACGCGTTTTTCTTGCAGAGAATGCCGACGGCCGCAGCGCCCAGAAAGAAATTCACCACGTCATCGTCCGACGCATCGGGATTGAATTTCATGTAGTAGTGCAGCACCGCTGGAATGATCCCGGCCGCGCCGTTGGTGGGTGCGGTAACCATTCGTCCGCCGGCGGCGTTTTCTTCGTTCACGGCGAGGGCGAACAGGTTCACCCACTCCATGGCCGACAGCGTGGAGGTGATGACATTCGGCTTGCCGATTTCCAGCAGGCTGCGGTGCAATTTCGCCGCGCGGCGCGGAACATTCAGGCCTCCGGGCAAGATACCTTCGTGGCGCAACCCTTGCTCGACGCACTCGCGCATCACCGACCAGATGTGCAGCAAACCCTGGCGGATGTCTGCTTCGCTGCGCCAAGCCAATTCATTCGCCATCATCAGCTCGGAAACCCGCAGGCCATGCTGGTTGCAGAGCTTGAGCAATTCGGCGGCGCTGGAAAAATCGTAGGGCAGCACCACGTCGCTGGAAGGCGCAATGCCAGACTCGGCTTCCGCTGCCTCGATGATGAAACCTCCGCCGATCGAGTAGTACGTTTGCTCCGACAGTTCACCGGTTTCGCCAAAGGCTGTCAGGGACATCGCATTGGGGTGGTAGGGCAAACTCTCGTCGAGCAGCAGGAGATCGCGTTGCCAGTTGAAGGCAATGGTCGCTTTACCGGCCAGGTTCAGTTGGCTGGTTTCGCGCAGGGTTTGAATTCGGCTTTCGATACAGGTCGGATCAATGCTGTCCGGCCATTCGCCCATCAGGCCCATGACGCAGGCGCGGTCGGTGGCGTGGCCGACACCGGTGGCGGAAAGGGAGCCGTAGAGGCGGATTTCTAACCGCCGTACGTCATCGAGTAAACCTTGATCGATGAGGGCCTGGGCAAACGTCGCGGCGGCACGCATTGGGCCGACGGTGTGGGAACTGGACGGACCGATGCCGACTTTGAAGAGATCGAAAACACTGATAGCCATGCTAAAGCCTATACAAGCAATGGAAGAGGAATCGCTGCCATGTTTTGTAGGCCAAGCGCAATGTGGGCGATACTGCCCACCTCGGTCCTACGTGACCAACGAAACTTCCTAAGACAGCCTTTAGCAGGACTAAACGATGAGTCGTCAATTGCACGCCCAGACTTATGTCTGGCTGCACGTGTTTTCCTGTGCTGCGCGGCACTTGTCGTTCACCCGATGTGCCGAAGAGCTGCACATCACGCCGGGTGCGGTCAGTCAGCAAATCCGACAGCTGGAAGAACGCTTGGGTTTTCGCCTGTTTCACCGTCGCGCTCGCGGCGTGGAATTGAGCGCCGAGGGCCAGCGACTGGCCATCACCGTCAACGAGGCTTACGGCAGCATCGACGCAGAATTGCGACGACTGGACGCGGGAATGATCAGCGGGATTTTGCGCCTGCGCTCGATTCCTTCGTTCCTGAGCAAGTGGCTGACCCCGCGTCTGCCGCGATTGCAGCAGCGTTTTCCGGACATTCAATTGCGCCTGGTGGCCGAGGACAGCAGCGTGCCGTTGCACGAGGGTGACTTCGACTTGGCTATCGACCTGAACGACGGTAGTTATCCCGGTTTGTTATCCACAGCCTTGCTCGATGAGCAGATCTTTCCGGTGTGTGCCCCAAGCCTGTTGCGCGGTCGACCGCCGCTGCACGGCCCGGCGGACCTGGTGCATTTTCCGTTGCTGCATGACATCACCGCCTGGCGCGGCAGTTATGAGTATGCGGAATGGGAGTTCTATCTGAATGCCATCGGCTTTGAGGGCGCGGATGTGCGGCGCGGGCACACCTTCAATCGCAACCACCTGACCATCGAAGCGGCGATCGCCGGGATGGGCGTGGCGATTGCGCGGCGCACGTTGCTCAACGATGAGCTGGAGCGAGGGACGCTGATCGTGCCGTTTGGTCTGGCGGTGCCCAATCACAAACGCTATGTATTGCTTTACGCACCGGGCGCGCTGAGCCATCCGGGCGTGCGGGCGGTGCATGATTGGCTGGTAGAGGAGGCGGCGGTTTTTCGCAGTCTGCACCCGTTGGCGGAGCAGCAGATGTGAGCAATTGTGACAAAGAGGCGAGGCGACCCAACTCCCGACCTTAACAGCGCTTTTACCGGTTGTCCGGCTTTTTTTGCGAATCCATATTTATCTTTTTTTAGGGGTTGAATTGTTCGGCGCACAGACCGATTGTGTAAGTAAGAGGTCACGGTGATGACGCCCAAGGGCTAGCCGGAGGGCCTCTAGCGAGCTAGCTGAAATAAGGGATGAACTATGCAAATCCAAGTCAACAGTGATAACCATATTCAAAGCAGCATCCGACTGGAGGAGTGGGTACGTACTACCATTGAGAGCACGCTCGAACGATACGAAGAGGACCTGACCCGCGTCGAGGTCCACCTGCGGGACGAAAACGGCGACAAGCCCGGACCGCATGACATGCGCTGCCAGCTGGAAGCGCGGCCAAAAGGCCACCAACCGATTTCTGTCACCCATAAAGCTGACTCCCTGGAACTGGCGATCGACGGGGCGGCCACCAAACTTGAACATGCTCTGGATCACCTGTTCGGCAAACTGCGGGGCAAACCACGTGCCGCGGTAGTGCCGTTTGAAAGGGGCGCACATGCTGATGTGCTGCTGGAAGAAGAGTTTCTAGAGAACGAACAGGCTGCGCAAAACGGCTGACGCCTGATTTAATTTTTACCTTTCCTCCGACAAACGGGTCTGCTTATGCAGGCCCGTTTTTGTTTGCGCGTTCAGTCATCTCCGCCCCAACGCATTTTCGTGTAGCAGCTGCCGAAGGCTGCGTTCGGCTGCGAAGCAGTCGTGAAACCTAAGTGCACGATTCCTTGAATAACCGCGGCGTCTGACTTAACGACTGCTTCGCAGCCGAACGCAGCCTTCGGCAGCTGCTACAGGTGGCGTTTCTCCTGTCGTATAGGCGATATCGTCGGAGTCTTTTGCGTATGAGAATATTTATCATTAATATTGCGGCCTTGCTGGCTCCGTGACTTTCGCGTGGCCTCACCCGGTTTCAAGGTCGAAACATGAAAGGCAAATCCACCACGCTCCCCGTTTCCTATCGATTGGCGGTCACTTCGCGGGTGCTCGCCGCCGTGCTGGGCGGTTATCTCGTTTCGGCGTTGGCCAGCGTCAGCCTGACGATGTGGTTGCCGATGGCGCGCGCCGAAGCCGTCGTGAGCGGAATGATGAGCTCGTTTCTGGTCTATCTGGTCGCGGTGCTCTGGTGCTTTGCCTGCCGCACTGCGTGGCAAGCCTGGATCGGTTTGATGGTGCCGAGCCTGGTGTTGGCGGCCGTTTCCGGGCTGGCGTACTGGATGGGTCACTCATGAAGGAGGGTTTCCGCCAAGCCATGGCCTGGCTGCACACGTGGGCCGGTTTGATCTTCGGCTGGCTGCTGTTTGCGATTTTCCTGACCGGCACACTGGCCTACTTCAAGGACGAGATCAGCCACTGGATGCAGCCGGAAATTCCCGCGCGTTCGGTGTCCTCCGAAGCCAGTTTGATTCTGGCGCAGGACTATCTTCAGCAGCACGCCACCGGTGCTTCGCGTTGGCTCATCGAGTTGCCGAGCGTGCGGGAACCTGGCCTGTCAGTGCGCTGGCAGCAGTCACCAGTCAAGCGCGGTGAACGCGGCCGCTTCACTGAAAAACTGCTCGACCCGCAAACCGGCGCCGAACTGCAGGGCCGCGACACGATGGGCGGAGACTTCTTTTATCGCTTCCATTTCCAGCTGCAAATGCCCTATCCGTGGGGCCGTTGGTTATCGACGATCGCCGCGATGGTGATGTTCATCGGCCTGATCACCGGGATCATCACCCACAAGAAAATCTTCAAAGACTTCTTCACCTTTCGCCCGCGCAAAGGCCAGCGTTCGTGGCTCGATGGGCACAATGCCGTCGGCGTTCTGGTGTTGCCGTTTCACCTGATGATCACCTACAGCAGCCTGGTGATTTTCATGGCGATGGTCATGCCGGCGAGCATTCTCGCCTCGTACAAGGGTCATGCCAGCCAGTTTTACGCCGAGGTGTTTCCGGCTTCCAATACACCGGAAGCCGTTGGCCAACCCACGCATTTGGCACCCTTGGCGCCGCTGCTGGAAAAGGCTCGCGAACAGTGGTCCGGTGGGCGAGTAGGGCGGCTGACGGTGAACAATCCGGGCGACGCAAATGCCTCTGTCGTGCTGGCACGTGACGGCAGCGACCGGGTGGTCCACGACTTTGGCAGTGCGGTGACGTTCAACGGCGTGACCGGCGAACTGCTCGGCACCACCCCGAAGCAAGCGCTGCCAGTGGCGATTGCCGGGAGTTTCTACGGTTTGCACATGGGCCATTTCGCCGGCCCGGTGTTGCGCTGGCTGTACTTCATGTGCGGTCTGGCGAGCACGGCGATGATCGGCACCGGGTTGGTGATCTGGCTCGGCAAGCGTCAGCTCAAACATGCCAAAAGCGCTGTGATGCCGTTCGAGTTGCGCCTGGTGGAAGTGCTGAACATCGCCAGCATGTCCGGGCTGGTGATCGCGGTAGCAGCGTTCTTCTGGGCCAATCGCTTGCTGCCGGTCGAGATGGCCGGGCGAGCGGAGTGGGAAGTGAACAGCTTCTTCATGCTCTGGGGGCTTAGCGTGTTGCATGCCATGGTCCGCCGTGGTCGCTCGGCGTGGGTCGAACAGTTGGCGCTGGCGGCACTGTTGTATTGCGCGGTGCCGTTGTTGAACGCCCTGACCACGCCGTATCACTTGGGCGTGACGTTGGTGCAGGGTGATTACGCCTTGGCCGGTTTCGATTTGGCGTGCTTGGGCAGTGGGCTGTTTCTCGCCTGGGCCGCGTGGAAAATGCAGCGCGCGGGGAAGGCCGATGCTGTTGTTCGCAAGCGCGCTCAACCGATCACGCTTGAGCGAGGAATCAACTGAATGTTGCTGGCGCTGATGCTCTGCTATGGCGGTTTCACCGCGCTGTGTTTATCAATGGATCGGCATCACAGTGACCTGCTGGGCCGCAAACCGTCGGCCCGGCGCCGGCAATCGATGAAACTCGGTGGCTGGCTGTTGCTGAGCCTGTCGCTGTGGGCGGCGGTGTCAGCAACCGGTTGGGGGCTGGGATTGGTGGAATGGTTCGCGGTGTTGATGCTCAGTGCCTTGCTGCTGGTGCTGTTGATGCCGTATCGCCCGCGTCTGGCGCTGGGGTTGGCCGGCTTCAGCCTGCTCGCCAGCCCGGTTGCCGTGTTCGTGCAGGGCTGACCGGATGATCGCCAGCCCCCCGGAATCCCATGACGATGAACACCGCGGTGCGCGTGCGCATTTCCTGCAGGTGTTCCTGTCGCAGCGCTCGCAGATGGAAGCGCTGGTGAACCGTCGCGTCGGTTGCCGGGCGACGGCGGCGGACCTGGTGCAGGACTTGTTCGTGCGTTTCTGGCGTCGGCCACTGGTGCAGGTTGAAGAACTCAGCACTTACCTGTTGCGCTGCGCCGGCAACATCGCCATCGATCATTTGCGCAGCGAAGGCACGCGGGTGCGGGTCAACGAAGGCTGGATGCCGGAGGCGCCGGACAGCCAGGGCAGTGAACCGCAAGCGGCGCTGGAGGCGGGCAACGATTTGCGGCATGTCGAAGCGGCGTTGCGCGCGTTGCCTGAGCGCACGCGACAGATCTTTTTGCTCAATCGCATTCATGGCCGCAAATACGCCGAAATCGCCAAGGTCATGGGCCTGTCCCAAAGTGCCGTGGAAAAACATATGATGCGCGCCCTCGAAGCCTGCAAGGCCAGCCTTCGAGAACCCGAACCGCGTACGCCAGGGAAAGCACCGTGAACACCATCGAACGCGTCACCCCGACGCTGGCTCAGGAACAGGCGGCTTTTGCCTGGCTGAGTCTGTTGCATGACCAGCCCAGCAGCGGCGATCAATTCACTTTCAGCCAATGGCTGCAGGCCGATCCGGCCCACGCCGAGGCGTACGCCCAGGCGCAAGTGGTGTGGGAATTGAGCGAAGGGCCGGCGCGGACCCTGGCCAATGAAGAGGCGTTGGCCTTGCAGGGTTATCTGAATGCGATGAATCGTTCGCGCCGCAGCAGCGTGCGGCGATGGTCCGGTGTGCTGGCGATGGCTGCGTGTCTGCTGTTGATGGTCAGCCTCGGTGCGGGCTGGCAGCCGACGCGCTGGATCGATGACCTGGGGGCGGATTATGTGTCGGCGCCGGGGGAAATTCGCACAGTCACCTTGGCCGATCAGTCGCAAGTGACCCTGGATGCCGACAGCGCGATTGCCGTGGATTTCAGCGGTGGCGAGCGGCATGTCCAGGTGCGTCGTGGTGCCGGATTTTTCAGCGTCACCCACACCGGCGAGCCGTTTGTGGTCGACGCTGAACAGGGTCAGGCGCGGGTGCTCGGCACGCAGTTTGAAGTGCGCCTGCAACCTCGCGGCGCGCAGGTCACGGTGTTGTCCGGGCGGGTGGGTGTGACGGCGAGCCAAAACGCCGAGCAGCAAATCCTCACGGCTGGCCAGCAAGTGGCGTATGGCGGTGGCTCGGCAGAGAAACTCCACGCGGTCGACAGCGAAGCGCAGTTGGCGTGGCGTCAGGGCTGGCTCAATTACTACAAGGCGACACTCGCCGATGTGGTGCAGGATTTGGGGCGTTATTACCCTGGGCGGATTGTGTTGCTCAACGATGAGCTGGCGGCACGGCGGGTCAGTGGCAGCTTTCCGAGCAAGGATCCGCAGGCGGTGTTGAGTTCGTTGCAAGGCGTTCTGGGGTTTGAGCAGCACAGCGTTTTGGGGCATTTGATTATTTTGCGTTGAGGCCACCGGCCTCTTCGCGGGCAAGCCTCGCTCCTACAGGATCACGCAATCCACTGTAGGAGCGAGGCTTGCCCGCGAAGGCGTCAGATCAAACACCACCGAACCCGAATAAAAATATTTTCAACTATTTGATGAGGTAAACCCCGACGCCATTCGTGTAGTGACTGAAACTGCGAGTCATTCGCATTCCGTAGCGGTTCTACACAGGTCATGAGCAATGAAGTCCAGGGCAAAATCGGGTTCGGTCAAACAATGGTTGGGGGTTTCTGCATTGAGCTTTTCGGCGCTGGCCTTGCTGCCGCTGAGTGTGGCGCTGGCCGCTGAAACCGGCACTAGCCAGCCGCGTACGCAGTTCAGCTTCGCGATGGCCGCCAAACCGCTGCCCCAGGCCTTGAGCGACTTCAGCCGGATCACCGGCATCAGCGTGGTCTACACCGATGAAGCGCCCTACGGCCTCAATGCGCCGGCCGTCAGCGGGCAGATGAGCGCCGAACAAGCGATGCAACGGTTGCTCGGCGGTTCGGGCTTCACCTTCCGTCGCACCGATGGCCACACGTTGGTCCTGGAACCGCTGCCGACCGAAGGCGCGCTGAACCTGGGCGCGACCACCATCACCTCGGTGATGGATCAATCCATGAGCTATCAGCCGCCGCCCACCAGTTCGGTGATGCGCTCGTCGGCCTTGCTCCAGGAAATCCCCCAGACGGTTAACGTCGTTGCCGCCCAAGTCATTCGCGATCAGGCGCCGCGTAACCTCGACGACGCACTGGCCAACGTCAGCGGCATCACCCAGGGCAACACGCTGGCGAGCACCCAGGACTCGGTGATGACCCGTGGCTTCGGCGACAACCGCAACGGCTCGATCATGCGCGACGGCATGCCGATCGTGCAGGGCCGGGGCCTCAACGCCAGTGTCGACCGGGTCGAGGTGCTCAAGGGCCCGGCCTCGTTGCTCTACGGCATCCAGGACCCGGGCGGCGTGGTCAACATGGTCAGCAAAAAGCCTGAGCTTGAGCAGTACAACGCCCTGACCGTGCGTGGCTCGACCTACGGCGACGGCAAAAACGGCAGCGGCGGCGGCCTCGACAGCACCGGCGCACTGGGCACATCCGGCCTCGCTTACCGCATGGTGCTGGACCACGAGGACGAAGATTATTGGCGCAACTTCGGCACCCATCGCGAGACGTTGGTGGCGCCGTCGCTGGCCTGGTTCGGCGAAAGCACCCAGCTGTTGTTCGCCTATGAGCACCGCGAGTTTCTGACCCCGTTCGATCGTGGCACGGTGATCGACCCGCGTGATAACCACCCGCTGGACATCTCCCGTGAGCGTCGCCTCGACGAGCCGTTCAACAACATGGAAGGTCGCTCGGACCTGTACCACTTCGAGGCTGATCACGAGCTCAACGACAACTGGAACGCCCACTTCGGCTACAGCTGGAACCGTGAAACCTACGACGCCAGCCAGGTGCGCGTCACCGCCATCGACACCACCAAAGGCACGCTAACGCGGAGCATGGACGGCACGCAGAACGCAATCAGCACCGACCGTTTCACCACTGCCAGCCTCGAAGGCAACGTCAATGTCTTGGGGATGCAAAATGACTTGGTATTCGGCATCGATGACGAATACCGCAAGATCTACCGCGAAGACCTGATCCGTCAGAAAAGCCTGACCACGTTCAGCTACCTCAATCCGGTGTACGGCCGCGAAGTCGCCGGCACCACGGTCAGCCCGGCGGACAGTGCGCAGACTGATTTACTGCGCAGCGACTCGGTGTTTTTGCAGGATTCGATCCACCTCACCGACCAGTGGATTCTGGTCGGCGGCGCGCGCTTCCAGACGTACGACCAGTACGCCGGTAAAGGTGTGCCGTTCCAGGCCAACACCGACAGCAATGGGCAGAAATGGGTGCCCCGCGCCGGCCTGGTGTATCGCTACACCGACGCGTTGTCGTTCTACGGCAGCTACACCGAATCGTTCAAACCCAACTCGACCATCGCGCCCTTAAGCGGCAGTAGTACCGTGCTCGACGGCAGCATTGCGCCGGAAGAAGCCAAGTCCTGGGAGGTCGGCGCCAAGCTCGATATGCCGGGTCGCGTGACCGGCAACGTCGCGCTGTTCGACATCAAGAAACGCAACGTGCTGGTCGCCAACGCCGAAGGCCCGACGACGATCTACAGCGCCGCCGGTGAAGTGCGTTCCCGTGGCCTGGAAGTGGACTTGAGCGGCCAACTCAGCGATCGCTGGAGCCTGATCGGCAGCTATGCCTACACCGATGCCGAAGTCACCGAAGACCCGGACTACAAGGGTAAAAAACTGCAGAACGTGGCGAAGAACAGCGGCTCGCTGTCGGCGGTGTATGACTTCGGCACCATCGTTGGCGGTGACCAGTTGCGGGTTGGCGCGGGGGCACGTTATGTCGGGGAGCGGGCGGGTAATGCGGTGAACGATTTCGACTTGCCGAGCTACACCGTGGCCGATGCGTTTGCCACCTACGACACCAAGGTCGACGGGCAGAAGGTCAAGTTTCAGCTCAACGTGAAGAACCTGTTCGACCGCACCTACTACACCTCGGCGGCGAGCCGGTTCTTTGTGTCGATGGGGGATTCGCGGCAGGTGATGTTGTCCAGCACCTTGGAGTTCTGACGGTAGACCGCGTCATCGTTCTTCGCGGGCAAGCCTCGCTCCTACAGGTTCAGCGTTGCCTTTGTAGGAGCGAGGCTTGCCCGCGAAGACGGCCTGACATCTAGCGCAAAAACGCCAGCCGATACTCCCCGGGCGTCCCACCCAACGCCTGGCGAAACCGATTGGTAAAGTGACTGGCACTGGCAAACCCGCACGCCAAGGCAATCTCCCCCAACGGCTGCGACGTCGAGCGCAACAACTCCCGCGCCCGGCTCAGTCGCCGCGACAACACGTACTGATGCGGCGGCAAGCCAAAGCTCTCCCTGAACATTCGCGCAAAGTGGTATTCCGACAGCGCACACAATCCCGCCAATTGCCCCAGGCTGATGGCCTCCGCCAATTGGCTGTCGATGAACTCCACCAACTGCCGTCGCTGATGCGCCGCCAACCCGCCCTTGAGCCGCAAGCCTTCGCGCATGCCGACCTGGCTGAGCAGCGCGTGGCTGAGCATTTCATGGGCCAGGCTGCTGGTGAGCACGCGTTCGCCCGGTTCCTCCCAATTGAGCGTGATCATCTGCCGAAAGCGTCGGGCTTGCTGCGGGTCGTCGAGAAAGGTGCTTTCGCGCAGCTGCAATTCACGCGGTTCGCGGTCCAGCAGCGTGACGCAGCCGAGGGCGAATTGTTCGGGGCTGAAATAAAGGTGGGCCAGGCGAATGTCGCCATTGATCACCCAACCAGACTGATGATCGGCCGGCAGGATGCACAGTTTGTCCGGGCCGCCCTTGGTGCCGGGCTGATCGCGGCGGAAGGTGCCGGTGCCACCGGCGATGTAGCAGGACAAGGTGTGGTGGCTCGGCGCTTCGTAGTCCTGGGCGTCGTGATGGTTGCTCCACAAGGCTGCAGCCATGCCGTCACCGAGCTCGGCGCTGTGCTCGAGGCGAGCATTGGGCGAGCGGTTGAGGGCTTGAAAGACTTGCAGGGTTTCCAGTGCGGCCATGATCGGTTCTCTCCAACGCCTTGCATCCTACTCCGTAGACATTCGGCTGCCAGCCCGTGGCCCGACAAAAGCGCAAGTTTATGCAAGTGCGCCAAGGCGCGGCGCAGGACACTGAACACCTATTCAGGAGTCTGTGCCATGAACCTTTCGTTGTATCTGCTGACCGTGCTGATCTGGGGCACCACCTGGATCGCCCTGAAATGGCAGTTGGGCGTGGTGGCCATCCCGGTGTCGATCGTCTATCGCTTCGGCCTCGCCGCGCTGGTGCTGTTCGTGATGTTGCTGCTGAGTCGACGCCTGCAAGTGATGAACCGGCGCGGACACCTGATCTGCCTGGCGCAGGGCTTGTGCCTGTTCTGCATCAACTTCATGTGCTTCCTGACCGCCAGCCAATGGATCCCCAGCGGCCTGGTCGCCGTGGTTTTTTCCACTGCCACCCTGTGGAACGCCCTCAATGCGCGGGTGTTCTTTGGCCAGAGAATCGCCCGCAATGTGCTGATGGGCGGTGCGCTGGGCTTGTTCGGGTTGGGCCTGTTGTTCTGGCCTGAACTGGCCGGCCATACCGCGAGCCCGGAAACCTTGCTCGGTTTGGCCTTGGCACTGCTCGGCACCCTGTGTTTTTCGGCGGGCAACATGTTGTCCAGTTTGCAGCAGAAGGCCGGGCTCAAGCCGTTGACCACCAACGCCTGGGGCATGGCGTATGGCGCGGCGATGCTCTCGGTGTGGTGCCTGGTCAAAGGCATTCCGTTCGATATCGAGTGGAATGCACGTTACATCGGGTCGCTGCTGTACCTGGTGATTCCGGGCTCGGTAATTGGCTTCACCGCGTACCTGACGCTGGTCGGGCGCATGGGGCCTGAGCGTGCAGCCTACTGCACCGTGCTATTTCCGGTGGTGGCGCTGAATGTCTCGGCGTTTGTCGAAGGCTACCAATGGACCGCGCCGGCGCTGGTCGGGTTGGTGCTGGTGATGCTGGGGAATGTGCTGGTGTTTCGCAAACCCAAGGCGCCGCTGGTGCAGGGCAATGGCAAGCTGGCTTGATCGTGCGTAACCGACGGGCAGGCGCCGAAACGCCTGCCCGTTTCGCTTAGCCTTTCCAGACTTGCGGGTTCACCAGATCCTGCGGCCGTTCACCCAACAAGGCGCTGCGCAAGTTGGCCAAGGCACGATTAGCCATGGCCTCGCGGGTTTCATTCGTAGCTGAGCCGATGTGCGGCAAGGTCACGGCGTTTTTCAGCTGGAACAGCGGCGATTCGGCCAGCGGTTCTTTCTCGTAGACATCCAGGCCGGCGCCACGGATGCGGTTGTTTTGCAGCGCGTCGATCAGTGCCGTTTCGTCCACCACCGGACCACGGCTGATGTTCACCAGAATCGCGCTCGGCTTCATCAGCGCCAGTTCGCGATGGCTGATCAGGTGTCTGGTTTTCTCGCTGAGCGGCACCACCAGGCAGACGAAATCGGCTTCGGCCAGCAGTTGATCAAGGCTGCGCAACTGCGCGCCGAGTTCCTGTTCCAGTTCGGTCTTGCGGCTGTTGCCGCTGTAGATGATCGGCATGTTGAAGCCGAGCCGACCGCGACGGGCAATGGCCGCGCCGATATTGCCCATGCCGACTATGCCCAGAGTCTTGCCGTGCACATCGCAACCGAACAGCTGTGCGCCGACGGTCGCTTGCCATTGGCCGGCCTTGGTCCACGCGTCCAGTTCGGCCACGCGGCGGGCGCTGCTCATCAGCAAGGCGAAGGCCAGGTCGGCGGTGCTTTCGGTGAGCACATCCGGCGTGTTGGTCAGCATGATCCCGCGTTCGTTGAAATAGGCGACGTCGTAGTTGTCGTAGCCGACCGAGACGCTGGAGACGACTTCCAGTTTGGCGGCGTTTTCCAGTTGCGCGCGGCCCAGTTTGCGGCCCACCCCGATCAGCCCGTGGGCGTGGGGCAGGGCTTCGTTGAATTGCGCGTTGATGTCACCGTTTTTCGGATTCGGCACGATGACGTCGAAGTCCTGTTTGAGGCGTTCGATCATTTCGGGGGTGATGCGGCTGAAGGCGAGGACGGTCTTTTTCATCGGAGGAGGGCTCGTCGGGCGGAGGTGAATGGTAAGCACGCTAACATTCTTCGCGGGATTTGTGCGAGCCGCACGTCAACCGCTCAACGGCCGGTGCAAGCTTGAAGCTTGCGGCGCGCCATCCAGTTATACTGCTGCCTTTCGCGGCTCGCTCACCGGGCCCGACTTTATGTGTATCACCCGGAGCTTTCATGACTTCCCCGACACAACCGCCGGTTGCCGACGCCTTGAGCGACGACTCGGCAGACCTGCCAGACAGCGTCGACTCCAGCGCAGACAGCGAAACCAAAGCCGCGATCCCGGCGTTCAAGTTCCCGTTCAAACCGGGCGAACTGGCGGCAGCGAAGAACGCCAGCCAGCCGTGGTACAAGAATGGCGCGAAGAACGGCCACACCAAGACCCCGGGCGCTGCGCCTCCGGGTACTCGTCGTTCGATGGGTAAGCGCTAGGTTTCAGGTTTTGCGGTGATGCCGCTGCCGTCTTCGCGAGCAAGCCCGCTCCCACATTGGTTTTGTGAACGCCACAGATCAACTGTGGGAGCGAGCCTGCTCGCGATGGGTCCATCACAATCAACGCACCTTTCAGCTCAAGCCGCCCGCAACGAAATAAACGCATAGTTCGCAGGCTCATCCGCCACCACTTGCGCACCCGCCGCCAGCACCTGCCCGGCAACATCATCCCCCGATACATGAAACAGCCATTCGCTGCTCCACTCCGGCAACGTCTGCCCGCTCAACTCATCAATGATCGTCGCGAACTCGGTCATGTCCGGCAGATAAGCGGTAAAGCCATCGCCCTTCAACGCGGTCGTCCTGAACCCCATTAGTGCGCAAATCGCATCCTTGTACGGGATGTCATCGCGATCCGCCTGACGCGAGCGTTCAATCAAACCCGCCAGTTCCCGATCCACCAACTCACCGCCCACAATCAACTCCGGTCCTTTTTCCCACGACTCCGGCGGACATTCCTTCACGGCGGTGTTCAGTGGAATGTGCGGGTTGATTTCCATCGGATAGATACGGCACACCAGCGGCCGGCGCTCATAGATGCGGCAGAGGTTGTCTTCGTCAAGATTCCGGCAGGCGCCGACGTTGTACGCCGCAAAAGTGATGGCGACGTAGGCCTCGGCGGCGCCGCTTTGAACCCGCGCCGAGCGGCGTTCGGCATGCTCGCGTTGTTGCACCGGCAGGCCCAGGCCATTGGCCAGGAAACCTTCCACCAACACGATCACCTGGCCACCGTCGGCAGCCCATGAGCGGGCTTCAGGCAGGGTCAGGGGGACATGATGGTCATTGCAGCATTTGCCGCAACCTACGCAGGAAAACGTCGTATTCATTGAGCGGTCAGTCGCCTATCAGGGCTTGCAACGGCGACAGAATGCCGCCGCAAAGACCGCTGTCGAAGCAAGTTATGCGCCAGACCCTTTCGGGTCATTGGGCCTTGGCGGTTGGGCGAATGGAGTCCCATTCGGTGATGTAGGCGGTTTTGTCCTTCTTGCTATAGAGGCACAGCTCGGTGCCTTGCTGGCCTTTCATGTGTTTTTGCGGGTACTGGCCTTGCAGCAGCAGTGCGGTATAGCCCACTCGGTCATCGAACTGCGCGGCGTTGCCGACGGGTTTGGCGTTCTTCAGGCCGCTGGCCTTGGTGCAACTGGCGAGCACGGCTTTGTCGTAGGCGGCCCAGGCGTCGGGGCTGGAGGCGTGGGCCTGGGTGGCGAGGGCGGTGAGGCAGAGGAAGGTCAGGGTGACAGCTTTCATGATTCAGGCGTCCTTGGGGTTTTAGCCGAGGAGTATGCCTGAAGGTACGAGGTTGTTTGTGTCGGCCCCTTCGCGAGCAAGCCCGCTCCCACATTCGACCGAGTTGCCCGGTCGAACTCAATCTAATGTGGGAGCGGGCTTGCTCGCGAAGGCGGTGTGTCAGGCCGGAACCGGCTCCCGGCGGACCACGTACATCCCGGCACTTTCGTACAGCCGCTGTGCCCGAAGGTTGTCTTCCAGCACCTTCAAATCGACAAAACCTTCACGCCGCTGTGCAAACACGTTGAAAGCATGCAGCAGCAACGCACGGCCTAATCCCAACCCTTGAGCCCGCGAATGCACCACCAGGCTTTTAATGTAGGCGCTGGTCCAGCACTGGCACACGCCGACGATGCCGTCTGCATCCAGGGCAATGAAGCACAGGCTCGGATCGTATTCGGGGTCGGTTTCAAAACGCTGTTGCCAGACGTCCAGCGCCGGCACGCGACCGCCACCTTCCTGAAAGCCCAGTTCCATCAATCGATGAACGTCCGTTGCCAGTTCCGGGCGATATTCGCTGAGGACAATGCCCTGCGGCCAGGTGATCGCAGGCACAGCCTCAGCGAGGTTGCGCCGCATCAGAAAGCAGAAGTCCTCGGCCACCCCTCAATGACCTTGTTCAGCGACCGCCCTGGCCGCTTCGATCAAACACTTGGTCAGCTCCGGCGAGGAGAACTTGGTCAGCACCGCATTCGCCCCGGCAAGCCGCGCCTTTTCGCTGTTCATCGCGCTGTCCAGCGAGGTGTGCAGCAACACGTAGAGGTGCGAGAAGTCCGGGGTTTCGCGCAGGGTGCGGGTGAAGGCGTAGCCGTCCATCTCGGACATTTCGATGTCCGAGACAATCAGGTTGATCTGCTGGGCAGTGCCTTGCAGGTCCAGCAGGCAGTCAATCGCTTCCTTGGCGCTACGGGCGGTGTGGCATTGCAGACCGAGATTGCGCAGGGTGTGCACCGATTGTTGCAGGGCCACCTGGCTGTCATCGACCACCAGAATCCGCGCGCTGCCGAGGACTTCGGCGTCTTCCATGCTCAGTTCGGTCGGGGCCATTTCGATCTGCGCCGGGGCGATGCCGTGGATGACTTTTTCGATGTCCAGCACCTGCACCAGCGTGCCGTCGACCGACGTCACCCCGGTGATATACGAGCGCACGCCGCCAGAGCCAAAGGGTGGCGGACGAATGTCAGTGGTCAGGCAATGGACGATCTTGCTCACCGCCTGAACATGCAGGCCCTGCTTGGAGCGGCTGACGTCGGTGACGATCAGGCAACCGCCGTTCGGGTCTTCCAGCGGTCGCTCGCCAATGGCGCGACTCAGGTCGATCACCGACAGCGACGCGCCGCGCAAGGTGGCGATGCCTTTGACGTGCGGGTGCGACTCCGGCAGTTTGGTCAGCGGCGGGCAGGGGATGATTTCACTGACTTTCAGCAGGTTGATCGCCATCAGCTTGCCGCTGCGCAAGGTAAACAGCAGAAGCGAAAGTGAGTCTGCGCGGGCTTTGTTGGAGGACATAAAAACCTTCTGTAGAAAAAGGTGATGGGCGACCGCGAGGATCGCCAACAGCTATCGATGCCGGGTTATCGACTTGTCGGGGGCAGGCTTTAGGCCGATTCCCCGGTATTGCCGACCAACGCGACCCTGTGTAGCAGCTGCCGAAGGCTGCGTTCGAGGACGCAGTCCTCGCTAAACCATTCACCGCGCTGTATCTGTTGCACCGCGTGCCCGGGATTTACGACTGCTTCGCAGCCGGACGCAGCCTTCGGCAGCTGCTACACGGGGCGTTATTTCATGCCTAACCGTTTGGCCATCCGCCCGAGGTTCGCCCGATCCAGGCCCAGTTCACGGGCGGCACTCGCCCAGTTATCGTGGTGCCGTTCCAGGCACGCGCTGATCAGTTGCCGCTGATAATTCTCGGTGGCTTCACGCAAATCTCCCGCCACCAACGGTATCGGCGCAGCGCTTGATTGCTCGGTGGCGACTTCAAGGCTGCCATTGGGCAAGTCCAGGTCTGCCGCACTCAAACTGAGGATTTTCGGTCGTTCCTTGCAGTTGCCCAACGCTTTCAGGGCGCTGCGGCCAATCAAGTGTTCCAGTTCGCGCACATTGCCCGGCCAGTCATACGCCAGCAATGCCGCTTGGGCATCGCTGTTCAGGCGCAGGCTGTTGAGGCCCATGCGCGAGCGATTCTGCTCCAGGAAATAGCCGCTGAGCAGCAGCACATCGCGCCCACGATCACGCAATGCCGGCACCAGCAACGGGTAAACGCTCAGGCGATGATAGAAGTCGGCGCGGTAGCGACCGCTGCGCACTTCTTCGGCCAGGTCGCGGTTGGTCGCCGCGATCAGGCGCACGTCGACCTGATGTTCCTTATCTGAACCCAGTCGCTGCAACTGACCGCTTTGCAGCACGCGCAGCAATTTGGCCTGCACCGTCAGCGACAGTTCACCCACCTCATCGAGAAACAGCGTGCCGCCATTCGCCAGTTCAAACTTGCCGCGCCGATCATTCATCGCCCCGGTGAAGGCGCCGCGGACATGGCCGAACAATTCGCTTTCCACCAGTGTGTCGGGCAGTGCGGCGCAGTTGAGGCTGATGATCGGTTTGTCGGCTCGGGGCGAGGCGGCATGAATGGCCTGCGCCACCAGTTCCTTGCCGACGCCGGTTTCGCCGGTGATCAGCACGGTGAGGTCGCTACCGCCGACCAGATTGATCTCTTCGACCAGCCGTTTATGGGCCTTGCTCTGGCCGATCATCTCGCGGTTCTGTTGGCCGCTGGCCTGACGGTAAACCTCGGCGCGCTGGTGTTCGTCTTCGGCGCGGTTAGCCAGGCGTTCGATGCGCTCGGCGGCGTTGACCGTGGCCGCAGCGAGGCTGGCGAAGGCTTGCAGGGCGTCCAGTTCGATCGGCTCGAAGCGTTCCGGATCGAGTGCGTCGAGCGTCACCAAGCCCCACGGACGCTCATCGATAAACAACGGGCAACCCATGCAGTCGTGGACTTCCAGGTGATCGTCGAGGCCGTCGATCAACCCGTCGTAAGGGTCGGGCAAGTCGCTGTCGGCGGCGAAGCGGGTCGGGCCGGGACTGCTGAGCAAGGCTTCAAAGCGTGGGTGTTCGCTGACCTTGAAACGTCGGCCCAGGGTGTCGGTGCTCAACCCGTCGACGGCCAGCGGCACCAGCCATTCGCCATCGAGGCGCAGCAGGGCGGCCGCATCGCAAGGGAGCAGGGCGCGCATGGCTTCGAGCAGCCGTCGATAGCGCTCGCCTTCGGGCAGTTCGCGGGACAGGTCCGAGACCAGGGGCAGCAGGGCGGTCAGCAAGGATTTTGCAGTCATAGTGACTCCATGTAGTCGGTATGACTATAAAGCAGTCTTGGTCGATATGACTATAGAGTTATTAAGCTATTGATTTATAAGAATTTAATTATTGGCACGAAAACTGATAAGCATGGGGCAGTCATTTGGTAATCCAAGAAGCTCAGGAGTCACTCTATGCTTAGCGTTCAAGACCGTGCAATCGTCAAATCCACCGTGCCGTTGCTGGAAAGCGGTGGCGAAGCGTTGATCACTCACTTCTACCGCATGATGCTCTCCGAATACCCGGAAGTCCGCCCGCTGTTCAACCAGGCTCACCAGGCCAGCGGTGATCAGCCGCGTGCGTTGGCCAACGGCGTCTTGATGTACGCGCGGCACATCGACCAGCTCGACCAGTTGGGCGATCTGGTGGCGAAGATCATCAACAAGCACGTGGCTTTGCAAATCCTGCCGGAGCACTACCCGATCGTCGGCACCTGCTTGCTGCGAGCCATCTCCGAAGTGCTGGGCGACGAGATCGCCACCCCTGAAGTGATGAGCGCCTGGGGCGCGGCATACGGTCAATTGGCCGAGATCCTGATCGGTGCCGAAACCAGCATCTACGACCAGAAGGAACAGGCACCGGGCGGCTGGCGTGGCGCGCGGGACTTCATCGTCGCGGCCAAGGTGGAAGAAAGCGCGGAAATCACTTCGTTCTACTTCGAACCGGCTGACAAAGGCCCGATTCTGGCGGCAGAGCCAGGCCAGTACATCGGCATGAAACTGATCCTCGATGGCGAAGAGATTCGTCGCAACTATTCGTTGTCGGCCTTGGCGAACAAGGGCCAGTACCGCATCAGCGTCAAACGTGAAGCCGGTGGCCGCGCCTCCAATCACCTGCACGATCAACTGCACGTCGGTTCGAGCATCCAGCTGTTCCCGCCCTCGGGCGAGTTCATCCTGACCGCCAGCGACAAGCCGTTGGTGCTGATCAGCGGCGGCGTCGGCATTACCCCGACCCTGGCGATGCTCGAAGCGGCGCTGGCCACCGAGCGGCCGGTGCACTTTATTCACTGCGCACGTAACGGCAGCGTCCATGCCTTCCGCGACTGGATTGACGGATTGGCCGAGCGTCACCCGCAACTCAAGCGCTTCTATTGCTACGCCGAGGATGACGGCGTGAGCCCGGCGGCAGACAAAGTTGGCCTGTTGAGTCAGGAGCAGCTCGGCGAATGGTTGCCGCAGCAGCGTGACCTGGACGCTTATTTCCTCGGGCCTAAAGGTTTCATGGCAGCGATCAAGCGTCACCTCAAGGCGTTGGGTGTGCCGGAGAAGCAAAGTCGTTATGAGTTCTTCGGGCCGGCTTCGGCGCTGGAGTAAACGGTTGCGGCGACTTGGGGGACCGAGTCGTCTGCTTCGCGAGCAAGCCCGCTCCCACATTGGATCTGCGTCGTAAGCATAACTTAGGTACGACGCGGTCAAGTGTGGGAGCGGGCTTGCTCGCGAATGGCCGCACCTCGGTTTCAATTTACAAAAACCCGCAAAAGTTAATCCCTCCTTAACCGGTCTGTCGTCTATTCCCCCCGACATCCCCCAACACGCACCGGGCTCTCAAAGGTCCGAGCCTGCGTGTAGACTTGCGGGCAATCGATATTCAGAAGGGAAACGCGATGAGCGAGGAAACGATGCGGTTGGGACGTGAGCGGCGCTATCTGGTGCTGCTGGGCATCATCTGCCTGGCGCTGATCGGCGGCGCGCTGTACATGCAAATTGTCTTGGGCGAGGCACCGTGCCCGTTGTGCATCCTGCAGCGCTACGCATTGCTGCTGATCGCGATCTTCGCCTTCATCGGCGCCGCGATGCGCACGCGTCGCAGCATCACGGTGTTTGAAACCCTGGTGGTGATCTGCGCCCTGGCGGGCGTCGGGGTGGCCGGGCATCACGTCTTTACCCAGTTCTATCCGGCGGTCAGCTGCGGCATCGATGTGCTGCAACCGATTGTCGACGGTCTGCCGCTGGCGAAGATCTTCCCGCTGGGGTTCCAGGTCGACGGTTTCTGCTCCACGCCGTATCCGCCGATCCTCGGCCTGTCGCTCGCCCAATGGGCGCTGATTGCCTTTGTATTGATCGTGGTGCTGGTGCCGCTGCTCATTTCGCGTAATCGAAAAGCGCTGCGCTGAGGTCGTCCGCCCCCTCGTTACGTAACGCAAAAAAAACGCCCCGGTCCTCATTCAGAGGGCCAGGGCGTTTTGCATTTCGGTGGTCGGCAAAATGACCTTGATGCGTGACAAGTTCGGGTGCGGCACATGTGCGACATGTTGTCACAGCGCGAGTGTCGCAGGGCATTTCAAGATGCCTGATTGGTGTACGGCTTTGCAACAGAATGGGCGTTTTTTAACAGCAGGCGATGTCAGACCGGAAAAGCCGTAACAGGCAGTTTTAACAAGTCTTGGCGAATGGCCGGAGCCCTTGTCATGTAGGGGCTTGAGCGAGGTCGGAGGACGGTTCAGAGCCTTCGATACTGTCTGAACTGCGTGTGGTAGACCTACTATTTTTGGTGTTTTTGTTGAGAATTAATTTCGATAACATGCCGGACTTTTGCAGAAACCGTTAATGATTGTTGCTGGAATGGATAAAAATTATTTCGGGATGAGACATGGTTTATGAATCGCTACGTATCTACAATCGCCACCACTGAATTCCCGGCGCTGCTCACCTGTACTCAGGTGCTTGAGCAGTAATAGGGCGTCGAGAGGCCGGATGGCTTCATGCGACTCCCAGGTGTCGGTGCCTTCCCATTTTCCGCACCAAATGGAATTGGTCTGTAACAAGGCCTTTGACCACGAATTCGAATAAGAACTCAACGCTGCCCCAGGATTTGTCGAACAGCGTCTGACGCGCGACGGGCAGCCACTTATTCAATCCAAGAAAAATGCCAACCCTTGGCAGGGTGAAGTGTTGGCGATCAAAACCCAACTGCATTGCGCAAGCTGCTTTAGAGGTCGTGAGATGAGTAAAAACAGGTACCCCAGACTACTAGGCTTATTGCCGCTGCTCGGCACACTGTTGCTGTCAGGCTGCAACATGACCTTGCTCAATCCCACGGGCCAGGTTGGCCTGGAGCAGCGAAACCTGATCATCACCGCAACGTTGCTGATGCTGTTGGTCGTGGTCCCGGTCATCGTCATGACCTTCCTGTTCGCCTGGAAATACCGCGCGTCCAACACCAGCGCGACCTACACCCCGAAATGGAACCACTCCACCAAGATTGAAATCGCGGTGTGGACCGTTCCGATCCTGATCATCATTGCCCTGGGTTACATCACCTACAAGTCGACCCACGAACTGGACCCGTACCGTCCGCTGGAATCCGACGTCAAGCCGATCACCATTGAAGTGGTCGCGCTGGACTGGAAGTGGGTGTTCATCTATCCGGAGCAGGGCATCGCCACCGTCAACAAGATCGTGTTCCCGACGAATACGCCGGTCAACTTCAAGGTGACGTCGGACTCCGTGATGAACTCGTTCTTCATCCCGGGCCTGGGCGGCCAGATCTACGCGATGGCCGGCATGCAGACCAAGCTGCACCTGATTGCCAACCGTGACGCTGAAATGGAAGGCATCTCCGCCAACTACAGCGGCGCGGGTTTCACCGGTATGAAATTCAAAGCGATCTCAACGTCTCAGGAAAATTTTGACGCCTGGGTCAGTGAAGTCAAAAAGGCACCTAAACAGCTTGAACAAGCTGAATACGCAGCCCTTTCCAAGCCAAGCCAGAACAACCCAGTCGAGCTCTACTCCTCGGTCACGCCAAACCTGTTCCAGATCATCGTCGACAAGTACGAAGGCATGAAACCGGGTCCGAAAGTGAACCACGAGAAGAAAGAGAAGGAAGTGGCCGCCACGCAAGGGATGGACATGAACGCGCATTCAGCTGCCGGGGCAGAGGAGTAAACGATGTTTGGTAAATTAAGTTGGGAAGCGGTCCCGTTCCACGAACCGATCGTGATGATAACCATCGCCATGATCGCGCTCGGTGGTCTGGCGCTGTTCGCAGGCATCACCTACTTCAAGAAGTGGACCTACCTGTGGACCGAGTGGCTGACCTCCGTCGACCACAAGAAAATCGGCGTGATGTACATCATCGTCGCCATGGTCATGCTGCTGCGCGGTTTTGCCGACGCCATCATGATGCGTACCCAGTTGGCCAAGGCCACCGAGGGTACGCCAGGCTACATGCCGCCTGAACACTATGACCAGATCTTCACCGCTCACGGTGTGATCATGATCATCTTCATGGCGATGCCATTCTTCACCGGCCTGATGAACCTTGCAGTGCCGCTGCAGATCGGCGCGCGTGACGTTGCCTACCCGTTCCTGAACTCCCTGAGCTTCTGGCTGCTGGTTTCCGGCGTAGTGCTGATCAACCTGTCCCTGGGCGTTGGCGAGTTCGCCAAGACCGGTTGGGTTGCCTATCCGCCGCTGTCGGGCCTGCAATACAGCCCTGGCGTGGGGATGGATTACTACATCTGGGCGCTACAGCTATCCGGGTTAGGTACGACGCTGACGGGGGTCAACTTCCTGGCCACCGTGCTGAAAATGCGTACCCCTGGCATGAAGCTGATGGACATGCCGATCTTCACCTGGACCTGCACCTGGGCCAACGTCCTGATCGTGGCTTCGTTCCCGATCCTGACCGCTACCCTGGCACTGCTGACGCTTGACCGTTACATGGATTTCCACATTTTCACCAATGAACTTGGTGGCAATCCAATGATGTACGTCAACCTGTTCTGGGCTTGGGGTCACCCCGAGGTTTACATCCTGATTCTGCCGGCGTTCGGTATCTTCTCCGAAGTCATCTCGACGTTCTCGGGCAAGAAACTGTTCGGCCACCACTCGATGATCTACGCATCGGGCGCGATCTCGATCCTGGGCTTCATGGTCTGGCTGCACCATTTCTTCACCATGGGTTCGGGTGCCAACGTCAACGCCTTCTTCGGTCTGGCGACGATGCTGATTTCGATCCCGACGGGGGTGAAGCTATTCAACTGGCTGTTCACCATCTACCAGGGCCGTCTGCGTTTCACCAGCCAGGTTCTCTGGACCCTGGGCTTCATGGTGACCTTCGCCATCGGCGGCATGACCGGCGTACTGCTGGCCATCCCGGGTGCTGACTTCGTCCTGCACAACAGCCTGTTCGTGATCGCTCACTTCCACAACGAGATCATCGGCGGCGCGGTATTCGGCTACATCGCAGGCTTCGGCTTCTACTTCCCGAAAGCGTTCGGCTTCAAGCTGCACGAAGGTTGGGGTAAAGCAGCGTTCTGGTTCTGGATCACCGGCTTCTTCGTCGCGTTCATGCCGCTCTATGTACTGGGCTTCATGGGCATGACCCGTCGTCTGAACAGCTCCACCAACCCTGAGTGGGTGCCGTACCTGTACGTGGCACTGTTCGGTGCGGTACTGATCGCCTGCGGTATTGCTTGCCAGCTGATCCAGCTCTACGTCAGCGTGCGTGATCGCAACAAGCCAGAAAACATGTGCGAACACGGCGACCCGTGGAATGCCCACACCCTGGAATGGTCGACCTCTTCGCCACCGCCGTTCTACAACTTTGCCGTGCTGCCAAAAGCAGAAAGCATCGACCCGTTCACCGAGGCCAAGGAAAACGGTACCGCGTACCAGGCTCCGACTCGCTACGAGCCGATCCACATGCCAAACAACACCGCCACCGGTGTGGTCATGGGCGCTCTGCTGACCGTGTTCGGTTTCGCGATGATCTGGCACATCTGGTGGTTGGCCATCGTCGGTCTGGCGGGCACCGTGATCTATTTCGCGATCCACGCTGCACGTGATGACCAAGGCTACATGGTGCCGGTCGAGACAATCGAACGCATCGAAGCCGAGCAGCACAAGCGTCTGGTAGCGGCCGGGAAAATTCCAGCCACCGCCACCCGTGTTGAAACCTCGTTGGAACAGGCTTAAACCATGTCGAACTTAGTGACCAATGCTGGACACACCCATGTCGATGGACATGGGCACGATGACCATCACCACGACTCGGGCGAGATGACCGTATTCGGTTTCTGGCTCTACCTGATGACCGACTGCATTTTGTTTGCGTCGATCTTCGCGGTGTACGCGGTACTGGTTAACAACGTAGCGGGTGGCCCGTCGGGCCACGACATCTTCGAGCTGCCATACGTGCTGGGCGAAACCGCTCTGCTGTTGTTCAGCTCGATCACCTACGGCTTCGCCATGCTGGCGTTGTTCAAAGGCAAGAAGACTCAAGTGCTGGGCTGGCTGGCGATGACCTTCCTGTTCGGTGCCGGCTTCATCGGCATGGAGATCAACGAGTTCCACATGCTGATCTCCGAGGGCTACGGCCCTAGCCGCAGCGGCTTCCTGTCCGGGTTCTTCACCCTGGTCGGCACCCACGGTCTGCACGTGACCAGCGGTCTGATCTGGATGGCGATCATGATGTACCAGGTGCAGAAAAACGGCCTGACGGCGACCAACAAGACCCGTCTGAGCTGCCTGAGCCTGTTCTGGCACTTCCTGGACGTCGTGTGGATCTGCGTATTCACCGTTGTTTATCTGATGGGGACTATGTAAATGGCTAACTCAGCTCATTCCCACGCTGGCCACGATGACCACGACGCCAGCCACGGCAGCGTCAAGTCCTACGCCATCGGCTTCATCCTGTCGGTGATCCTGACCGTCATTCCTTTCGGCCTGGTGATGTACCCATCGCTGCCGAAAGCCATGACCCTGTGGATCGTACTGGCCTTCGCAGTAATCCAGGTGCTCGTTCACCTGGTGTACTTCCTCCACCTGGACCGCTCCGCTGCCCAGCGTAACAACGTGATCGCGTTTGTCTTCGCAGCATTGGTGATCGTTCTGTTGGTAGGCCTGTCGCTGTGGATCATGTTCAGCATCCACACCAACATGATGGCGCACTGAGGAAAGTCCGAATGTCCTTTAAGCACTTTATCCAAATCACCAAACCGGGGATCATTTTCGGTAACGTGCTTTCTGTGGCGGGCGGATTTTTCCTGGCCTCGAAAGGGCATGTCGATCTGGCCATCTTCCTGGCGGCGATGATCGGCACCTCCCTGGTCGTGGCCTCCGGTTGCGTGTTCAACAACTGCATCGACCGCGACATCGACCTGAAGATGGAACGCACCAAGAACCGGGTGTTGGTCCAGGGCTTGATCTCCCTGAAACTGGCCCTGGCCTTTGCGACCGTCCTGGGTGTGGCCGGCGTGGCGTTGTTGTACAAGGTGGCGAACCCGTTGGCCGCGCTGTTTGCGGTGATTGGCTTCGTCATCTACGTCGGTTTCTACAGCCTGTACCTCAAGCGCAAGTCGGTTCACGGCACGCTGGTGGGCAGTCTGTCGGGGGCGATGCCGCCGGTGATCGGCTACGTTGCCGTCACCAACAGCTTCGACATGGCCGCGCTGACGTTGCTGGTGATGTTCAGCCTGTGGCAGATGCCGCATTCCTACGCCATCGCGATCTTCCGCTTCAACGATTACCTGGCCGCCTCGATTCCGGTGCTGCCGGTGAAGCGCGGGATTCAAGTGGCGAAGAAGCACATCCTGATCTACATCCTGGCCTTCCTCGTGGCGACCTTGATGCTGACCTTCAGCGGTTACGCCGGCATGAGCTACCTCGCCGTCGCCGCCGCCATGGGCATGTACTGGTTGTACATGGCCTGGACCGGCTACAAGGCAGTGGATGACACGGTCTGGGCACGCAAGCTGTTCGTGTTCTCGATCTTCACCATCACTGCGTTGAGCGTCATGATGTCGCTGGACTTCAAGGTACCGAGCGAGCTGTTGCTGACTTACGCGCCTTAAGCGTCAAACGCAGAAAAACCCCGCCATCGAGAGATGCGCGGGGTTTTTTATTGGGGATTTTCTGCTGGACCGAGTCGCCGCCTTCGCGAGCAAGCCCGCTCCCACATTAGTTTGGCGTCGATCACAAAAGTGCTGGCAACGCCGATCAAATGTGGGAGCGGGCTTGCTCGCGAAAGCCGCACCGCGGTGTATCAGGATAACTCAGCTATCGAGCAACCGGAAAAACCGCTCCCGCACTTGCAGATTATCGCTATGGGCAACGTTGAAACGCAGGAATTGGCTCGCGTTCGGCGCTTTGCTGAGCAGGGTGCCGGGGGCCAGTACAAGGTCGATGTCCAGGCCTTTTCTCGCCAGCGTTTCGGCATGCAGCCCTTCGGGCAAACGCGTCCAGAGGAACAAGCCTTCATGCGGCAGCGACGACACTGAGCAACCGGCCTCCTGCAGCCAGCTCGACACCCGACTGCTCGACTCGTAAAGCCGGTCCACGGTGCGTCGGGTATGTTTGGCGTAGCTGCCATCACTGAGCATCGTGCAGATGATTTGCTCCGCCAATTCCGAGGTCATGCCGCCACAGGTCATTTTCAGCACGACCATCCGCGCCGCCAGTTGCGGTGACAGTACCGCGTAGCTGACGCGGCTGTTGGCGGTCAGGGTTTTGGAAAAACCGGAGACGTAAGTGACATTGTCCAGCCCGCCTGCGGCCAGGCGCGGCGTCCTTCGTTGCTGCATGTCGCAGTACAAATCGTCTTCGAGGATGTGGAAACCATAACGGTGACTCAACTCCAGCAGGCGATAGACCTGCGCCGGGGAGAACGAGTGCCCGGTCGGGTTGTGCAGGGCGTTGTTGGTCATGTAGAGAACAGGACGATGGGCGATCAGCAGTTGCTCGAAAGCCTCCAGGTCCATGCCGTCACAATCGCGCGCGATGGTGATGACCTTCGCGCCGTGCAACGCCAGGTTGGCGTGCATGGTGAAGTAGCACGGGTCGTCGAGCAGCACCGTGTCGCCGGGTTTGACCAGCAGGCGCATCAGCATGTCGATGGCCTGCACGGTGTTGGCCGTGGTGATGATCTGGTCCACCGGCACTTCGATGCCCAAGGTCGACAGCTTGACCCGCAACGCCTCGCGCAGCGGCAGGTAACCACCGGCAACGCCGTACTCGCCCATGCGCAGGGAAGTGGCGCGCAGGGTGCCGCGCACGGCTTTGAGCAATTCGTCCGCCGGCAGCCACGAGGATGGCAGAAAACCGGCACCCGGGCGCAACGAACCATTGTCTTGCAACACCGCGCGGCGAACCACGCTGAGGGTGTCTTGTGGTTGCAGGTCGGGGCCGGCATCGGTTTGGGTCGCGGCGCTGGAGCGGTGCACAAAATGCCCCGAGCCCTGGCGTGAAACCACCAGGCCCTTGGCTCGCAAGCGGTCCAGGGCATCGACCACCGTGGACTTGCCCACGTTCATCAAGTCGGAGAGTTCGCGAATCGGCGGCAGCCGGGAGCCGTGGGGCAGGCCGCCCTGGTTGATCGCCACGGTCAGCTGATCGACGATTTGCTGGACCAGTGGCACGCCGGGCTGGAACTCGATGGCGGCGATCACTGCACGTTGAACCTGCATTTTACTGGTCTCTCCGGCAGTAAAGTTCGTTCGATTCTATACGAACTTGCTCTGATCAGAACAAGTGTCGCTCTCTACTATCACCTTACAGACTTTCTTCATTGTCGGTGCACGTAGCCCCGCAATCGCTTGGTTTCAGAGGTGTTGCATGAGTGTCGAAACAACGGTCGCCATCGCCAAACCGGTGATCAACATCCGCCTGTTCACGATCCGGATCATCACGGCCGTGTCGCTGTTCGCGGTGTTGGGCAAGGCCAACGTCTGGCTCGACACGGCCACCAACAGCATCCTGGCCATCGGCTATCGGGCCTTGCTGTTGCTGTTGCCGCTGACATTGCTGGTGCTGGGCCGCCGTTCCCTGAGCGTCACGCTGCTCTGTGCCGCCCTCGGTCTGGTGCTGCTCGCGGTCACGAGCAATCAAGGCGTGGTGATGTTTGCCGCCGCGTTGTTTGCCTATGGCATCGCCATCGCCGGTTATCTGATCAAAAGCGAAGCCGCGCAAACCAAAGAGGGCGCCGCCTACAACCGTGTCGCGATGAACATGGGCAGCCTGCTGGCGGGGCTGATCCTGCTTTCGCCGCTGTTAACGCCAACGATGTTTTTCCTTGGCGCCGCGAGTTTTGTCCTGCTGTGCCTGCCCATTGCCATGGGGGCAACGTTTACCACCGAATCGGTGGTTGCCCGCCCGGCGACCCAGGACGGCAGCGGCTGGCGCAACAAACTGCCGTGGGTGATCGCGGGCGTCATCATGGGCATCAAGCTGTTCGGCGTGTTCTCGATCCTGCCTCAAGCCATCCTTCTCGAAACCGGTGAGTTGCCGGCCTGGTATGGCTTGATGCTGATCCTCAACAGCGCCGTGGTGGTGTTCGCGCAGGTGCCGGTGATGAAACTCATCGAACGCACCGGGCGCTTCAAGGTGGTCGCGGTGATCGGGATCATCATCGGCGGCTTCGCGGTGCTCTCGTCGCCGGCCGCGTTCCACGTCGAAACCCTCGCCGGCGCGCTGATCTGGGTGGCGCTGTTGTCCATCGCCGAATGCGCGTTCAGCTACCTCGATTACTTCTCCGTCAAACAAAACAACATGTTCGTCAAGGAAGTCTCCCTCGGCGTGGGTGCCGGGCTCACAGTGCTGCTGATGCGCGTGGTGCCGCCGCCGTACAACGCACTGGTGCTGGCCGCCATCGGCGCCGGCGGGATTCTGGCCTGGTACTGGCTCAACCGAAAATCCAATGCGTCACTGCACGACTAAGTCAGCGTTTCCGTTATTTTCTTCACAGGTCGGGTGCTTCATGAATACGACATCTTGCGTAGTGGTGGTCGGGTACAACGGCAATCGGGTTCACGATATCCAGAAGTTGCGCGACCTCTGCAGAAAACTCTATAACGCCCGACTGATCCTGCTGGTCGAGAAAATCCAAGCCGATGACGATCAGGTGGCCGATCACGTTTGCAGCACCTCATTGGCACCGGAAGACGTAGCCAGCTCTCTCGAACTGGTGGCGGGCTGCCTGAATGCCGACAGCTGGAAGCTGATCGGCGTGCTGCCGTTCTCCGACCGCGGTGTGCTGCTCGGCGCGGCGCTGGCCACCCACTACGGCTTGCCCGGCATCACCCCAAGTGAAGCGCGAGCGGGCCTGGACAAGCAGATTTTCCGCAAACTGGAAGCGGCCGCCAAGACGTCGCCAGACGATTACCGTCCGGTGTTTTCCGCGCGCATCGAGAGCGTCGCCGAGCTGCGCAAAAAGGTCGTCGAACTGGGCGGCAAAGCATTCATCAAGCCGGCCTGCGAAGGTGCGAGCAGAGGCTGCCGGGTCATCCATCATCCGTCCGAATGTGACGAGGTCTGGCAGGCGCTCAAGCCGTATCGCGAAGGCGGCATCGTCCTCGAAGAGTTGATCCAGAACGCCCGGGAGTACAGCTGGGATTACGTTGCCGGCAGCACCTGGGTCACCGAAAAAACCACCACCGAAGGCG
Source organism: Pseudomonas sp. NPDC086251 (assembly GCF_044746405.1). Classification (NCBI taxonomy): domain Bacteria; kingdom Pseudomonadati; phylum Pseudomonadota; class Gammaproteobacteria; order Pseudomonadales; family Pseudomonadaceae; genus Pseudomonas; species Pseudomonas sp. NPDC086251. The sequence goes on from NZ_JBIVBY010000008.1 coordinate 111,483, forward strand.
CCTACCGCGCGGAGATCCAGCAAATCGTGCCGGCACCGCTGGCCGCCGACGCACAGGTTCGACTGGCGGCGGCTGGTCGACACATGTCGGGCCTGGTTTCGCTGGATAACGGCGCCTATCACAACGAGATCTTCCTGCGCCGTGACGGCCTGACCTCGGCGGTGGAAACCAACATGCGTCCCGGCGGCATGCACATCTGGGACCTCGCGCGCCTTGCATTCGTCGACTTCGATCCATGGGAACGCTGGGTCAGATGGGCGGTGGAGGGCACGACCGACGCTCACGACCCCGTCGCTCGCGGCTATTGCGGCATTCGCCTGCTCCGGGCACCGGCCGGCGGTCTGTTGCGCTACGTGCCGGACATCGAGTCCCTGGCCCAGGAACTGAACATCGAACTGGTGGAAGCGGTATACGCCAAGCGCCTCAGTGACTCGGTCACGGCGCTGGTGCAAGACAACACTTCGTTCATCGGCCACATCGTGTTGTTCAGCGAGGACTACGCACAGCTCAGCGACAACCTGCTGCGATTGGCCGAGGCGATCGAATCACGCGTCGAGGTCACCTGCCTGGTATCGGCCTCAAGAGCCGTGGGCTGAGCCTGCGGGATCAATGATTTTTTGCAGTATTGATTGAGAGGGTTTGGTAAATGATTGAGCGCATGAGTTGTGATGAACGTTTCATCACCCTGGCAAAAGAACTCGACTACGACATCTACGGCGAGAACACCGCCGGCGGGCATTACGCCCCGCTGGTCCGGCATCACGATGAGCTGTACATCAGCGGAATGGTGCCACGCATGAATGGCAAAATTCAGTACCCCGGCCGAGTGGGGCTGGAACTCAGCCTGGCGGATGCCCAGGCGGCCGCCAGTATCAGCGCGATGCGTGCGCTGGCGCTGATTGTCGATGCCATCGGTTCACTGGATAAAATCAAGTCATTGATCCGGGTAACGGTGTATGTGAAATCCACGGCGGACTTTGTTGATCTCAGTGAAGTGGCCAATGGCGCGTCAGATGTATTCAGCCATGTGCTGGGAGATGCCGGGAAACATACCCGGACGACCATCGGGGTTTATCAACTTCCGAAAAATGCGGCTGTTGAAGTGGACATGATTGCGGCACTGCGTCCGTCGGCGTTATGAGTTAAAGGTATTCGACTTTACAGTGTTTAAGAGTTGGCCTAAGGTTCGGTCACTAAAGTCGACTAGATAAGTTGGTGCGCGCGGATGAATAACGTTCAAGGTGGGTTTTTTTCATACAACGACTTTCGTCAGAGTTTGCACCAGCCATCGGTCAGTGCACGGGTGTGGAAGGGCGGAGAACTGACAGACATGCGTCAGCGCCTTGAGGCCAGTGAAATCGATATTGTCGCGCTGGCCCACGACAACAGCATCGAAGGGTGCAAGTTGACACCCGGGATGGCGGTGTCGATGCAATGGTTGAAACCGGGCGCGGTGCTCAATGGCCATGCTCATGCGTGGTGGCACCTGTTCATCATTCAGTCCGGCAGCGGCGCGTTAAGCCTGGGCGATGCCGATGAAGTCAGCGTCAGCCCCGGCGATGTGTTGCTGGTGCCTGCCTGGACCCACCACGGCTTTGTCAACACCAGCGCCACTGAACCGCTGGCCATGTTGAACATGAGCAACATGCCGCAAATGGCGCAGCTCTCCAATTCCTGATCCGCCCGCCCACTCTAATTTTCCTTCCGTTGCACACCAGGGAGTCCGCGTTCGCTGACTCCCTTTTTGTTTTTTTGTCGCCCCTCCGAAACCCGCCTTTTTCGAATGTCTGTATCGATAGAAACAGATAATTTCTGTATCTGTTCAGCGCTTGAGCAACTTACTACGATCACTTCCATGCAACGGATTAATGTGGTTAAAGCAAGGAACCGATCTATGGAAAGTACGAAGCTTAAACTCTATGTGGGTGTGGATTTTGTCAGTGCATTTGCCATGTCGGCATTTGTGGCACTCAAGGAAAAGCAACTTCCGTTTGACTTGGCGACGGTCGACTTAAAGAGTCGTGAGAACTATCTAAGGCCTTATCAGACTTTATCGTTAACCTGCAAAATCCCGACGTTAGTTCACGGAAGTTTTGCGGTGTCGGAATCTTCGGCCATCTCCGAATACCTGGATGAACTCTCTCCCGGCCATAAAAAACTATACCCGCTGGACATCAAACAGCGCGCCCGTGCCCGTCAACTCCAGGCCTGGCTGCGCAGTGATCTGCTGGTTATTCGCAAAGAGCGCCCGGCGGACCTCATCTACTTCGGCAAGAAAGACAACCCGCTGTCCGACGAGGCTTTGGCCGCCGTCGACCGCTTGTTCTTCGTCGCCGATCGATTGCTGGAAGGAGGCGCTGAACACCTGTTTGGTGACTGGAGCATTGCCGACACCGACCTGGCAATCATGCTCAACCGGCTGGTCGCCAATGGCGATCACGTTCCCGCCCGACTCGCCGCGTATGTCCAGCGGCAGTGGGATCGCGACAGCGTTCGGGCATGGATGGATATAGAGCGAGTAACGCCCGCCATCCAGTAAGAACGGCCCAGCCATTATCAGGAGCGCTGCCATGCAGGGAATGTCGGAGCACGAAAGATACAAACCCTTTAACTCACGCACCATTCGCGACACGCCGTACTGGCAGAAATTGACGCCAGCGTTGCAGGAAGCCATGACGGTGGTGGCCCGGGTCATGCCGTTTCGTACCAACGAATACGTCCTGGGTACGCTGATCGACTGGAACAACATCCCCGACGATCCGATTTTTCGCATGACCTTTCCCCACAAGGACATGTTGCTGCCGGACGAGTACACGTCGCTCAAGCAGCTGATCGAGCAGGATGATGCGGTCGCCATCAAACGTCGGATCGAGGCGATCTGGCTGCGCATGAACCCGCATCCGGCCGGGCAACTGACGCACAACAGCGTGATGCACAACGGCAAAGTCCTGTCGGGCATTCAGCACAAGTACCGCGAAACCGTGCTGTTTTTCCCCGGTGCCGGTCAGACGTGTCACGCCTACTGCACCTTCTGTTTCCGCTGGGCGCAGTTCATCGGCGAGGAAGAACTCAAGTTCAACGCCCGTGAATCCCAGGAACTGGTGAGTTATTTGCGCGAGCACACTGAAGTCACCGATGTGCTGATTACCGGTGGCGATCCGCTGATCATGAACACTCGCTCGTTGGCGGGGTACATCGAGCCGTTGCTGGAACTGAGCCACCTGAAGAGCATCCGCATCGGCACCAAATCCGTGGCGTATTGGCCGCAGCGGTTTGTCAGCGACAAGGACGCGCCCGAACTGCTCGAGCTGTTTAAACGGATCGTCGCCGTAGGGAAAAATCTCTCGATCATGGGGCACTACAACCACCCGGTAGAGCTTCACCAGGACATCGCCCGCCAGGCCGTCGAACGCATTCGTTCGACCGGAGCGACCTTGCGCATGCAGGCGCCGGTGATTCGGCACATCAACGAAAACCCCGCCGATTGGGCCGCGCTCTGGACCGAAGGCGTGCGACTGGGGGCGATCCCTTATTACATGTTCGTCGAGCGCGACACCGGCCCCAGCCACTATTTCGCAATGCCGTTGGCCCGGGCGTTCGAGATTTTCCAGGCGGCGTATCGCACGGTGTCCGGGCTGGCGCGTACGGTTCGCGGGCCGTCCATGAGCACCTTCTACGGCAAGGTGTTGATCAATGGCATCGAAACCATCGCGGGGGAAAAAGTCTTCGTGCTGCAGTTCCTTCAGGCGCGCAATCCACAGTGGGTGCTGCGCACGTTCTGTGCGCGCTTCGATCCACAGGCGACCTGGTTTGATGAGTTGCGACCGGCGTTCGGCGAGCGCTCGTTCTTCTTTCAGACCGAAGCTGTGGCGGCACCCGAATTGATACCGGTCCTGCTCGAAACGGCGTAGGACGATTCATCAGGAGATAGGGATATGAGTGGCATCCCGTTTGATCAACGCGAAGGATTGATCTGGCTCGACGGCGAGTTTGTCGAGTGGTCCCAGGCGCGGCTGCACGTGCTGACCCACGGCCTGCATTACGCAAGCACGGTGTATGAGGGGGAGCGCGTCTACAACGGCAAGATCTTCAAGTTGCGCGAACACAGCGAGCGGTTATATCGCTCGGCGCAGTTGATGGACTTTGCCATTCCCTATGCGCTCGCCGAACTGGAAGCGGCGAGCCATGAACTGCTCAAGCGCAACAACGTGGTCGACGGTTATCTGCGGCCGGTGGCCTGGCGCGGCAGTGAAATGATTTCCACCTCGGCGCGCTTCAATCGCGTTCATCTGGCGATTGCCTGCTGGCAATGGCCGAGTTACTTCGACCCGGCGGCGCGCATGGCGGGCATACGGTTGAAGACCGCCGCTTGGCGTCGTCCGCCACCGAGTTGCAGCCCCTTCGAGGCCAAGGCGTCCGGGCACTACCAAATCGCCACGCTGAGCAAGCACGACGCGGAAAACCACGGCTATCACGATGCCTTGATGCTCGACTGGCGCGGCCATGTGGCCGAAGCCACTAGCGCCAACGTGTTCTTCGTCAAAGACCGGACGCTGCACACGCCGCTGCCGGAGTGTTTCCTCAACGGCATTACCCGTCAGACCGTCATCGACCTGGCCAAGGCACTGGATTATCAAGTGATCGAAAGAACCATTCTTCCCACAGAGCTTGGCGATTTCGACGAGTGTTTTCTGACGGGCACCGCCGCCGAAATCACACCCGTGCAAAGCATCGATGAACAGCCGTATCGACCGGGCACTGCCTGCAGCGAATTCATTGCCGCCTACACCTCAACCGTAAACGCCTGATCAACCGCCAGGAATACCACCATGACCGATCAAGGGATTGCTGCGTCTGCACCTTACGTTTCACTGGGCCACCGTCATGAAGAACTGTCGGCGCGAGGCTGGACGGTGCTGACGCCCGACGAATTCGCCGATGATGTTGTAGGCACGCTGGAGGAGTTCGGTCCGATCATTCCGCAATTCAATGGGCAAATGGCGTTCGCCATTACCCGTAAGCCGGGGTACGAAGACTTGCCGTATTCCCAGAGCATGAATGGCATCGGCCCGCACACCGAAGCGCCGGTGTATGGACCGCCGCCGCGCTATCTGGCGTTGCATTGTCACCAACAGGCGACCTGCGGTGGCGGGCATACGGGGCTGGTCGACGGCCTTGAGTTTCTGGGTTTTCTCGAACACACCGATCCTGAATTGCGCGAGTGGATCAACGACACGCCTGTCGAGTTCGTCGCCACCGCCAAACCGGGCGAAGCCGCGCAGCGTCGGGTCAAGGAATACATCCTGACGCCTACAGAGGCCGGGGATATTTTCCGCTTCAGCTACAACCAGTTTCACTACGGCGACGTGAATCCTTCCAAGGAGGACCTGCTTCACTCGCAGGTCGCCAATAACTCATCGCCCCTGGCCAGGTTCGCGGTGCTGGGCGAGGCCTATTTCGTTGAGCACAACACCCCGGTGCTGATTCCCGACGGGTGCATGCTGATTTGGGACAACTGGCGAATGATTCATGCGCGCAGTCGTTACACTGACCCGGCGCGAAACCTGACCCGCTACTGGCTGGCCTGAATCATCCGTCGCCCAACATTCCATCGGCGTACCCCTCGGGGGTACGCGTCCTACAGGTATCGCGTCATGCAAACTGCAATCGAGATCGCCACAGTCGATCATCAACTGGTGATACGCCTGAATCAGGCGTGGACCAAACGGGCTACGGTCTGTTCACCGGACCGGGCCAGCGTCAGTGAAGCGTTCGACCCGACACGCCCGGATTATCCGGAGTGCATGGTGCCGTTTTTCCATCACCCGAAATTCCAGGCGCTGAGCGATGAACTCAAGAGCACCGTGGTGACCTGGGGCTGGATCGGCTACAACCTGCGCACAGTGACAGCGGAAGAACACGTGGTAAACCCGGCGCTCAGCGTCATTGCCAATCAATACCTGGGCAAGGACGACTGGCATTTTCGCGAGGCGATGCAGCAGACCTTGATCGACGAGCACTACCACACGCTCATGCACCTGCGGGCCGTCGAACGGACCAAAGTGGAGCGGGCGCTCGATCAGGATCTGGACTTGCCGCCATCGGTGACTTACCTGCGCCTGGTCGCACTGCGCGAACAACTGTCGGAACAATGGCAACGTGACCTGGCGGCGATCACCTTTGCGGTGGTCGCCGAGATCAGCGTCAACGCCTATCTCGACCTGCTCGCCGACGACCAGAGCATTCAACCGCAAAACCGCCGCGTGGCCGATCTGCACAACCGTGACGAATATGCCCACAGCAAGATCCTCGCCGAGGTGGCGAAGGTCATGTACGTGAACATGCAGCCGACCCAACGGGAATTTTTCGCACGCACCTTGTCGGTGGCGCTGAGTGCTTTTGTCGCTCAGGACTACTCGATGTGGGAGGCGATTCTGACGCAGCTGGGGGTCGAGGACGCCGCGCTGATCATCGCCGACACCCGGGAGAGCAACAAGAACGCGACGATCATGCGTGACTACAGTGGCCTGCATCGTCTGGCGCAGGACCTGGGCATCAGCGACCAGATCGATTTCGACTTCCGTCCGACCCTCAAAGCCACCGCCGCAGCCTGAGTCAGGAGGTGAATATGTCCGTTCCTGTGTATGAAGTGTTCGCCATCCGTGTCGGCGCCAACGCTCAGCGCACCGCCAGGGAGAATTTTCTCTACGACGCCTGCTGTGGTGATCCGAATGCGTCGATGCCGCTGGATTACTACTTCTGGGTCATCCGTAACGATCAGCATGTGGTGGTGGTCGACACCTGTTTTCAACCGGCCACGGCAGATCGGCGCAACCGTCAGATGTACCGCCTGCCGGAACAATCCCTACGTCAACTGGACATCAATCCGGCGCAGGTTGAGACCTTGATCCTGACCCATTTGCACTGGGATCACGCGGGCAACCTCGGGCTGTTTCCGAAGGCGACGGTGCATTTGCAGGAGGCAGAATTACGTTTCTGCACCGGACCGAAAATGGCCCATCGCACGGTGAACAAAACCTACGAAGTCGACGACGTGATGTCGGCGCTGCCGCCGCTATTCGAAGGGCGCATGCGTTTGCACACCGGTACTGTCGAGGTGATTCCAGGCGTGACACTGCACCCGGTGGGCGGACATACACCCGGTAGCCAGGTGGTGCGGGTCAATACCGGGCGCGGGTGGATTGTTCTGGCGTCGGATGCGGCGCATTTGTGGGCGAACATCCGTCAGCGCAGTCCGTTTCCGATCCTGGATGATCTGGCGCAGACACTGGAAGCGTTCAGCCTGATCGACAGCCTGGCCGACAGTGAAGACCATGTGATCCCCGGACACGACCCGCTGATTGCCGAACGCTTCCCGCATTGGAACGACGACCCGCACATCATCTGCCTGCACCAAACCCCAATCTAAACCCAACACACAACACCCAACCCCAATCTAAAACCCAACCCCAAACCCCAATCTAAAATCCAACCCCAAACCCTGTAGGAGCGAGGCTTGCCCGCGAAGCTTTTAGCGTCAGTGAGGACGCCTTCGCGGGCAAGCCTCGCTCCTACAGGGGATTGGGGTGTGCATCAGTTTTGATTTTTGAGTAGTTGGCCGACGGTCGCCAGGGCTTCATCGATTCGCGGTGAGTACGGCGCGCCGCAGCCGATGCGCACGCAGTGGCTGAAACGCTTGGTGTTGGAAAAGATATCCCCAGGTGAAATCTGGATGCCGACTTTCAACGCCTCATGAAACAGCGCCATGGACGAATGGTGACGTGGCAGTTCCACCCACAGCAACGTTCCGCCTTGAGGTTGGGTCACCCGGGTGCCTTCGGGAAAATATCGAATGATTGAGGCACTCATCTGCTCGCGTTGTTGCGTGAGGATTTTCCTCAATCGGCGTAGGTAACGATCGTAGGACGGTGTCCTCATGAACGCACTGACCGCCAGTTGCGACAACGCTTCGCATCCCCGGGACTGCGTGTGTTTGAGCATTTCCACGCGATCGTGCCATTTCCCTGCGCTGATCCAGCCCAAACGCATGCCTGGCGCCAGGGTTTTGTTCAGCGATGCGCAATAAATCACAGAGTCGGTACGGTCCCAGTGTTTGAGCGTGGACAACGGTTGCTCGGTATCCACCAGGTCACCGTAGGAATCGTCTTCGATCAGCACGGTGTTGTGCTCGGCGCACAGTTGCACCAATCGTGCTTTGTTGGCGTCGGGCATGATGCTGCCCAGCGGATTTTGCAGGTTGGGGATGACAATCAGCGCGTGAACCCGTTCGGAGCTTTGCAGCAGTTGTTCGAGGGCAAACAGATTGATTCCCGCGTGCGCCGTCGCCGGGACTTCCAGCACCCGCAGGTTAAGACTCTCGAGAATTTGTAGCAGACCAAAAAAGGTCGGTGACTCCACCGCCACGGTGTCGCCGGGTTGGGTGACCGCGCGCAAGGCCAGGTTGATCGCTTCGGTCGCACCGTTGGTGATCACTATCCGCTCCGCTGTCAGGTTGGCTTTGGCGGTCAGCGCCCGTCGGGCAAGGATGTGGCGCAGCGCGCTGTTGCCACAGGTCGAACCGGCCGCGCCGAGCAAATGCGTGTCGTGCCGCAGTGCCTTGATCATGTGGTCCTGCAGGGTCTTCAATGGATAGAGCTCCGGCGCGCAGTAAGCACTGGCTAAATTGACCCTGATCGCCGCGCGTTGACTGGTCTTGAGTACCGATGACACTTGTGGGTGAATGCCGGCGTACACGCCCATGTCCAGTGGCGGGGGAGGTGCGAACGTGATGGGTTTGGCCAATTTGTCGGGCTGGCGAATGTAGTTGCCGGAGCGCGGTCGGGCTTCCAGCACGCCACAGTCTTCAAGCTCCCGGCAAACCTGCACCGCGGTCGACAGGCTGACCGCATGTTTTTCCATCATCAGTCGAATGGAAGGAAACCGTTCACCGGTTTTCAAGGTGCCGCTGCGGATGGCGTCGAGGTAATGATTGGCTAACTGACGGTAGAGGGGAGGTGTGTGCATGGTGACCTCAGCAATCGCACCACCGAGGTCTTGGGCTGGAAAGTGAGTTGACGATCCCTGCAAGCGGACCCGTGATGCTGAAGGGTTAGGGAAAGTGTTTTTCTGCTGTTGATACTGGAAGAGTAATCGTGGTTTTTGTGGAGACGCAGGCAATAAAAAGCCCCGCTCTAGGGCGGGGCTCTTGGGTCAGTGGCGCTGGACGCGCCGCTGGGAGGGCGAGTTACTGCGCGGCGATGCTGTAGCCGTCAAATGCAGTTTGCTGCTGAAGTGCGGTGATGATGTTCTTGCGGTTAACCGCTTGTTCGGTCCCGGCATTGTCCAGGAACGTTTCGCTTTCCAGTTCTGCTTCTTCGCCTTCGCCGACGAAGGAGAAGCCCAGGAATTCCAGCGCTTCACGGTCAACGTTCAGTCGCGAACGCGGGGTGCGCAGCGGCAGTGTGACGCTGATGCCGTCTTTGCTGATGGTGAACACTTCGACATCTTTCTTGGCGCGAGCCGCTTTGCTTTTGCCGCTGCTCGGGCTGCTGAGGGCCTGGTGTGTCTGGTTCAGCACTTTCAGCGCCAGACCGTAGACGATTTCCTGAAACGCCGGGTCGTCCTTGAAACTGGAGAGAATGCGGCTGATCGGGAATTTGCTGCTCAGGTCTTCCAGGGCCGCAATGTCGGCAGCCTCGGCGTCCTTGAGTTGCTTGAGTTCGCCCATCAGTTCGTAGGCTTTATCGTCGTCGAAGCTGTCGTGAGCCTGGCGAATCGCGGTGCGCAGCTCGCGAATCTGGTCACTTTCACGGGTGGACTGGAAAGCGTCCAGAACCATCTCGGCGATGGTCTTGGCCTGGGGCACGTGCTGTGAAAGATTGATGGAGTTTTCGTATTCCGCTTTGGACGACAAGGTGACTACGGATTCAGCGGTATTGGAATCGGACATTGAAATTTCACTACTTCTTTTAACTTGGATTGAGGCGAGAAAGCACAGGGCCTTTTCAGGCCGTCTAATCTATTGGACCGCGGCGGCGTTGTCACGGCCCAACAGGCCAACGGGCAAAAGATCGACCTCAATCCTCTGTAGGAGCGAGCTTGCTCCGGGCGGCGTTCCGACGAAGATCGTTAACGATGACGTGTTAAGCCTGATAGCCCGCGGCGCTCTCAGGTTTTTCGCGAGCGAGCTCGCTCCTACAGGGGGGTATGACCATTACCCAGCGACGAGCGGACTGCCCATTGCTCTGCGGTCTGTTGATCCACCGGTAACGAGAAACGGAAGGTCGCGCCGCGTCCCGGAACATCGATCAACTGGATATCGCGACCATGCAATTGCAGGATGCGATGCACGATGCGCAGCCCCAGTCCGCCATCGCGCCGGGCACCGCCGATGTTGAATGGGCGCAGGAACAGGCCTTCGCGCAGTTCGGCCGCGATGCCGGGGCCGGTGTCGCTGACAATGACTTCGATAAAAGCGCCTTGAGGGCGCAGGCTGAGTTCTATTTCGCCACCTTGAGGTGTATGGCGCAGGGCGTTGTCGAACAGGTTGGTCAGCACCCGCTCGATCAACCCGAGGTCGGCGCAGGCCGCTGCAACATTCGGTGCGAAGGTGGCTTTCAGTTCGACCTGGCGTGCCTCGGCCGTCAGTTCGAATTTCTGAAAGATGTCTTGCACCAGGTCGGTCAGGGAGAAGCGCTCCAGCACCGGTTGCACAAAGCCGTGCTCCAGTCGCACCAGTTCCAGCAGCGATTGCGCCAGTCCACCGACCTTGCGGCTTTGGTCCAGGGCAATGCCCAGGTAGCGGCGACGGTCGGCAGGAGACAACGTCGCGTCCTTCAGCGACAGGGTTTCCAGATAGCCGTGCAGCGAGGCCAATGGCGTGCGCAGGTCATGGGAGATGTTCGCCACCAGTTCGCGGCGCTCCTGATCCTGACGGGTCAACGATCGCCATTGTTCACTGAGGCGCGCTTGCATCTGGCGGAAGGCGGCATCGAGTACGGCGATTTCATCGTGGCTGGCGGCTTTTTCCACCGGAACGGATGCCGGTGGCGCTTGCGGAACGCCGTCGATGTCGAACTGGCTGACGTTTTCGGTCAAGCGGCGCAAAGGACGGGTGATCAAGGCAAATGCCGTGAGACCGGCGATCAGGCATAACAGCGCCACCAGCCCGATGGACCACAGGGCGGTATTGAGGGCCGCGCTGGTGGCGCCGCGCTCGGCGAAGCGGTCGTGTTCTTCACTGAGCAACACCACATAAAGATAACCCGCCGGTTTACCGTTGACCTTCAGCGGCGCGGCGCTGAACACCTTGCGACCCTCGACGCTGCGCGGGTCGTCGCCAAGAATCGGCAGGGCATCGCCGTTGAGCAGGCGCTGGACCGGCGCCAGGTCGACGCGCTCCCGACGTATCCGACCTTCGGGCGCCGCGCTGCCGACAATTTTGCCCTCGGTGTCCAGCAGGTAGACCTCGACACTCGGGTTGACCAGCATCAGTTGGCTGAACAGGTTGCGCACGGCACCGGGCATCAAGCCTTGGGTGTCCATCAGCACGGTGTCACGGGCGATGTGTTGAGCGAGATCGCGCGACAACCCTTGCACCACTTCCAGTTCATGCATCTGGTTGGAACGCACCTGCATCCACGCCGATGTGCCGCAGCACACCAGCAGCAACACGGCAAACACCAGCGACAGGCGTTGAGTCAGGGTCAGCCTCATGGCTGCTCCTCCTTGGCCGCGAATTTGTAGCCACGCCCCCATACGGTGAGGATGCGTGCCGGCTGCGCCGGATCGGCCTCGATTTTCGCTCGCAGGCGGTTGATGTGGGTATTGACCGTGTGTTCGTAGCCTTCATGGCTGTAACCCCACACGGCGTTGAGCAGGTCCATGCGCGAAAACACTTTTCCGGGCTGCCGGACGAAGAAATACAGCAGGTCGAACTCCCGTGGCGTGAGGTCGAGGCGGCGACCGTCGAGGGATACGTCGCGGGTGATCGGGTCGATGGACAGGCCATCGGTGATCAGGCTGCCGGCGTCCATTTTCAGGTTGCGGGCCATGGCGTCGACCCGACGTAGCAGCGCTTTGACCCGAGCCACCAGTTCGAGCATGGAAAACGGTTTGGCCAGGTAGTCGTCGGCACCCAGTTCGAGCCCGAGAATCCGGTGCACTTCGCTGGAGCGCGCACTGGTGATGATGATCGGTGTGTAGCGCGCCATGGCCCGGGCGCGGCGGCAGATTTCCAGGCCGTCGACACCGGGCAGCATCAAGTCGAGGATCAGCGCGTCCCAGCTTCCTTGCTGCAGCAATCGCATGCCTTCATCGCCATTGGCGCAGTGCACCACCTCGAACTGCTCATCACGCAGATGCAGGCAGATAAGGTCGGCGATATGCAGGTCGTCCTCGACCACGAGGACGCGTTTGGTCTGTTCCATCAAGCTCAATCCTTCAGCGCAATGAGCGCATTGTGCGGGTTTTCCGGCGCCTGAGTTATCACGAATTATTTAACTCTTCGTGAGGATTTGGCGATCAACCCAAGCCTAGGCTGTGTTCCATGAAAGGCCCCCTGGATTTTCGGAGCAGACCATGTTTTCACGACGGCAGTTTCTTTTAGCGAGCGGCGGGCTGGGGGTTGCAGCCCTGGCAATCGGTGTATTGCCAAAATTTGCCGCGAGTTCTGCGCTGATCAGCGAGGCGAGTGCGGCGCAGGTGTTCGAGGTGACGCACAGCGACAGCGAATGGCACGCGCTGCTCAGTGACGAACAGTATGAAATCCTCCGTGAAGAGGGCACCGAGCGGGCCTACAGCAGCGCGCTGAACAATGAACACCGTGACGGCACATTCGCCTGTGCCGGTTGTGACCTGCCACTGTTTTCCTCCGCGACCAAATTCGACAGCCGCACCGGTTGGCCAAGTTTCTGGGCACCGCTGGACAAGGCGGTGGCGACCCGTCAGGACCGGTCCTTCGGCGTGGTCCGTGAAGAAGTTCACTGCCGTCGGTGTGGCGGTCATTTAGGGCATGTCTTTGATGACGGTCCCAAACCGACTGGCCTGCGCTACTGCATGAACGGCCTGGCGATGAAATTCGAGCCTCTGGCGGCCTGATTCCTTTCACTCATTCACGCAGGTCGACGTTTATGTGGCTTCTGGTCCTCGCTTATCTCGGTGGTGTGCTGACGATTGTCAGCCCGTGCATTTTGCCGGTACTGCCGTTTGTCTTCGCCCGCACCGGGCAACCGTTCATGAAGAGTGGCTTGCCGTTGCTGGCGGGGATGGCGCTCACCTTCGCGCTGGTTGCCACGCTGGCCGCGGTGGGTGGCGGTTGGGTGGTGCAAGTCAATCAGTACGGCCGCTGGCTGGCGCTGGTGTTTGTGGCCTTGTTCGGGCTGACGCTGTTGCTGCCTCGACTGGCCGAGCGACTGACCCGACCATTGGTGGCGGCCGGCAGTCGATTGTCGGAAGCGGCGGGTGCTGATGCCCGGCCGCGTCCCGGCGCTTCGTTCCTGATCGGCGTCGCCACGGGCTTGCTCTGGGCGCCTTGTGCCGGGCCGATCCTCGGTCTGTTGCTGACGGGCGCAGCGCTGCAAGGTGCAAGCATCGCAACCACCTTGCTGTTGTTGGCTTACGCCGCCGGTGCCGCCACGTCCCTCGCCGTGGCGCTACTGCTGGGCGGTAAGGTTTTCGCGGCAATGAAGCGGTCGATTGGCGCTGGCGAGTGGGTGCGTCGAGGTTTGGGCGCGGCGATGCTGGCCGGTGTGGCCGCGATCGCCCTTGGGCTCGACACCGGCATTCTGGCGCAGGTGTCGACGGCGTCCACGGGCGGTATCGAGCAGGCCTTGGTCAACCGGTTGTCCGGTAAGTCACCGAGCGGTGGCGGGGCAATGATGGCGCAGAACGCGGCCTCCGGTAATGCGATGAAAGCGGCTGACAAAACACCGGGCACACTGCCGGTTGAAGGCAACCTTCCAGCGCTGGACGGTGCGGTGCAATGGCTCAACTCGCCAGCGCTGACCGCGCCGGCCTTGAAAGGCAAAGTCGTGCTGGTGGATTTCTGGACTTACTCCTGCATCAACTGCCTGCGCACATTGCCGTATGTGAAGGCCTGGGCCGAGAAATACCGCGATCAGGGCCTTGTGGTGATCGGCGTCCATGCGCCCGAATTTGCCTTCGAACGCAATGTTGGCAATGTCACCAAAGCCATGAAGGACCTGGGCATCAACTACCCGGTGGCCATCGATAACGACTACAAGATCTGGCGCGCTTTCAACAACGAATACTGGCCAGCCCACTACTTTGCCGACGCTCAGGGGCGCATTCGTTATCACCACTTTGGTGAAGGCGATTACGCCGAATCGGAGCGGGTAATCCAGCAACTGCTGCGTGAAGCGGGCGCCGCGAAGGTCGCAGACGGTCTGATCAATGCCAGCGCCGAGGGTGTTCAACTCGCACCGGACATGAGTGAAGTGCTATCGCCAGAAACCTATGTCGGCTACCAGCGTGCGGAGCATTTCGTGCCTGAAACCAGCCTGGTGCCGGACAAGGTGTCGGCTTACACCCCACCGTCCGAGTTGGCACTCAACGACTGGGGCCTGGGCGGTCAGTGGAATGTCGGTTCGGAGCGGGCGATATCAAGTGCGCCAGCCAGCCGTATCGTCTACCGCTTTCACGCTCGAGACCTGCATCTGGTGCTCGGCCCTGGACCTGACGGTAAACCGGTGCGCTTCAAGGTGCTGATTGATGGCAAGGCCCCTGGCGATGCCCACGGTACGGACGTGAAGTCGGATGGCAGCGGCAGCGTAACCGAACAACGCCTGTATCAACTGGTGCGCCAAACCGGCGGTGTAACGGACCGGACCTTCAGCATCGAGTTTCTCGATCCGGGTGTGTCGGCGTATGCGTTTACCTTCGGTTGATCACTCTTTCATCTACTCAGGAGTCAGCACCATGAAATCCCTATTCACCTGGCGCCGCACCCTGTTGGGCGTGGCCGCTGCCGGGATCATCGGCCAATGCTCGGCGTTCTCTTTCGGTGCCGAAGACGCGGTCGTCATCCCACCACCGGCCCTCGACGAAACCACCCAGGCTCACAGTGAAACTGCAGTGTTTGCCGGTGGCTGCTTCTGGGGCGTCCAAGGCGTGTTCCAGCATGTCAAAGGCGTGAAGAACGCGGTCTCCGGTTATGCCGGCGGCGCAGCCAATACCGCTCAGTACGAACGCGTCAGCGACGGCAATACCGGCCATGCAGAATCGGTGGAAGTCACCTTCGATCCAGGTCAGGTCAGCTACGGCTCCTTGCTGCAAATCTACTTCTCGGTGGCCCACAACCCTACCGAACTCAATCGTCAGGGCCCTGACAGCGGCACTCAGTACCGGTCGGCTATTTTTCCAAAAAACAGCGAGCAGCAACGCGTCGCCCAGGCGTACATCGCCCAGCTCGACGCCGCCCATTCGTTCAACAAACCCATCGTGACCAAACTGGAAACCTACAACGGGTTCTACCCGGCAGAAGAAGAGCATCAGGATTTTCTGACCGAACACCCTAGCTATCCGTACATCGTGATCAACGATTTACCGAAAGTTGCGCAGTTGAAGCAGTTGTACCCGGACCGGTATCAGGAGAAACCGGTCTTGGTGAAAGCGGGAATGTAAGTGACGATGGACTATGTCCTGCGTGGGCGCGCAATAGAATGGGCTAGCGCTTACCCCACCTCTGCATGGCAAAGTCGACGAAGCGGCGCAGTTTCGGCAAACGGTAGCGATCCTGGGCGTATACCAGGTTCAGGGGGCGGCTTGGCAATTGATATCCGTGCATCACGGCCACCAGCTTTCCGTCCTTCAGGTCTTGCTCGATCAACGCGTCGGGCAACATCACGATGCCCATCCCTGTTCGAGCCGCTTGATGCAGCCCTGCCGAGCTGTTTATCAGCATCGGTCCGCTGACCGCCACGCGGATTTCGCCTTCGGGCCCGGCCAGGCGCCATTGTTTCGCGACCGAGTGCCAGTCATCCCCATCCGGATAGGCAAAGGACAGACAGTCGTGGTGTTGCAGATCATCGGGGTGCTCCGGGATTCCGCGGCGCGCCAGGTACTCCTTCGATGCGCACATCGTCAGAGTGTAGTCGATGAGCGGGCGGGCGATGATGTTGGAAGGCTCTGTTTCCCCCAAACGAAAGGCTGCATCGAAACCGTTTTCGAGAAGGTCCGGTCGCGCATTGGTGAGCACCACGTCCAGTTTGACCTGCGGATGGCGCAACGTGAATTCACTCAATGCCGGTGCCAGTTTCTCGGTGCCAAAGGTCAGCGGGGCCGTAATGCGCAGGGTGCCGCTCGGCTCATCAAGGGCCTGCTCGGCCAGGCGCTCGGAGTCGGCCACCAACCCCAGCACTTCGAGGCAACGTTGATAGTAGGCCGTGCCGAATTCCGTCAACCGCTGGCGCCGTGTCGTGCGATTAAGCAAGCGCACGCCCAGTCGCTGCTCCAGTGCCCGCAGGTGATTGCCGACCATGGTCGTGGACATATCGCACTGAAAAGCGGCGGCGGTCATGCTGCCGGTTTCCACCACCCTGACGTAAACGGTCATTGCCTGGAATAAATCCATTATCAAGCTCAGCTTTAAAATGATTGAAGTGTTGCAGCGTTTATCCAGCTCAGGTGGCTAACCATACTGCAAAAACACCGACAATTGATGGAGCTTGATGTCATGACCGCCGCCTGCCTGATGACCACTTACCAACCACTGGCCTTGAGCTTCATCAAGGGCCTGGGCACGCGCCTGTGGGATCAGGCCGGTCGTGAATACCTGGACGCGGTGGCGGGCGTGGCGGTGACCAACGTTGGCCATTCGCACCCGAAAATTGTTTCGGCCATCAGTGAACAAGCGGGCCTGTTGTTGCACACCTCCAACCTCTACAGCATCGACTGGCAACAGCGGCTGGCGCAGAAACTGACCCGGCTGGCGGGCATGGAGCGGGCGTTCTTCAACAACTCCGGTGCCGAAGCCAACGAAACTGCGCTGAAACTGGCGCGGCTATACGGCTGGCACAGAGGCATCGAGCAACCGCTGGTGGTGGTCATGGAGAACGCTTTTCACGGCCGGACGCTCGGCACGTTGTCCGCCAGTGATGGCCCGGCGGTGCGCCTGGGCTTCAATGAATTGCCGGGAGATTTCGTCAAAGTACCGTTCGGCGACCTCAAGGCGCTGGATAGGATTCAGCAGGCCCATGGCGCGCGCATCGTGGCGATTCTGATGGAGCCAATCCAGGGAGAAAGCGGCGTCCAACTGGCCCCGCCCGGCTACTTGAAAGCCCTGCGCGAACGCTGCGACCGGCGCTCGTGGCTGCTGATGCTCGACGAAATCCAGACCGGCGTCGGCCGCACCGGCCAGTGGTTCGCGTTCCAGCACGAAGGCATCGTCCCCGACGTCATGACCCTGGCCAAAGGGCTGGGCAACGGCATCCCCATCGGCGCCTGCCTCGCTCGGGGCAAAGCCGCCGACCTCTTCACACCCGGCAGCCATGGCAGCACCTTCGGCGGTAATCCATTGGCGTGCCGCGTGGGTTGCACCGTGCTGGAGATCATCGAAGAACAAGGCCTCCTGGAAAACGCCAGGCTTCAGGGCGAACGCCTGCTCGCCCGATTGCGCATCGAGTTGGCCGATGACCCGAACGTCCGGGCGATCCGTGGCCAGGGCTTGATGATCGGCATCGAACTCAAGCAACCGATACGCGACCTGACCCTGATTGCCGCACGGGATCACGGCTTGCTGATCAACGTGACCCGAGGCAAGACCATTCGCCTGCTGCCGCCGCTGACGATTGATGAGCGGGAAGTGGAGATGATTGTCAGGGGCGTGTGTCGGGCGCTGAATGTGGCCTGTGGCCGTATTCAGTAGTGGTATCTGCACATTACGACGCGTATCTCACCGTCCTCAATTGCGTAGATCAACCGATGCTCAGCGGTAATCCGACGGGACCAGAGGCCGCTCAAATTGTGTTTGAGCGGCTCAGGTTTACCCACGCCTTCAAATGGCTCCCGCTGGATCGCTTTAATCAACAGGTTGATTCGTTTCAGTCCGGCCTTGTCGTTTTGTTGGAACCATAGATAGTCATTCCAACCTTCTGTCGTGAACTCGATATTCATTCTTCGATGAGTTGCCTTGCTTTGGTTTTCCCGGCTCGAAGGTTGCCGATCGATTTGATCAGGCGTTCGGCATTGGCTGGGGAACGAAGCAGATAAGCGGTCTCTTCGAGGGCGTTGTACTCCGCCAGTGACATCATCACGACGGGCTCGCCTTTCTGGCGCGTTACTAACAATGGGGCACGGTCTTCATTGACCCGATCCATGGTTTCGGCCAGGTGCGCACGTGCGGTGGTGTAATTAATGGTTTGCATGTTGTAGTCCTCGCTCGATGCAAAGAACGTACAGAAATGAGTACAGGATGACAAGGCGATACCTACGAGTGGTTGTTACGCAGACGACGCGTCTGCGCTTGCATTAAGTATCGCCGAAGGTTCTTCGAGACGTTTCCGTGATCGATGTAATCCCAATCCGATTTAAACGCCATCCCCTGGTTGTTTTTCCGACCTGTGCACCCGTATGAACGCCGTCACCTCAGAGCGGTCGATCAGTTGCAGCTTCGAACCGCTAAACCCATCAAACAGACGCTGGTGCGCAGCAAACCCACTGGACCCTTCGCGCAGGTGATAGCTGCCGGCCCAGTCCAGCAGCGCAATCAACAACTCGTCATGCTCATCGCGCTGCGCCTCGCGCTGGCGAATGTTGGCGACGCATTCTTCATCCTCAACACACAGCCAGATCAGCGCCGTGGCTCGGTAGATAAGCTCGCTGACCATCCAGCCATAAACGCCCTCAATCACCCAGCGTTCAGCACTCGCCGCAACACGCGCCATCCCCAACGCCTCGGCCCGTGGACGAGCGATGCTGCCTTCGTCAGACAGCCAGTGAATCGAATCAAGATCAACCCACGGCACTCGCAGATGCTCGGCCAATCGCTGGGCCAGCCAACTCTTCCCGGACCCCGAGTTCCCGATAATCAGAGTTCGAGTGAGGTTCATAAACGCCACCGATCAAATGTGGGAGTGAGCTTGCTCGCGAAGCAGGCGACGCGGTCCACCAGCCTCACTCGCCAGTTTCAGGCGCCACCATCCTCGTCTTCTCCGAACCATCCGCATTCAGCTGATAAATCTCCCGCGGCTGGCCCTTTTCATTAAAGAACACCTGCCCGATCCCCGCCGAATTCCACAACCGCTCACCGGCCTCAGCATGTTCGGGAATGTGCGGAACAATGCGCATGCGCCGCCGCTTGGTCAGCCAGTTGAGCGGTGAGCGCGGCGAATAGAGCCAGCGATTGAGGCGGTCGAACCATTCCAGCAATGCGGGCGGGAATTCGTTTTTGATGCCGCTGCTGGTGATCTGCCAGATTCGCGGACCGGCCTTGCGGTGTCGGATCAGTACTTCGTAGACGAAGGAATAATGCACATCACCCGACAGCACCACGTAGTTACCGGGTGTGCGCGAGTGTCGGAAAATGTTCAGGATCACTTGGGCGGCGCCGCGATGGGCCATCCAGTTTTCGGCATCCACCAGCAGCGGATAACCGAACCAGCTGAACACGCGCTGCACGGTTTCGATCAGCTTGACGCCGAAGATCGGGGCTGGCGAAACGATGATTGCCGAGGGATGATCCAGAAGTTCCTGTTGCAGTTCGCTGAGGGCTTCCCAGTCCAGCAAACCCGACGGTTGCTTGAGCGTCATCTCACTGCGCCAGCGCCGGGTGCGGGTGTCGAGCACCACCAACGCCGGACTGGTGGGCAGCACGTAATGCCAGTTCTGGAAGGTCAGCAGCTCATCGATCAACGCATCCTGCACGTCGCTGTCGAGGTAGTGATCATGCCCCGTGGCACTCAACAGGCGGGTTTTTTCCAGCACCCCGCCGAACGCATCCGGGTTGTTGCCCCAACCCTGACACAACATATAAGCGATCAACGCGTTGCCGATGATGCGCTTGGAGAACGGATGGCCGTAGGCCGTTTCCTCCCATTGCGCGGAAAGATTCCAGTCATCGGTAATATCGTGATCATCGAAAATCATCAGGCACGGCAGGTGCGCGAACGCGCGGGCGACACCACCAAGGCCAGCCTTGAAGCCATCGATGCGCGTTTGCTCAAGCGCATATCGCTCGCGTCTTTCGGGGATCAATTTGGGTGGTTTGGGCGCGATCAACGTCCAGGGTGTCGGTGACCACACCAGCAGGTACATGGCCATGACTTCAGCGAAGGTCACCAGATGGTTGTCAGCACTGCTGCTGGTGAAAATCGGCTTACGCACCCCACCGAAAAATCGCTCGCGCAGGGTTTCGTTGCTCTGCAGGGCCGGTAACAAATCCGCACGATGGTAGTAACTGGCCGAGTGTTCGTAGAGTTTGGCGCTGTCGCTGACCACCGCACCTTCGAGGTGCTCATCGAACAACCCAAGCCGCTCGATCAACGCATGAATGGCCCGCAACATCGGCCCCGCGACATCGTCGGCGTAGACCTGATCGCCGCTCATCATCAACAGGGCCGGACGCTTCGACACGTCGGGCTCGGACGCCAGCAAACGATCCACGCACAGCAACCCGTCCGGCGCCGGGAAGTGGGGCTTGCGGCAAGAGCCATGCAGCAGTTGATCGATGCGCGAGTGCAGCGCGAAATTCGGACGGCTCGCCTCGCCATACAGCAGATGCGGCGCCCATTCAGCGATGCCCGTGTCATCAATCAACAGGTCGTATTCGATCAACGTATCGCAGGGCAGGGCGGCCTCCAGCGGCACATCGATCAAATGGATAAACGCGTGAGTGCCGACCGGGATGACCGTGCACTGTTCAGTGTTCAAGCGGATATCGCCGATACCCTCCAGCCGTAACGTCAGCGATAGCGCCCGGGAACCCACCAGCCACAGCACCAGACGCGTGGGCTCCAGCCGCCGCAACAGCGGCCCGACCAGAACGGGTGGCAGTGAGGTGCAATCGTCAGGCAACGGCAGTGATTCGGACATCCGGGGTCAAGGCTCTTGGCGCACAGGCGGGGGATGATAACGCAGGTGACTGCAGATGCCTGTCACGCCATGTGAACGATTGGCCTGTCACGCACGGGTATGTTGAAAACGCTCTATCCGGGCGCGGTAGTGAGTGGCGACGGCATCTAGTTCTGTTCCCGGCAGTTTATTGGCCCGATAAACCAGAAACGGATCGCTCCAAGCCCATTGGCAGCGGTGCGCAGTGGCGCGCAAAGGCTGCAACAGTTGCTCGAGGGGAAACAGATTAGCGCCCGTTTCGCTGTAGGCCTCGAGCGTGTTTCCGGCGGTGGCCACGACCATGACCGGCAAGCCTTCAAGCTTCTGACCCTGAGCCTCGTAGGCAATGTAGTACATCTGTGTCAGCACTTGGTCCTGCCAGTTTTTCAGCAGCGCCGGTGTCGAGTACCACTGCACCGGAAACTGCAGCACCAGCCGCTGCACCGATAATAAACGCTGGACCTCCGCCGTGATGTCCACTTCATCGGTCGGGTAAAGCCCATACACATCGACGATGCAAACCCCAGGCAGATCCTTCACGGCATCGAGCATGGCGCGGTTGGCGTGGGAGCGTCCCAGGTCAGGGTGAAAACTCAGAATCAGGGTGGTGTCGTTCATGGCTTGGCCGGTTCAAGTGAAGGGAGCCACAGCGTGCCAGCGTGTTATACATTGCTCCAATGGATGGTTTGTCTGATTAGGTATTGATTCAATGAATCTGCGTTCGGTGGACCTCAACCTGTTGACCGTGCTCGATGCGCTGCTCGACGAAGCCCACGTTTCCCGCGCCGCCGAACGTGTCGGCCTGTCGCAACCCGCGGCATCCAATGCCTTGGAGCGTTGTCGGCATCTGTTCCAGGATCACTTGCTCGAACGCCTGCCTGGCGGTATGCAGTTGACCCCAAAGGCCCAGGCCTTGCGCGGCCCGTTGAAGCAGATATTGGGCTCGGTCAGCACGCTGGTCGGTGCCGCCAGTGCTGACCTGAGCACCCTGCGCCAAACCGTGCGTATCGTCATGGCCGACTTCCCGGCCATCATCGTCGCGCGGCAGTTGCACCAACGACTCGCCGGGTTGGCGCCCGGCATCGATCTGGTGATTCAGCCCTGGCAGGGCGGCGAGGCGGCTCAGGAAAGTTTGAGTCGCGGGCAAAGTGATCTGGCGATGTCGGTGTTTCCCCCGCTCGGTCCTGACTTCACCCGGCGCCTGTTGCTGCACGAACATTTCGTGGTGGCGATGCGCGCGGGGCATCCTGCAATCGCGGACTTCGATCTCGACCGTTGGCTGAGTTATCCACACGTGCTGGTGTCGGGCCGGGGCGCGATCTGGGGCCCGCTCGATGACATGCTGAAAGGGTTGGGGCTGGCGAGACGCGTCGGGATCGTTGTGCCAAGCTTCGTCATGGTTCCGGACCTGCTGCTGGGGTCGGACTTGATTGCAATGCTGCCCAGCCAGTGTCTGTCGATGCCCATCGCCAAGGCGCTGCACACCGTGGCGCCGCCGATTGAGGTGGAAGGGTTTGCACTGCATCTGGCCTGGCATAAACGGCGCGATGAAGATGCAGCCGTGCAGTGCGTGGCACGGGTGTTGGAAGAGGTGATAAAAGGAGAAAACCCATGAACAAAATTATCCTGCCGGCACTGGCCATGTTGATGCTGGCGCAATCCCCGGCGTACGCCATCAACGACAAGTACCGCAAACAACTTGAGCAATCCGGTTGCACGCAAGTCAGCGAAGCCCAAGGCTGTGATATCCACAAGAGCAAGGCCGAAAATGCCAAGGCCGGTTTCACCAATCCCGCTGCGGACAGCTCAAACGTCCAGACGCCGTATGCCGGGCAATGGGTCGCCAAGAGCGATGCCGGCGCGACCGTTGCCACCATCCGCATCGATGCCAAGGAACAGGTCTGGGTCAATGGCAAACGGGTAAATGCCAAGCGCACCGATGGCACGCTGCAATTTCGCCAGGGCAAACTCACCTTCACCATTCAAGGTGATCGACGGCTGATGGGAGAGGATTACTGGACGGACAGTGATGCCAAGACGAAAGGACCGATTGAGATCGAGTAGCCACACTGCTTTTGCGAACCTACCCGATCCTGTAGGAGCTGGCCTGCCAGCGATGGTCGTTAACGATGACGCGTTTTCGATGGAAAACCGCAGCGGCTGTGAGTCCATCGCTGGCAGGCCAGCTCCCACGGTGGATTGGTTGCGTACGCGGAATTCGGCTTCGACCCATGAACATTGTGGGAGCGGGCTTGCTCCGGGCGGCGTTCTGACGAAAGCGGCGTGTCAGTCAATGATGAAGGTGACTGGTGTATCGCCTTCGCGAGCAAGCCCGCTCCCACAAGTTTTTCAGCCAATATCAAGACCGAGTGAGCCCTAAGCCTCCCAACCCGCCCCGCTGACCGCCGCCTGCGCCAACGGGTGCAACTCCGCCCCGTGATGCTCCGTCTGCCACGCCAGCAACTCCTTGCGCATGCCGGGCGTCCAGAACATCTGCAGATGATTGCGCACGCTGAGCACGGCCTGTTGCTGGTCCGGTTCATTGGCGAAGTACTGGGCGATCTGGTTGACCATTTTGATCAGGTTGGCCGTGCTCATCGGCGTACCTCCGCTTTCGCCTGACGGCGGTCCTTCAGCAGACGGTGCTGTTCGTCACTGAAGGCCTGGAAGCGTTTTTGCCATTCCGAAGGGTGGTAGACGCGGCTGACTTCCACCGCCGTGACCTTGTATTCCGGACAGTTGGTGGCCCAGTCGGAGTTGTCGGTGGTGATGACGTTGGCCCCCGACTCAGGGAAGTGGAACGTGGTGTACACCACGCCCGGGGCGACCCGTTCGGTGACCCGCGCACGCAGTACGGTCTGCCCGGCGCGGCTGCCGATGCCGACCCAGTCGCCTTCGTTGATTCCACGGCTCTCGGCGTCGGTCGGGTGGATTTCCAGGCGGTCTTCGTCGTGCCAGGCGACGTTCTCGGTGCGCCGGGTCTGGGCGCCGACGTTGTACTGGCTGAGGATGCGTCCGGTGGTCAGCAGCAGCGGGTAGCGATTGTTGACCTTCTCCTCGGTGGGTACGTAGCCGGTGAGCATGAAGCGCCCTTTGCCGCGTACGAACTCCTCGATGTGCATGGTCGGCGTGCCGTCCGGTGCCGCGGCGTTGCACGGCCATTGCAGGCTGCCGTGGCGGTCCAGTTCAGCGTAGCTGACGTTGGTGAAGGTCGGCGTCAGGCTGGCGATTTCATCCATGATTTCCGACGGATGCTGGTAATTCATCGGGTAACCCAGCGCGTTGGCCAGGGCCACGGTGCCTTCCCAGTCGGCCTTGCCGCCCAGCGGCTCCATGACTTTGCGTACTCGGGAGATGCGTCGTTCAGCGTTGGTGAAGGTGCCGTCTTTTTCCAGGAACGAGCTGCCCGGCAGGAACACATGGGCGAACTTGGCGGTTTCGTTGAGGAAAATGTCCTGCACCACCACGCACTCCATGGCCGACAAAGCGGCGGTGACGTGTTGGGTATTCGGATCGCTCTGGGCGATGTCTTCACCCTGGCAATACAAGCCTTTGAAGCTGCCGCCGAGGGCTGCCTCAAACATATTGGGAATACGCAGGCCCGGATCCGGTTGCAGGGTGACGTTCCACGCCTGTTCGAACTGCGCCCGTACCACTTCGTTGGAAATGTGTCGGTAACCCGGCAACTCATGGGGGAAGGAGCCCATGTCGCAGGAGCCCTGAACGTTGTTCTGCCCGCGCAGCGGGTTCACGCCCACGCCTTCGCGGCCGATGTTGCCCGTGGCCATGGCCAGGTTGGCGATGCCCATGACGGCGGTGCTGCCCTGGCTGTGCTCGGTAACGCCCAGCCCGTAATAGATCGCCGCATTGCCGCCGGTGGCATACAGACGCGCAGCGGCACGGATATCGGCAGCGGGTACGCCGCAGATCTCGCCAAGGACTTCCGGCGAGTTTTCCGCGCGGCTGACGAATTCGCTCCAGTGGGCGAAATTGCCGTCCTCGCAACGGGCATCGATGAAGGCCTGATTGAGCAGGCCTTCGGTGACGATGACGTGGGCCAGGGCGTTGAGCATGGCGACGTTGGTGCCGGGGCGCAGGGCCAAGTGGTATTCGGCGCGGGCATGCACAGAGTCCACGAGATCAATGCGGCGTGGATCGATGACGATCAACCGCGCGCCTTCACGCAGGCGGCGTTTGAGCTGGGAGGCGAACACCGGGTGGGCGTCGCTGGGGTTGGCGCCCATCACCAGGATCACGTCGGCCTGCATCACCGAGTCGAAACTCTGGGTGCCGGCGGACTCGCCCAAGGTTTGTTTCAGGCCATAGCCGGTCGGCGAGTGGCAGACCCGCGCGCAAGTGTCGACGTTGTTGTTGCCGAACGCGGCGCGCACCAGTTTTTGCACCAGATAGGTTTCTTCGTTGGTGCAGCGGCTGGAGGTGATGCCACCAATGGAATCGCGGCCATAGGTTTGCTGCAACCGACGGAACTCGCTGGCGGCGTAGGTCACCGCTTCATCCCAGCTGACTTCCTGCCACGGATCGCTGATGTGTTTGCGGATCATTGGTTTGGTGATGCGATCCGGGTGAGTGGCGTAGCCCCAGGCAAAGCGTCCTTTGACGCAAGAGTGGCCGTGGTTGGCGTGGCCGTTCTTGTCCGGAACCATGCGCACCAGCTGGTCGCCTTTCATCTCCGCGCGGAATGAGCAGCCCACGCCGCAATAGGCGCACGTGGTGATCACGCTGCGTTCGGGTTGACCGAGTTCAACCACGCTTTTTTCCATCAGGGTCGCGGTGGGGCAGGCCTGCACACAGGCGCCGCAGGACACGCATTCCGAGTCGAGGAAATTCTCACCACCAGCCGCCGCAACCCGGGATTCAAACCCGCGCCCGGTAATGGTCAGGGCAAAGGTGCCCTGGGTTTCTTCGCAGGCACGCACGCAGCGGTTGCAGACGATGCACTTGCTCGGGTCGTAGTCGAAATAGGGGTTGGACGTGTCCTTGACGTCGGCCAGATGGTTGTCGCCTTCATAGCCGTAACGCACTTCGCGCAGGCCGACCTGGCCGGCGACGGTTTGCAGCTCGCAGTTGCCGTTGGCCGAGCAGGTCAGGCAATCCAGCGGGTGATCGGAGATGTACAGCTCCATGACGTTGCGCCGCAGCGTGGCGAGCTTCGGCGTCTGGGTGTGCACGCTCATGCCTTCAGTGACCGGCGTGGTGCAGGACGCCGGGTAGCCGCGCATGCCGTCGATCTCCACCAGGCACATGCGGCAGGAGCCGAAGGCTTCGAGGCTGTCGGTGGCGCACAATTTCGGAATGGTGGTGCCCAGCAACGCGGCGGCGCGCATCACTGAGGTGCCTTCGGGCACGCTGATGCTGCGGCCGTCGATGTTCAGGGTGACCTGCACCTGACTGTCGCGGGCAGGGGTGCCGAGATCGATATCGGTTTTCGGGTCGAAGAGAGTAATCATTGCTCGGCCTCCGAAGCTTGCAGACCGAAGTCGGCAGGAAAGTACTTGAGGGCGCTGACCACCGGAAAGGGGGCCATGCCGCCCAAGGCGCACAGCGAACCGTATTGCATCGTGTCGCACAGGTCCTTGAGGATGATCGCCTGCTTATCGCGACCGCTCTGGTCCGGTGCGGCCAGCATTCGGTCGATCACCTCGACGCCACGGGTCGAGCCGATGCGGCACGGCGTGCATTTGCCACAGGATTCCTCGGCGCAGAACGCCATCGCGAAACGCGCCATCTGAGCCATGTCCAACGTGTCGTCAGCCACTACCACACCACCGTGACCGAGCATCGCGCCGATACCGGCGAAGGCTTCGTAATCCAGCGGCGTGTCGAATTGCGACGGCGGCACCCAGGCGCCAAGTGGCCCACCGACCTGTGCAGCCTTCAGCGGCCGGCCACTGGCGGTTCCACCGCCGTAGTCTTCCACCAGCTCGCGCAGGGTCAGGCCAAAAGCCCGCTCCACCAAGCCGCCATGACGAATATTGCCCGCCAGTTGAAACGGCATCGTGCCCAGCGAGCGGCCCATGCCGTAATCGCGATAGAACTGCGCACCCTTGGCCAGAATCAGCGGCACCGAGGCTAAAGTCAGCACGTTATGCACCAGCGTCGGCTGGCCGAACAGACCCTTCAAGGCCGGGATCGGCGGCTTGGCGCGGACGATTCCGCGCTTGCCTTCAAGCGAGTCCAGCAACGCGGTTTCTTCACCGCAGATGTAGGCGCCGGCGCCGACCCGCACTTCCATGTCGAAGGCCTGGCCGCTGCCGCCGACATTGGCGCCGAGGTAACCAGCGGTCCGAGCAATGTTCAGCGCCTGGCGCAGGGTGGCGACAGCATCCGGATATTCCGAGCGCACATAGATGTAGCCGTAGGTGGCGCCGACGGTAATGCCGGCAATGGCCATGCCTTCGATCAGCAGGAAGGGGTCGCCTTCCATCAACATGCGATCGGCGAAGGTGCCGGAGTCGCCTTCGTCGGCGTTGCACACAATGTATTTCTGCGCCGCCTGAGTGGCGCGCACCGTGCGCCATTTGATCCCGGCCGGGAACGCCGCGCCGCCACGGCCACGCAGGCCTGAATCGAACACCGCCGTCGCAGTCTCATCGCCGCCAAGGGTGACGGCCCTTTGCAAGCCCTCGAAACCGCCGTGGGCCCGGTAATCGTCCAACGACAACGGCCGGGTAATGCCGGCGCGAGCGAACAGCAATCGTTGTTGAGTCTTCAGATACGGCAAGTCTTCCACCAGGCCCAAGGCCAGTGGATGCGCGGATGGATCGCCACGCAGGGCTTCGAGCACGGACGGCACATCGTCAGCAGTCAGCGGGCCGAAGCCGATTCGGCCTTGCGGGCTGTCCACTTCCAGCAACGGTTCAAGCCAGTACAAGCCGCGCGAACTGGTGCGTTGCAACTCCAGCGGTAGATTGCGCTCCTGAGACTGAGTGATAAGGGCGACAGCCACCTCATCGGCACCCACGGCACGGGCCAGGGAGTCACTAGGTAAGTAGAGGCTCATACGTCCTCCCGGCAAGCATCAAGCAGGGCATCCAGACGCTCGGCACTCAGCCGCGCATGCACCCGGCCATCCAGTTCCAGAGCAGGCGAACAGGCGCAGGCACCGAGGCAATACACCGGGCGCAAACTGATGCTGCCATCGGCGCTGCTGCCGTGATCGTCCAGTTGCAGACGCTCGCGCAACTGCGCGGCCAGCTGCTCGGCGCCGCGACTCTTGCACGATTCAGCCCGGCACAGCCGCAGAATATGCCGGGCCGGCGGCGCGGTACGGAAGTCATGGTAAAAGCTGATGACCCCACGAATCTCGGCCTGACTCTGATTGAGGGCGTGGGCAATCTCGGGGACGGCCGCATCGGGGATGTAACCGATGCGTTCCTGAATATCATGAAGAATGGGCAACAGTGCGCCCGGGGAGCCTTTATGGCGCTCCAGCAGGCTGTTGACCAAAGGCACGTGCAACATCTCATCAGGCATACAGCATTCCTCACGGTCACGGACAAACCAGGCGGTTGTCGTTTGTCCGAAAGTGTCGGCTGCGGCACTCACACCACGTCACGGTATCG
The DNA here is from genome assembly GCF_044746405.1 of Pseudomonas sp. NPDC086251. Classification (NCBI taxonomy): domain Bacteria; kingdom Pseudomonadati; phylum Pseudomonadota; class Gammaproteobacteria; order Pseudomonadales; family Pseudomonadaceae; genus Pseudomonas; species Pseudomonas sp. NPDC086251. Next base: position 140,132 of record NZ_JBIVBY010000008.1, read on the forward strand.
TGGCAATTTCAGGCCGTTGGCCAGGGCACCCTTGGCGGGCATCTTGTTGTACCCGGCGCGATCTTCGTCGCACCTCTACTGGGCATAAAGGGCAGCTTGCCACGCGGCTATTGATCGAACTGCACCAAAGCGACGTGTTCGGTTCTGCCTACGACTCTCCATTAAGTCTAGATGAGCGCCGGAAGGGGCGTTCACTCACTGGCCTAATGCCCTGCGGGCTTGTCGATGCCTGATGTATATCAAGCATTTCAGGTGGGAAGAAGCATCAGAACTATGAGCAAATCTACGGAGCAGATGCGTTGACGTATTCCCCAGCGGTGCAACGCACAACCCCTGTGGGAGTGAGCCTGCTCGCGATAGCACCAGATCAGCCAACATCAATGCTAAAGGTGCACCGAATCCCTGTGGGAGCGAGCTTGCTCGCGATAGCGCCAGCCCAGCCACCATCAATGCTGAAGATGCCCCGCAATGACAACCCAGCCACCTCGGCGGGCCAAATAATCCCTATCAGCTCACCGCAACCCCTGTGGGAGCGAGCCTGCTCGCGATAGCGCCAGCCCAGCCAACATAAATGCTGAATCAGCTGCCACCCTCGCAAGCCACCCACACCCCACAGGCCTCAAACACTAAGCGTCAGCCTTCGCCCCCGCCCGCTTAGACGCCAGCTCATTATCCCGATCCCGATTCAGCACCTTCACCGCATCATCCACCACCGCCTTACTCATCGCCGTCAAATAATGCGCGGCCCAGGCGTGGCGGTCGGTGGCTCTTGCGTAGGCAGCATCTTCGGTTAGCTTCTTGGCGAGAAATAGGAAGTCAGAAGCCATGGCTAACGCGTCGCCGAGGGGGACGCCGCGAGTGACATGGAACAGGGCTTGATCCGCGCAGTAGATGGCGGGTGTTAGGCCGATGGTTTTGAGTTCGGGTTGATCGGTCATTGGCCACCTCCGATGAGGGAGATGCGGCAGGGGAGGGTGTTACGCGATTGGGAATTGCGTTGAGGGAAAAGCCAATTTTTGTACGGATTGATGCTGCGCATTATCAGACTCCTTGATATGGGGAGCCGCCACGTTCGTTTCCACACGAATGGGTGACAGCTGTGCGCAGGGTGGAAAACCGGGAATCAAGGAAACCGGCACGCCCGAAGACGTCCCACGCACAGCCGCCATAACTCACGCCGCAGGCATAAAAAAAGCGCCGGCAGACGTGATGGGGGCGCTGTTGCGCCTTGAATTACACGGGTTTCCACACCCGGTCGCTGAATTGGCAGCGACGGTGGGAGGGTATCGTGCAGATTCCTTTCCTGCAACCTCATCCGCAAACCACCCGAGAAGTGAAAAGTGATACGCCACTTCTTCAGTAATCATGCAGTCCATTACTATTCCTGCAGCCAGTAGACGGCAAGATATCAAGATAGTAGCTTCACGCCACTGCTCCGATGTGTGAAGGATTACAAAATGCTCGCTATCTTCGAGGCTCCGCGCCCGACTCTTGCTCTCGGTGCTACGGGTTTCACAACGAAAGGCGCTGCTTTTTTTGGTCAGAAATCGTACAAGCAATCAATGCAAAAGTACGCAATGCTAAAGCGCCGATTGTCAGAGGCTACTGTGCGACATGACCGACATTCAGAAAAGTTGCGTGAGCAACGATCGCGAAGTCCAAAGCGAACTGCATAGAGTTATGAAGACCATGGAATGTCAACGCGGCACCTTGTGCCTACCACACTACAATTTCGTTAATTCGCCCAATGCGAAAACTTTGTCAACCAAGCCCAAGCCATGGCTTGCTGGACCGAGGTCGAAAACAAAAATGAGTTTTATGGCGAGTGGATGAGTAAAAGGTTGATGCGCGTGTAAAGAGAAAAAGTGCTCAAGAATGTTGTGCTGATCTATATTAAATAATAAATAAGCTGATTTGTGGTGGGGGTGGTAATGTCTTTGGAGCAGATTAAAAGAACGAATATTTGGAAGAAAGCTTTTGAAGTGGATGACCACGCATTGTACTCCGATGAAGCTTCTCGCTTAAAAACGGAATTTTTGAGGTTCCGAGAAAAAGTTATATCACTGGTTTCTAAGATAGGGGAGGTTTTGCCGGGTTTAACCATCCATGATGCCAGCCATCTAGACTCACTTTGGACCACTGCGGAAATAATTGCGGGGGATGATTATCCTCTTAACCCACTGGAAACATTCATACTTGGTGGGGCAATACTTCTGCATGACGCAGCGATGTGCTGGGAGGCATATGATGGTGGACAAGATGGGGTGCGCTCTACGGTTGTTTGGAAGGATGCCTATGCTTTTGAAGTCGGTCGGCAAGTACCTAAAAGTGAGGCAGAGGCTGCTGCAGATTTTTCGGCGATAAGGCAAATGCATGCAAGTCGTGCCGCTGAGTTGCTAGGATTAAGTTGGAAAGTGCCCGGTCGGACGGATGAGATTTACTTGATTGCCGACGAATCTATAAGAATGCATCTAGGGGAGCTTATAGGGTTAATAGCGGCAAGTCATCATTGGGATATTGGGAGTGTTTCTGAAAGATTGAGTGTTCAGTTCAATGCGCCTGATTTTCTTCCTTATTTTTGGACCGTAGACCCAATAAAAATTGCTTGTTTATTAAGAGTTGCTGATGCGGCGCATATCAGCAATGCAAGGGCTCCGGATTTTCTTTTGGCATTAAATCGACGTGTAGGTATATCACTTAGCCATTGGTTGGCTCAAAATAAAATATCTGGACCTCAGCGTGATTTGTCAGACTCAACTGGGGCGACGGTTGTATACACATCCACGATGCCGTATTTAGAGGGAGAGGCCGACGCTTGGTGGGTCGCTTATGACACCGTTTTGATGATTGACTCAGAAATTAAAGCGTGTAATGAGCTTTTGGAGAGCAGAATCCCTATGGTGTCACGGCCATTTCAAGTTAGATCAGTGGCCGGTGCTGGGCGCATAGATGCATTTCGAAATTATATTCGCGTGTCAGGATGGACTCCGTACAATACCCAAATACATGTTAGTGATATTGAAAGGTTAGTTGGTAGTTTGGGTGGGGAGAAATTATATGGTGATGACAGGAAGCTGGAGGTTGTACTTCGAGAATTAGTTCAGAATGCTCGAGATGCTGTTGTTGCCAGAAGATACTTGGACGAGGGGTATCAAGGACGCATTTTTGTAAGGCTAGTAAAAGGGGCATCTGGGGCATGGGAAATCTTAATATCAGATGATGGCGTAGGTATGTCAAAGTCGGTTCTCACTGGATCATTTCTTGATTTTGGATCTAGTTTTTGGAGTTCGCAGTCTTTGCAATCCGAACTACCAGGCCTACGCTCATCAAAATTCCAATCGATAGGACGTTTTGGTATTGGGTTTTACTCTATTTTTATGGCTGCTAGTGCTGTCGAAGTTAGTACTCGGCGTTGGAGAGAAAATAGAAGTTATTCCTGCGCGCTATATTTTGCCAAGGGTTTAACTTCTTGAATCGGATGCTTGTCTTCCTCTAACTAATAATAGTCAAAATTCAGTGAAGGGCCGAGTGCCGCTAAAGCAATTTGTTTCCGCGCTTGTCGTGGCCTTGGATGTTGATGTTTTCTATGCGCAGGAAAGTGGTGAGCTTGAGTTGATTCATAAGGATATTAGTCGTGGGATGTTAGATTGTCGATCTGTTTTGAGAGAAATCGGTTGTGGTGATAGTTATCCACTGGGAGTTGACGCTCTAGAAGATGAGATAAATGAAGTGGCGCCTCGAATGCAAGTAATTGAGGAGGGTGGAAGAGTCTTAGGCTACGCAGCACTTGCAAATAAACTTGATTCTGACAGAAAAATGCTTGGTGTTAGAACAATTGGAGGTGTGGTTGTCAGTAATTCCACTCGATCAGAAAGTAGCTTCATTGGTTATATTGAATGCAGCCCTAAAACTGCAAGTCGGGATGTCAACGGGTTTCTTGCATCCGAACAGACTATGAAGGCATGGGCTGAAAGGCAGCTCGAATATTTTGATAAAAATTCAGCAGATGATTTGACTCGGTTAGTTGTGGGGAGTCGTGCTTCTGCGTTCAATGCGGATGTTATAGATTTTGCAAGACTGTATGTGGTTACAGGTGGGGGTGAAGGTTTTTTATCATTTGATCAAATAGCTCGAATGGCATTTGATGCTCCTGTTGGTTTTTTGCTGAGTCCTTTTATAGATGGGCATATCGAAACTCATCATGACGTTAATTATATCGACGGGGTTGTACATGTTAAGCCACTAATAAATGAGGGGTGGTTGGGCTTTGAGATGAGTGAGGGTAGTCCCGCAAAGTTAGATAGTATTGCGGGGTGTATTCATAGGTCGATCTTGAGGTTAGGTTTGCAGCCTCAGTGGACTATTAGTGAGGCGATCCACAAGGTTCATTTTGGAATGTCTAAGTTTGCGAGCGTCAGAGGTGTTCCTTTAACAAGATAGATCTGAATGTGGGGCGAGAAGATGCCTGATGGTAAATAAAATGGCATCAGGCCAGTGGATAGGAGGCGGTTTGTATTTTGAACCGCTCTTGTCTATATATTGGCTGGTCCGTTCTTTTTCACTGAATATCTATCAGATAGCCCTTGAGCGCTATGACCGACGCTTCAAGCTGCTCCATCGTCCGCGCATTACCAAAATCAGCAGCCAACCGATACAGCTCCCGCCCAAGCGGCGTATCAACACCACCGATAGCCTCCAGCGCCAAACCAATGCAGTGCGCCACCCGAAACTGAATCCCCTCAACATCCCCCCGCCGCACCAACAACCCAAACACCTCCCGCTCATAATCACTCATGATCGGATCATCCCGCAGAATCGGACTTTCACCTTCCGTCTCATAAGCCAGCTTGAGGGCGAAAAGGGCAACGGTTTCCAGTGGCAATTCCATTGTGTGAATCCTTGATTCGTTAGCTGGGCGGGTTCGGGTTGTGGCGCCTTAAAAGCAAGATCAAAAGATCGCAGCCTTCGGCAGCTCCTACGGGATGGCGGGGTGGGCTCACTTTTCTACAGACGAAAAAAAAAGGCCTTGCAAAGCAAGACCTTTCTTAATTTTGGTGCCCCGAGGGAGACTCGAACTCCCACTTCTTGCGAAAACGGATTTTGAATCCGCCGCGTCTACCAATTCCGCCATCAGGGCTCAATGGCGGCGAAGTATAGAGATGAGATTACCGTCGGTCAATCAGGTACATAGAGAATTTTCACTATTTCGGCTAGACTTCCGGCCCCTGCTAGACGACACCCCATCATGCGCGTTGCTGACTTTACTTTCGAACTCCCTGATTCGCTGATCGCTCGCCACCCTTTGGCCGAGCGTCGCAACAGTCGCCTGTTGACCCTGGATGGGGTCAGCGGCGCCCTGGCACACCGTCAATTCACTGATTTGCTGGAGCATTTGCGCCCCGGCGATTTGATGGTATTCAACAATACCCGGGTGATTCCGGCGCGGCTGTTTGGCCAGAAGGCTTCCGGCGGCAAGCTGGAAATCCTGGTGGAGCGGGTGCTCGACAGTCATCGTGTGCTGGCGCATGTGCGTTCCAGCAAGTCGCCCAAGCCCGGTTCGAAGATCCTGATCGATGGCGGTGGCGAGGCTGAAATGCTGGCGCGGCACGATGCGTTGTTTGAGTTGGGGTTCGCCGAAGAGGTGTTGCCGCTGCTCGATCGCGTCGGGCACATGCCGTTGCCGCCTTATATAGACCGCCCGGATGAAGGCTCGGACCGCGAGCGTTATCAGACGGTGTACGCCGAGCGCCTGGGCGCAGTGGCGGCGCCGACGGCGGGGCTGCATTTCGATCAGCCGCTGATGGAGGCGATTGCCGCCAAGGGCGTCGAGACCGCTTTCGTAACCCTGCACGTCGGTGCGGGCACGTTCCAGCCGGTGCGGGTCGAGAAGATCGAAGACCACCACATGCACAGCGAGTGGCTGGAAGTCAGCCAGGACGTGGTCGATGCCGTCGAAGCCTGCCGCGCTCGCGGTGGTCGCGTAGTGGCGGTGGGGACCACCAGCGTGCGTTCCCTGGAAAGCGCCGCGCGCGATGGCGTGCTCAAGCCGTTCAGTGGCGACACCGATATCTTTATTTACCCGGGCCGGCCGTTTCATGTGGTCGATGCCTTGGTCACCAACTTCCATTTGCCCGAATCCACGCTGTTGATGCTGGTTTCGGCGTTCGCCGGTTATCCCGAAGCCATGGCTGCCTATAAAGCAGCGGTGGAGCATGGTTACCGCTTTTTCAGCTACGGTGATGCGATGTTTATCACCCGTAATCCTGCGCCGACTGCCCCTAAAGAATCGGGCCCTGAGGACACTGTATGAGTCGTATGTCGTTTGAACTGCTGGCCACTGACGGCAAGGCTCGTCGCGGTCGTCTGACCTTCCCGCGCGGTACCGTCGAGACCCCGGCCTTCATGCCGGTGGGCACGTACGGCACGGTCAAGGGCATGTTGCCGCGGGATATCACCGCCACGGGCGCGGAAATCATTCTGGGTAACACCTTCCACTTGTGGCTGCGTCCTGGCACCGAAGTGATCAAGAAGCACGGCGACCTGCACGATTTCATGCAGTGGAAAGGCCCGATTCTGACTGACTCCGGCGGTTTCCAGGTGTTCAGCCTGGGCGCCATGCGCAAGATCAAGGAGGAGGGCGTGACCTTCGCCTCTCCGGTTGATGGCGCCAAAGTGTTCATGGGCCCCGAAGAATCGATGCAGGTCCAGCGTGACCTGGGCTCCGACATCGTGATGATCTTTGACGAATGCACCCCGTACCCGGCCGACGAAGACGTCGCGCGAGTATCGATGGAGCTGTCGTTGCGCTGGGCCCAGCGTTCGAAAAACGCTCATGGCGATAATACGGCAGCGTTGTTCGGCATCGTCCAGGGCGGCATGCACCAGGACCTGCGCATGCGCTCCCTGGAAGGCCTCGACAAAATCGGCTTCGATGGCCTGGCCATCGGCGGTCTGTCAGTGGGCGAGCCCAAGCACGAGATGATCAAGGTGCTGGATTACCTGCCGGGTCTGATGCCGGCTGACAAACCTCGTTACCTTATGGGCGTTGGCAAACCGGAAGATCTGGTTGAGGGTGTGCGCCGCGGTGTGGACATGTTCGATTGCGTGATGCCAACCCGTAATGCCCGCAATGGGCATCTGTTCATTGATACAGGCGTGCTGAAGATCCGTAACGCGTTCCATCGCCATGATGATTCGCCGCTGGATCCGACCTGCGATTGCTACACCTGCCAGAACTTCTCCCGTGCTTATCTGCACCATCTGGACAAGTGTGGCGAAATGCTGGGTAGCATGTTGAATACCATCCACAATTTGCGCCATTACCAGGTGCTTATGGCTGGTTTGCGCGAGTCTATTCAACAGGGTACATTGGCCGCCTTTGTCGATGCCTTCTACGCCAAACGCGGGTTACCTGTTCCGCCTTTGGACTGAGTTTTCTGACCCCAAGATTCAACATTTGCAACTGGAGTGCTAAATGAGCTTTTTTATCTCTAATGCCATGGCTGACGCTGCTGCACCTGCGGCAGGCCCAATGGGCGGCGGCTTTGAGTGGATTTTCCTGGTCGGCTTCCTGGTCATCTTCTACCTGATGATCTGGCGTCCACAGGCCAAGCGCGCCAAAGAGCAGAAAAACCTGCTGAGCAGCCTGCAAAAAGGCGACGAAGTTGTGACCACCGGTGGTATCGCCGGCAAGATCACTAAAGTGGCCGACGATTTCGTTGTTCTGGAAGTTTCCGACACCGTCGAAATGAAATTCCAGAAAGGCGCCATCGCCGCCACGCTGCCAAAAGGCACGCTGAAAGCGATCTAAGTTTCAACTTCTACTCAATCGACGGGGCGCGCAAGGCGCCCCGCGTCATAAGCGGGCGGCGTGATGCTGAACAAATACCCTCTGTGGAAATACATTCTGATCCTGGCGGTGCTAGCGGTCGGTCTGATTTATTCCGCTCCCAATCTATATCCTGATGACCCGGCCATTCAGGTCAGCGGTGCAAGCACTGCGCTGCAGGTCAATCAGGCTGATCTGGATCGTGTGAGCGCAGCGCTCAAGGAATCCGGGATCAACGTCAAGGCTGCCACTCTGGCAGCGAACGGCAAGGGCGGTCTGATTCGTCTGACCAAGGCTGAAGACCAGCTGCCTGCCAAGGACGTCGTGCGCAAGGCATTGGGTGATGACTACGTCGTTGCACTGAACCTGGCACAAACCACCCCGCAATGGCTGCGCAGCCTGGCCGCGCACCCGATGAAGCTGGGTCTGGACTTGTCCGGTGGTGTGCACTTCCTGCTGGAAGTGGACATGGACAAAGCCCTCGACGCTCGCTTGAAAGTGTACGAAGGCGATGTGAAGAGCCTGTTGCGTAAAGAGAAACTGCGCTATCGCAGCCTGCCGCAACTCAACGGTGCCATTCAGCTGGGCTTCACTGATGAAGCAGCCCGCGAACAAGCCCGTGCGCTGATCCGCAAGAACTTCAACGATTTCGACATTGTTCCGGCCGACCTCAATGGCCAACCGGTACTGCGTCTGGCGATGACCCCGGCCAAGCTGGCGGAAATCCGTGAATACTCCATCAAGCAGAACTTGACCACGGTACGTAACCGCGTCAACGAGCTGGGTGTTGCCGAACCGATCGTTCAGCGTCAGGGCGCCAACCGCATCGTGGTTGAGCTGCCGGGCGTACAAGACACCGCCGAAGCCAAGCGTATCCTCGGCAAGACGGCCAACCTTGAGTTCCGTCTGGCCGCTGAGCCGGGCGCTTCGAAAGCCACTTCCGAAACCTTCGAGTTCCGTGAAGGCAATCGTCCGCCAGCACAGATCGAGCGTGGCTTGATCATCACTGGCGATCAGGTGACTGACGCCAAGGCTGGCTTCGGCGAGCACGGCACGCCAGAAGTGAACATCCGTCTGGATGGCCACGGTGGCGAGCTGATGAGTCGTGCGACGCGCAGCAACGTCGGTCGCAGCATGGCGGTTATCTTCATCGAGCAACGTCCGGTCACCACTTACGTCAAGCAAGTGGTTAACGGCGTCGAGAAAGACGTGCCGGTTCAGACGTTTAAAGAAGAGAAGAAGATCATCAGCCTGGCGACCATCCAGTCGCCGCTGGGTGCTCAGTTCCGCATCACTGGCCTGAATGGCCAGGGTGAGTCGTCCGAACTGGCGCTGCTGCTGCGTGCCGGTGGTCTGGCGGCACCGATGTACTTCGCTGAAGAGCGCACCATTGGCCCAAGCCTGGGTGCCGACAACATCGTCAAAGGTATCGATGCATCGCTGTGGGGCATGCTGTTTGTCTCGCTGTTCATCATCGCCATCTACCGCTTCTTCGGCATCATCGCCACCGTCGCGCTGGCGGTGAACATGGTGTTGCTGCTGGCATTGATGTCGCTGCTGGGTGCAACGCTGACCCTGCCGGGTATCGCCGGTATCGTCTTGACCATGGGTATGGCCGTCGACGCCAACGTTCTGATCTTCTCGCGGATACGTGAAGAGATCGCGGCGGGCATGACCGTACAGCGGGCAATCAACGAAGGCTTCGGCCGGGCATTCACCGCGATTCTCGACGCCAACCTGACAACCTTGTTGGTCGGCGGGATTCTCTTTGCGATGGGCACCGGCCCGGTCAAAGGTTTCGCAGTGACCATGTCCCTCGGGATCTTTACCTCGATGTTCACGGCCATCATGGTGACCCGCGCGATGGTCAACCTGATCTTCGGCGGTCGTGACTTCAAGAAGTTGTGGATTTAAGGGGCTGCCATGTTACGTACAATCAACTTCATGGGCGTTCGCAACTTTGCGTTCGGCGTCACATTGTTCCTGACCGCACTGGCCTTGTTCAGTGTTGCCACCAAGGGCATGAACTGGGGCCTGGACTTCACCGGCGGTACGCTCATCGAGCTGACCTACGAGCGTCCGGCCGATGTCACCAAGGTGCGTGAGCAGCTGGTGACATCGGGTTATCACGAGGCCATCGTGCAGAGCTTCGGTGCGACCACCGATTTGCTGGTGCGTATGCCTGGCGAAGACCCGCAACTGGGTCATCAGGTAGCTGAAGCGCTGCTGAAGGTCGGCGGCGATAACCCGGCGACGGTCAAGCGCGTCGAGTTCGTCGGCCCGCAGGTCGGTGAAGAGCTGCGCGACCAGGGCGGCCTCGGCATGCTGATGGCGCTCGGCGGCATCCTGATCTACCTGGCTTTCCGCTTTCAGTGGAAGTTCGCGGTCGGTGCTATTGTTTCGCTGATCCACGACGTGATCGTGACCATCGGTATCCTGTCGTTCTTCCAGATCACCTTCGACCTGACGGTGTTGGCGGCGGTGCTGGCGATTATCGGTTACTCGCTCAACGACACCATCGTGGTATTCGACCGGGTTCGTGAGAACTTCCGCGTACTGCGCAAGGCTTCCCTGATCGACAACATCAACATCTCGACCACGCAGACCCTGCTGCGGACGATGGCGACGTCGATCTCCACGTTGCTGGCGATCGCCGCCCTGTTGTTCTTTGGTGGCGACAACCTGTTCGGCTTCTCTATCGCGCTGTTTGTCGGTGTGTTGGCGGGTACCTACTCGTCGATCTACATCGCCAACGTCGTGCTGATCTGGCTGAACCTGAGCACCGAGGATCTGATTCCTGCAGTGGCTACCGATAAGGAAGTCGACGACCGCCCATAACGGCTATCGTTTTTCCAGCTGTCGGCCGAAAAGGCGCGAGTATTGAACTCGCGCCTTTTTTTGTGCTCCAAGGCTGGGAGAAGCGCGGGCTTTGACCCGCATGTGATGGTCAGGAGGTTCATGTGAACAAGTCGTTGCTGGTTGGTGCGGTACTGGGTGCTGTCGGTGTGACTGCCGGGGGCGCTGTTGCCACCTACAGCCTGGTTAAAAGCGGCCCTGAGTATGCGCAAGTATTGGCCGTTGAACCGGTTAAAACACAGATCAAGACGCCACGTGAAGTCTGCAAGGACGTTGCAGTAACCCGGCAAGCGCCGGTCAAAGATCAACACCAGATTGCCGGTACGGTGGTCGGTGCGCTGGCAGGTGGTCTGCTGGGTAATCAGATCGGCGGCGGCACCGGCAAGAAAATTGCCACGGTTGCAGGCGCGGTCGGTGGTGGTTACGCCGGCAACAAGGTTCAGGAAGGCATGCAGGAGCGTGACACCTACACCACGACCCAGACTCGCTGTAACACCGTAAATGACATCAGCGACAAAGTTGTCGGTTACGACGTGCGTTATTCGCTGGATGGCAAGGAAGGCAAAGTGCGGATGGATCGCGATCCGGGCAACCAGATTCCGGTCGACAAGGAAGGTAAGCTGATCCTGTCGCAGAATGAGCCGGCTCAATAAGCAGCTGAAACAGATTCAAAAAGAAGCACCCTGCGGGGTGCTTTTTTTGTGCCGCAGATTTATGAGCAGCGCTAATCCAATGTGGGAGCGGGCTTGCTCGCGAAAGCGGTCTAACATTCTATATTCATGCTGGCTGATACACCGCTTTCGCGAGCAAGCCCGCTCCCACATTGGATTATTGGTGTTTCCAAAACCAAAATCCATGCATAAAAAAGCACCCCGAAGGGTGCTTTTTTGTGGCTAAGCGCTTAGCGCTTCAGCGAGGCCGGCAAGTGCGGCTGGATCGCAGTCAGTACTGCCTTGAAGCACTTGGTGTTGCCGGCAACGACGTGGCCTTTTTCAAGGAAGTCGTGACCGCCGGTGAAGTCGCTCACCAAACCGCCGGCTTCCTGGATCAGCAGGGCGCCCGCAGCCATGTCCCACTCGGACAGGCCCGACTCCCAGAAGGCGTCGAAACGGCCGGCAGCGACGTAAGCCAAGTCCAGGCTCGCCGAGCCAGCGCGACGGATGCCGGCAGTCTGGCCAACCAGGGCGCGGAACATGCCCAGGTAGTTGTCGAGGTTGTCCATCTGGTCGTCACGGAACGGGAAGCCGGTACCCAGCAGGGCGCCGTCCAGGCTGGTGCGGCCGCTGACGCGCAGGCGACGACCGTTCAGTTGAGCACCGCGACCACGGCTGGCGGTGAATTCTTCCTGGCGAACCGGGTCCAGAACAACAGCGTGTTCCAGGCGACCGCGGTATTTGCAGGCGATGCTGACAGCGAAGTGAGGAATGCCGCGCAGGAAGTTGGTGGTGCCGTCCAGCGGATCGATGATCCACAGGTACTCTTCGCCTTCGATGCCGCTACCAGCGTGCATGCCGGTTTCTTCACCGAGGATCGAGTGGTTCGGGTAAGCCTTGCGCAGCGCGTCGATGATTTTTTGCTCAGCGGCGCGATCCACCTCGGATACGTAATCCTTGGCGTCTTTTTCGTCGACCTTGATGGTATCCAGGCGCTCGATGGAGCGGAAGATCAATTCACTGGCGCTGCGGGCGGCGCGCAGCGCGATATTCAGCATGGGCTGCATGGATGTGTCACCTAAGGTTGTTAAAGAAAGCCGGGCATTCTATCAGAAAGTTTCTACAGGAGAAGGTCGGTGTTCGCTTTCATAGCTTAACGGTAGGTTGAGCTGTAAGATTCTGCTCCCCATTAATGTGTTCGAGAACGCCTCCCGTGCTGCAAAACATTCGTGTCGTCCTGGTCAATACCAGCCATCCCGGCAATATCGGCGGTGCTGCGCGTGCCATGAAGAACATGGGCCTGTCGCGGCTGGTGCTGGTCGAACCGCGGTTGTTCCCGCACCACGAAGCCGATGCACGTGCGTCCGGCGCCGGGGACATCCTTGAAAACGCGCAAGTCGTCGCCACCTTGGAAGATGCCTTGGTCGGCTGCAATCTGGTGCTCGGCACCAGCGCCCGTGACCGGCGCATTCCCTGGCCGCTGCTTGACCCCCGCGAATGCGGCACGAAAGTGGTCGAGGAAGCTGCGCAGGGCGCCGAGATTGCCTTGGTGTTCGGTCGTGAAGATTCCGGCCTGACCAATGAAGAGCTGCAGCGATGTCATTATCACGTGCACATCCCATCAGACCCTGAGTTCAGTTCGCTGAACCTTGGGGCGGCGGTGCAGGTGTTGAGTTATGAAGTGCGCATGTCCTGGCTGGCGGCCCAAGGGCAGCCGAGCAAGGTCGAGAAGGAAGAAGTGGCCTCCGTCAAAAGCGCTGAGCTGGCGACCATGGATGAGCTGGAGCGATTCTATGAGCACCTGGAGCAAACCCTGGTGGCCATCGAATTCCTCGACCCGGAAAAGCCACGGCACTTGATGGCGCGCCTGCGTCGGTTGTACGGACGAAGCTCGGTCAGCCGGGCGGAAATGAATATATTGCGTGGCATCCTCACGGAAACCCAGAAAGCGGCCCGTGGTGAGCTTCTAAAGCGGAAGGATTAATGATGTTCGAGCGTTTGCGTGAAGATATCCAGAGTGTTTTCCATCGTGACCCGGCGGCACGTAACGCTTTTGAAGTCCTGACTTGCTACCCGGGCATGCACGCCATCTGGATCCACCGTCTGTCGTCGGCGTTGTGGGGCATGGGCTGGAAGTGGCTGGCGCGCCTGGTGTCGAACTTCGGTCGCTGGTTGACCGGGATCGAGATCCATCCGGGGGCCAAGGTCGGTCGGCGCTTCTTTATTGACCATGGCATGGGCATCGTCATCGGTGAAACCGCCGAGATCGGCGACGACGTTACTATTTACCAAGGCGTGACTCTGGGCGGCACCAGCTGGAACAAGGGTAAGCGTCATCCGACTTTGGGTGATGGCGTCGTGGTCGGGGCGGGCGCGAAGGTGCTCGGGCCCTTCACCGTCGGTGCCGGTGCCAAGGTGGGTTCCAATGCTGTCGTGACCAAGGAAGTGCCTCCGGGGGCGACCGTGGTTGGGATTCCGGGGCGGATCATCGTCAAATCCGACGAAGAACAGGATGCCAGGCGCAAGGCTATGGCCGAGAAGATTGGTTTTGATGCCTACGGCGTGACTGAAGACATGCCTGACCCGGTGGCTCGTGCCATCAATCAGTTGCTCGACCACCTGCAGGCGGTCGATGGGCGTCTGGAGGGGATGTGCGGAGCGTTGAAGGATCTGGGCAGTAATTACTGTGCGAAAGATCTGCCTGAACTGCGCGAAGAAGACTTCGCCTGTGTGAAGGACAAGGATTAGAGTCAGGCTAGCTAAACCGTGTTGGATTCTTCGCGGGCGAGCCTCGCTCCTACAGGATCGGCGCCGCCCCTGTAGGAGCGAGGCTTGCCCGCGAAGAACGATAATGCGCAATTGCTGGCTGTACGCCGCCAGCCTTTGCTATGATGCGCGCGCTCTTTTGCGGGTAATCCTGACTAAAGTACTAGGTCTTATAGTTGACTTAAATACTCGGGAATTGCATACTCGCCCCATTCCGAACTCCGTGGTAATTGTCCATGCGACTGACTACAAAAGGCCGATACGCCGTGACCGCCATGCTTGACCTGGCGTTGCACGCGCAGCACGGGCCGGTGTCCCTGGCCGATATCTCCGAGCGCCAAGGCATCTCCCTGTCCTACCTCGAACAGCTCTTCGCCAAATTGCGCCGCAGCAATCTGGTGTCCAGCGTCCGCGGTCCGGGCGGTGGTTACCAACTGTCCCGCGACATGCAGGGCATCCAGGTCGCCCAGGTGATCGATGCGGTAAACGAATCGGTCGATGCAACCAAATGCCAGGGCCAAGGTGATTGCCATCAGGGCGATACCTGTCTGACCCACCACTTGTGGTGCGATCTGAGCCTGCAGATTCACGAATTTCTGAGCGGTATCAGCTTGGCTGACCTTGTCACTCGCCGTGAGGTACAAGAAGTAGCCCAGCGTCAGGATCAGCGCCGTTGCAACAGCAAGGCGCCACGCCTGGACAAGATTGAAGCGTCCGCCGTCGAATGACAGCCGAAGAGCTAAGCGGCACGCCAGCCAGCCTGATTTAGGAGATAGTCCATGAAATTGCCGATTTACCTTGATTACTCTGCGACCACCCCGGTTGATCCGCGTGTCGCGCAAAAGATGAGTGAATGCCTGCTGGTCGACGGAAACTTCGGTAACCCGGCGTCCCGTTCCCACGTGTTCGGCTGGAAAGCTGAAGAGTCCGTCGAAAACGCCCGTCGTCAGGTCGCTGACCTGGTCAACGCCGACCCGCGTGAAATCGTCTGGACCTCCGGTGCCACCGAGTCCGACAACCTGGCAATCAAGGGTGCGGCGCATTTCTATGCCACCAAGGGCAAGCACCTGATCACCACCAAGATTGAGCACAAGGCTGTCCTCGACACCATGCGCCAACTGGAGCGTGAAGGCTTCGAAGTGACCTACCTCGAGCCTCAGACCGATGGCCTGGTAACCCCGGCCATGATCGAAGCTGCCCTGCGTGACGACACCATCCTGGTATCGGTCATGCACGTGAACAACGAAATCGGCACCATCAACGACATCGAAGCCATCGGCGAGCTGACCCGCTCCAAGGGCATCCTGTTCCACGTTGACGCCGCTCAGTCCACCGGCAAGGTCGACATCGACCTGTCGAAGCTGAAAGTCGACATGATGTCGTTCTCCGCCCACAAAACCTATGGCCCTAAAGGCATCGGCGCACTGTACGTCAGCCGCAAGCCGCGTGTTCGCATCGAAGCGACCATGCACGGCGGCGGTCACGAACGTGGCATGCGTTCCGGCACCCTGGCGACCCACCAGATCGTCGGCATGGGCGAAGCTTTCCGTGTGGCCAAGGAAGACATGGCTGCCGAAAACGTGCGCATCAAAGCCTTGAGCGACCGTTTCTTCAAACAGGTCGAAGGCCTGGAAGAGCTGTACATCAACGGCAGCATGACGGCCCGCGTACCGCACAACCTGAACCTGAGCTTCAACTATGTCGAAGGCGAGTCGCTGATCATGGCGCTCAAGGACCTGGCGGTTTCGTCCGGTTCGGCCTGCACCTCGGCATCCCTTGAGCCTTCGTACGTACTGCGCGCCCTGGGCCGCAACGACGAACTGGCACACAGCTCGATTCGCTTCACCTTCGGCCGTTTCACTACCGAAGAAGAAATCGACTACGCCGCGCAGAAAGTCTGCGAGGCCGTTACCAAGCTGCGCACCTTGTCGCCGCTGTGGGATATGTACAAAGACGGTGTCGACATTTCGAAGATCGAGTGGGCGGCACACTGATTTCAAGTCGCCGCAAACCGGCCCTGTAAACCCGGGTTTCAGGGCTCAAGAGCGACTCTCTGATGAGTGAGGATTAAGAATCATGGCTTACAGCGAAAAGGTCATCGACCACTACGAAAACCCGCGCAACGTCGGCAAGATGGACGCGGAAGACCCTGATGTCGGCACCGGCATGGTCGGCGCTCCGGCGTGCGGCGACGTGATGCGCCTGCAGATCAAGGTCAACGAGCAAGGCATCATCGAAGATGCCAAGTTCAAGACCTATGGTTGCGGTTCGGCTATCGCCTCCAGTTCCCTGGCGACCGAGTGGATGAAAGGCAAGACTCTGGATGAAGCAGAGACCATCAAAAACACTCAGCTGGCCGAAGAACTGGCCCTGCCGCCAGTAAAAATTCACTGCTCCGTACTTGCTGAAGACGCTATCAAAGCGGCCGTTCGCGACTACAAGCAGAAGAAAGGCTTGATCTGACTTTCAAGATTTGGCGACGAGTAAGGAGTCACCGATGGCTATCAGCATGACAGAAGCGGCTGCTCAACACGTGCGACGCTCCCTCAACGGGCGCGGCAAAGGTGAAGGGATTCGTCTGGGTGTCCGCACCACAGGCTGTTCCGGCCTTGCCTACGTGCTGGAGTTTGTCGACGAGGTGGTTGCAGAGGATCAGGTGTTCGAAAGTCACGGCGAGAAAGTGATCATCGACCCGAAAAGCCTGGCCTACCTGGACGGCACCGAACTCGATTTCGTCAAGGAAGGGTTGAACGAAGGCTTCAAGTTCAACAATCCCAACGTGCGCGGTGAATGTGGCTGCGGCGAAAGCTTCAACATCTGAGGCTGCTCGTGGGTACTCCTTGTCATTTCGCTTTATTTGAGCTGAAACCGAGCTTCCGTCTGGATCTCGATCAGCTGGCCACGCGCTACCGTGAGTTGGCGCGCGGTGTTCATCCGGACCGCTTTGCAGACGCTTCCGAGCGTGAGCAGCGGCTGGCGCTAGAGCAATCCGCGAGCCTCAACGAGGCCTACCAGACGCTCAAAAGTCCCCCGAAACGCGCGCGATATTTGCTCGCGCTGGGTGGTGGCGAGCTGCCGCTGGAGGTCACGGTGCATGATCCGGAGTTTCTTCTGCAGCAGATGGAGCTGCGTGAAGAGCTCGAAGACCTGCAAGACAGTGCCGACCTGGCCGGTGTTGCAGTGTTCAAGCGTCGCCTGAAGAAAGCTCAGGATGAACTGAACGAAAGCTTCGCAGCCTGTTGGGATGATGCAGCGCAACGTGAACAGGCCGAACGCCTGATGCGGCGCATGCAGTTCCTCGACAAGCTCACCTACGAAGTGCGCCAGTTAGAAGAGCGCCTCGACGATTAACCCAGTGCCGCTCCGGTCGCACGCCTGATATACAGATAAGTCCTGATTACGATGGCCCTACTGCAGATCGCCGAACCCGGCCAAAGTCCTCAACCGCACCAGCGTCGTCTGGCTGTGGGGATCGACTTGGGCACTACCAATTCGCTGGTCGCTGCGTTGCGCAGTGGTCTTTCCGAGCCTCTGGCCGACGCTGACGGGCAGGTTATCCTGCCGTCCGCCGTGCGCTACCACGCCGATCGCGTCGAAGTCGGCGAGTCGGCCAAGCTGGCGGCCGCCACCGATCCCTTGAACACCGTGCTGTCGGTCAAGCGCTTGATGGGTCGTGGTCTGTCCGACGTCAAGCAATTGGGCGATCAACTGCCGTACCGCTTTGTCGGCGGCGAGTCGCACATGCCGTTCATCGAAACGATCCAGGGCCCGAAAAGCCCGGTCGAAGTCTCCGCCGATATCCTCAAGGTGCTGCGTCAGCGCGCCGAAGCGACATTGGGTGGTGAGCTGGTGGGTGCGGTGATCACTGTTCCGGCCTATTTCGACGATGCTCAGCGTCAAGCCACCAAGGATGCGGCTAAGCTGGCCGGTCTGAACGTGCTGCGTTTGCTCAATGAGCCAACGGCTGCCGCCGTGGCGTACGGTCTGGATCAGCATGCCGAAGGCCTGGTCGCCATTTATGACCTGGGCGGCGGTACTTTCGATATTTCGATTCTGCGCCTGACCGGCGGTGTCTTCGAAGTTCTGGCTACCGGTGGCGACAGCGCCCTGGGCGGCGATGACTTTGACCACGCGATCGCGGGCTGGATCATCGAGAGCGCCGGTTTGTCGGCTGACCTCGATCCGGGGGCGCAACGTAATTTGCTGCAAACCGCGTGTGCGGCCAAAGAAGCCCTGACGACGGCGTCTGCGGTTGAAGTCGCTTACGGCGACTGGAAAGCCGAGCTGACCCGCGAAGCCTTTAATGCGCTGATCGAGCCGATGGTTGCCCGCAGCCTGAAAGCCTGCCGCCGCGCTGTGCGTGATTCCGGTGTCGAACTGGAAGAAGTGCACGCCGTGGTCATGGTTGGCGGTTCGACTCGCGTTCCTCGCGTTCGCGAAGCAGTCGCCGAAGCCTTCGGCCGTGAACCGCTGACTGAAATCGATCCGGATCAAGTGGTGGCCATCGGTGCCGCGATTCAGGCAGATACGCTGGCTGGCAACAAGCGCGACGGCGGCGAGCTGCTGTTGCTGGATGTGATTCCGTTGTCCCTGGGGCTGGAAACCATGGGCGGTCTGATGGAGAAGGTGATTCCGCGTAACACCACCATTCCCGTCGCTCGCGCCCAGGACTTCACCACCTATAAAGATGGCCAGTCGGCCATGGCGATCCACGTATTGCAGGGCGAGCGCGAGCTGATCAGCGACTGCCGCTCCCTGGCGCGCTTCGAATTGCGTGGCATCCCGGCGATGGTCGCCGGTGCGGCGAAGATTCGCGTGACCTTCCAGGTCGATGCCGACGGTCTGCTCAGCGTTTCGGCTCGTGAGCTGGGTTCGGGCGTCGAGGCCAGCATCCAGGTCAAGCCGTCGTACGGCCTGACCGACGGCGAAATCGCCAAGATGCTCAAGGATTCGTTCCAGCATGCCAACGACGACAAAGTCGCCCGCGTACTGCGTGAGCAGCAGGTCGATGCCCAGCGCCTGCTCGAAGCGGTGCAGGGCGCCCTCGATGCCGACGGCGAGCGCTTGCTCGACGCCGAAGAACGCATGGTCATCGAACTGCAGATGCAGGAACTGAGCGAACTGATGAAAGGTACCGATGGTTACGCCATCGAGCAGCAGACCAAGCGTCTGTCGCAAGTGACCGATGCCTTTGCTGCCCGCCGCCTGGACTCGACGGTGAAAGCCGCTCTGGCGGGGCGCAACCTGAATGAAATCGAGGATAACTGATGCCGCAGGTCATTTTTCTGCCACACGATAAGTTTTGCCCGGACGGCATGGTGGTGGAGGCCGAGCCTGGTACCTCCATTCTCGAACTGGCCCACGAGCACCATATCGAGATGGAAAGCGCCTGTGGCGGCGTTTGTGCCTGCACCACCTGTCATTGCATCATTCGTGAAGGCTTTGACTCGCTGGAAGAAGCCGACGAACTGGAAGAAGATTTTCTTGATCGGGCCTGGGGTCTGGAAGCGCAATCGCGTCTAGGCTGTCAGGCGATCGTCGGGACTGAAGACCTGACCGTCGAAATTCCGAAGTACTCGCTCAACCATGCCGCCGAAGCGCCGCACTGATTCAAGGGAACCGACATGAGTCTGAAATGGGTTGATGTGCTGGAAATCGCGATCCAGCTGGCTGAATCCAAGCCGGAAGTGGACCCGCGTTACGTGAACTTCGTCGATCTGCACAAATGGGTGCTGGCATTGCCGGAGTTCAGTGATGATCCGACACGCGGTGGCGAGAAGGTGCTTGAAGCCATTCAGGCCGCCTGGATCGAAGAAGCAGACTGAGTCTGCACCGTACGCAGTTAGGCAATACCCAAGAACCCGCGTATAATTCGCGGGTTTAATTTTTCACAAATTACCGTTTCTGGAGTTACACCATGGCTGTTCAACGTACTTTCTCCATCATCAAGCCTGACGCTGTTGCAAAAAACGTTATCGGCGAGATCACCACTCGTTTCGAAAAAGCTGGCCTGCGCGTTGTAGCTTCGAAACTGAAGCAACTGTCCAAAGCTGAAGCTGAAGGCTTCTACGCTGAGCACAGCGCTCGTGGTTTCTTCGGCGACCTGGTTGCTTTCATGATCTCCGGTCCGGTTGTCGTTCAGGTTCTGGAAGGCGAAAACGCTATCGCTCTGAACCGTGAGCTGATGGGCGCTACCAACCCTAAAGAAGCTGCTGCCGGCACCATCCGCGCTGACTTCGCTGATTCCATCGACGCCAACGCTGTACACGGTTCGGACTCCGAAGCCGCTGCTGCTCGCGAAATCTCGTACTTC
Organism: Pseudomonas sp. NPDC086251; assembly: GCF_044746405.1. Taxonomy (NCBI): domain Bacteria; kingdom Pseudomonadati; phylum Pseudomonadota; class Gammaproteobacteria; order Pseudomonadales; family Pseudomonadaceae; genus Pseudomonas; species Pseudomonas sp. NPDC086251. The sequence goes on from NZ_JBIVBY010000008.1 coordinate 160,548, forward strand.
TTCGCAGCTACTGAAGTAACCACTCGCTAAGCATTGGCTTAAGAGTGAAGGTGAATCCATGACTACATCGACTGTTAAAACTAACCTGCTGGGTCTGACTCAGCTGGAAATGGAAAAATTCTTCGACTCAATCGGGGAGAAGCGTTTCCGTGCCGGTCAGGTAATGAAATGGATTCACCACCTTGGCGTCGATGATTTCGACGCCATGACGAACGTCAGCAAGGCCCTGCGCGACAAGCTCAAGGCCATTGCCGAAGTGCGTGGTCCCGAAGTGGTCAGCGAGGACATCTCCACCGACGGCACTCGTAAGTGGGTGGTGCGTGTGGCGTCCGGCAGCTGCGTCGAGACCGTGTACATTCCCCAGGGCAAACGCGGCACGCTGTGCGTTTCGTCCCAGGCAGGCTGTGCCCTGGATTGCAGTTTCTGCTCCACCGGCAAGCAAGGTTTCAACAGCAACCTCACCGCCGCCGAAGTGATCGGCCAGGTGTGGATTGCCAATAAATCGTTCGGCAGCATCCCGGCGACCGCCGACCGTGCCATCACCAACGTGGTGATGATGGGCATGGGCGAGCCGCTGCTGAACTTCGACAACGTCGTGGCCGCCATGCATCTGATGATGGATGACCTGGGCTACGGGATTTCCAAGCGCCGCGTAACCCTGTCCACTTCGGGCGTGGTGCCGATGATCGATGAGCTGTCCAAGCACATCGACGTCTCCCTGGCGTTGTCGCTGCACGCACCGAATGACGCATTGCGTAACCAATTGGTGCCGATCAACAAGAAATACCCGCTTAAGATGCTGCTCGAGTCGTGCCAGCGCTACATGTCGTCCCTGGGCGAGAAGCGCGTGCTGACCATCGAGTACACCTTGCTCAAGGACATCAACGACAAGGTTGAACACGCGGTCGAGATGATCGAGTTGCTCAAGAACATCCCGTGCAAGATCAACCTGATCCCGTTCAACCCGTTCCCGCATTCCGGTTACGAGCGTCCGAGCAATAACGCGATTCGCCGTTTTCAGGATCAGCTTCACCATGCCGGCTTCAATGTCACCGTGCGCACCACCCGCGGTGAAGACATCGATGCCGCGTGTGGCCAATTGGTAGGGCAGGTGCTGGATCGCACCCGTCGCAGCGAACGTTATATCGCCGTGCGCGAGTTGAGCGCCGAAAACGATATCGCACTGAACGCTGCGAACAATAATTAAGAGAGGATCTCTATGTCCCTGCGCTTCGCGCTGCTGTTGCTGTGGGCCAGTCTCTGTACTGGTTGTGTCCTGTCGGGCGATTTCAACCCGATGAAGACCAGCAAGGGCCGTGATGAAGCGCGTGCCGCTTACGTGCAATTGGGCCTGGGGTACTTGCAGCAAGGCATGACTGAACGGGCAAAAGTGCCGTTGAAGAAAGCTTTGGACCTGGATGAATCCGATCCGGACGCCAACGCGGCGTTGGGCTTGGTGTTCCAGGCCGAGATGGAGCCGGAGCTGGCAGACCAGCATTTTCGCAAGGCGCTGTCCTCTCGTCCCGCCGATGCGCGAATCCTCAACAACTACGGTAGTTTTCTCTACGAAGAAAAACGTTACAAAGAGGCTTACGAGCGCTTCGAACAGGCCGCCGCCGATACCCTGTATCCTGAGCGTTCGCGAGTGTTCGAAAACCTTGGCATGACCGCTTCGAAGCTTGGTCAGCGTGATCTGGCCCGGCAGCAACTGGAAAAAGCCCTGCGTCTGAATCGCCAACAGCCCCGTGCATTGCTCGAAATGGCTGAGTTGTCCTTCGAAGACAGGCATTATGTGCCCGCGCGTGACTATTACGACCGTTTTAGCCTGCTCACCGAACAAAATGCACGTAGTCTATTGCTCGGCGTTCGGCTGGCAAAAGTGTTTGAAGATCGCGACAAGGCCGCCAGTTTTGGCCTGCAACTAAAACGACTCTATCCCGGTACGCCGGAATATCAGCAATACCTGTCGGAGCAATGATGAAAGCGGCGCATCCCGAAGTTGTAGCAGCGAATCGCGTAAACCCCGGTGAGACATTGCGCCAGGCCCGCGAAAGCAATGGCTGGTCGCTGGCCGAAGTGGCCCTCAAGCTCAACCTCACCGTCAATTCCCTGAGCAATCTGGAAGCCGGCGCTTTCGACAAGCTGCCTGGGCATACCTTCGCCCGCGGTTATATTCGCGCGTACGCCAAATTGCTTGGCATGGACCAGACCGTTCTGGTCCAGCAGTTCGACCAATCCACCGGCACCGATTCCCAGGGCAGCAACGTTCATAGCCTGGGTCGCATCGAAGAGCCGGTTCGGGTTTCCCACACCATTTTGCGAATTGTCAGCCTGCTGTTGCTGATCGCGGTGATTGGCGGTGGTTTTGTCTGGTGGCAGGATCAAACCTCATCACGCAGCAAAGACCCGATCAGCCTGAGCCCGGAACACGTAGAAGTCGAAGGCGCCGACGGCACCACCCAGATCCATCCGCTGGACGAGCCGGAAGACCAGGCTGTCGCGGAAGGTCAGGCTGAAGGCTCGACGTCACTGGCATTGCCGCAAGCCGAGAACGCCACTGAAGCACCGGCCGAAGCTGAAGCCACCGCGCCTGCTGCTGCTCCGACTGCACCCGCTGCCCCGACGCACAGCACTGCCCCAGCGCCTGCTGCCCCGACGCACAGCGCGGCGCCCGTTGTTGCCACGCCAGCCACACCGGCGCCAGTAGCGCCGCCAGCGACGGTGACCGCTCCGGTTCCGACCATTCCCGCCCCAGCAGCAGCGGCACCGGTGGCCGGCCAAGGCCAGGTGCAACTGCAGTTCACGGCTGATTGCTGGACGCAAGTGACCGACGGCAGCGGCAAAGTGCTGTTGAGCGGTCTCAAGCGCAAAGGCGAAAACGTATCCGTCAGCGGCAAACCGCCGTTCTCCGTGCGTCTGGGCTTCGCCCGTGGCGCGCAGGTGAGCTACAACGGTCAGGTAGTCGATGTCGCTCCGTTCACCAGTGGCGAGACTGCTCGCCTGAAGTTGGGTCAATAAGTCATGCACGGCGAATCTCCAATCAAACGTCGCGAATCTCGCAAGATCTGGGTCGGTAACGTGCCTGTTGGCGGCGATGCGCCTATCGCTGTGCAGAGCATGACCAACAGCGACACCAATGACGTGGCCGCCACCGTGGCCCAGATCAACCGTCTGGAAGCTGCTGGTGTCGATATCGTGCGGATTTCCGTGCCGGACATGGACGCCGCCGAAGCCTTCGGCAAAATCAAGAAACTGGTTAAGGTGCCGTTGGTTGCCGACATCCATTTCGACTACAAGATCGCCTTGCGTGTGGCCGAACTGGGCGTCGACTGCCTGCGGATCAACCCGGGCAACATCGGTCGTGAAGACCGCGTACGTGCGGTTGTCGATGCCGCCCGTGATCGCGGGATCCCTATCCGCATCGGCGTCAACGCCGGTTCCCTGGAAAAAGACCTGCAAAAGAAATACGGCGAGCCGACCCCGGCCGCGCTGGTCGAGTCCGCCTTGCGTCACGTCGAGCACCTTGAACGTCTGAACTTCCAGGACTTCAAGGTCAGCGTGAAAGCTTCCGACGTGTTCATGGCCGTCGCCGCTTACCGCTTGCTGGCCAAGGAAATCGTCCAGCCGCTGCACTTGGGCATCACCGAAGCCGGTGGTTTGCGTTCAGGCACAGTGAAATCCGCCGTGGGCCTCGGTATGCTGCTCGCCGAAGGGATTGGCGATACTATTCGCATCTCGTTGGCGGCCGACCCGGTCGAGGAAGTGAAAGTCGGCTACGACATTCTCAAATCCCTGCACCTGCGTTCCCGTGGTATCAACTTCATCGCCTGCCCGAGCTGCTCGCGGCAGAACTTCGATGTGGTCAAAACCATGAACGAACTGGAAGGGCGCCTCGAAGACCTGCTGGTGCCGTTGGATGTCGCGGTCATCGGTTGCGTGGTCAACGGGCCGGGCGAAGCCAAGGAAGCCCATATCGGCTTGACCGGCGGCACGCCAAACCTGATTTACATCGACGGCAAGCCGTCGCAGAAACTGACGAATGACAATCTGGTGGATGAGCTTGAACGCTTGATCCGCCAGAAAGCGGCCGAAAAGGTCGAAGCCGACGCGGCAGTCATCGCCCGCGGCTGATCGAACGAATTTAAGGATTTATAGTGAGCAAGTCTCTGCAAGCCATACGTGGCATGAACGACATCCTGCCCGAGCAGACTCCCCTGTGGCGTCATTTCGAAGGCACTGTATCGCGTCTGCTGGATAACTACGGTTACAAGCAGATCCGCATGCCGATCGTTGAATTCACCGAGCTGTTCAAGCGCTCCATCGGTGAAGTGACCGACATCGTCGAAAAAGAGATGTACACCTTCGACGACCGCAACGGCGATTCCCTGACCCTGCGCCCTGAAGGCACAGCGGCCTGCGTGCGTGCGGTGCTTGAGCACGGCATCACTGGCGGTGGCCAGGTGCAGAAACTCTGGTACATCGGCCCGATGTTCCGCCACGAGCGCCCGCAGAAAGGCCGTTATCGCCAGTTCCACCAGATCGGTTGCGAAGTGTTCAACCTCGACGGTCCGGACATCGACGCCGAGCTGATCGTGCTGACCTGGCGCCTGTGGGGCGAGCTGGGCATCCGTGATGCGGTCAAGCTCGAACTCAACAGCCTGGGCACCAGCGAATCCCGCGGTCGTTATCGCGACGCGCTGGTCGAGTTTCTCTCGGCGCACCTGGACAAGCTCGACGAAGACAGCCAGCGCCGTCTGAAGACCAACCCGCTGCGGGTTCTGGACACCAAGAACGCCGACACTCAAGCGGTCCTGGTCGATGCGCCGAAAATGGCCGACTACCTCGACGAAGAATCCCGCGTGCACTTCGAGGGCCTCAAGGCTCGCCTGGACGCTGCCGGCATTCCTTACGTGATCAACCCGAAGCTGGTTCGCGGGCTGGATTACTACAGCAAGACCGTTTTCGAATGGGTCACCGACAAGTTGGGCGCCCAAGGCACCGTGTGTGCCGGCGGTCGTTACGACGGTCTGGTGGAGCAGATGGGCGGCAAGCCGACCCCCGGCGTTGGTTTCGCCATGGGTATCGAGCGGCTGGTGCTGCTGCTGGAAACCCTGGAGCAGATCCCGGAAGAGATTTCCCGTCAGGTCGACGTCTACCTCTGTGCCTTTGGTGAAGCCGCCGAGCTCGCCGGTCTGGCCCTGAGTGAGCGTGTGCGTGATCAATTGCCCAACCTGCGCCTGCAAGTCAATGCGGGCGCCGGCAGCTTCAAAAGCCAATTCAAGAAAGCCGACAAGAGCGGTGCGCTGTACGCACTGATCCTCGGTGACGACGAAATGGCCCAGCAAGTGGTAGGTTTCAAACCCCTGCGTGGCCAGGGCGAACAACAAAGCATTGCCTGGGATGCGCTTGCTGCACACCTGGCCACCTGCGTCGTGCAGGGTTGAAGCTGTCAAACAGCCGATTTAGCGATTAAGGAGTATTGGGGTGTCGAGTACCGAAGACGAACAGCTGTCGGATTTGAAGGACTGGTGGACACGCAACGGCAAGCCCCTGGTTACTGGTGGCCTGTTGGCGCTGGTCATCGTGTTCGGCTGGCAGGCCTTTCACAAGTATCAGAGCAATCAGTCGCAAGGCGCCTCGATGCTCTATCAGCAACTGCTGGAAACCACGCTGACGCCTGACGGCAAGCCAGATGCGGCCCGTGTTGCGGACTTGGCCGGCAAGCTCAACAGCGAGTTCGGCGGTACTGCCTATGCGCAATACGGCAGCCTGTTCGTGGCGAAAGTCGCGGTCGACAGCGGCAAGCTGGATGACGCCGGCACCGAGCTGAAAGCCATCGTGGCCAAGCCGGCCAACCCGGCGCTGGGCGAAATTGCCCGTCAGCGTCTGGCGCAGGTACTGGCCGCGCAGAACAAGGCCGATGAAGCCCTGAAACTGCTCGAAGGCGATGCCGACACGGCGTTCCTGGCCACTCGCGAAGAACTCAAAGGCGACCTGCTGGTGCAGTTGGGTCGTACCGACGAAGCGAACACGGCGTATCAAAAAGCCAAGGCCGCGCTGTCGGATGAAGCGGCGGTCGGTGGCCTTCAAATCAAGCTGGACGACCTGGCCAAAGGGGATGCGTGACGTGATTCGTTGGAAACATGCAGCATTGCTGGCTCTGGCCATATTGGCCGCGGGTTGCAGCAGCAACAGCAAAAAGGAATTGCCACCGGCCGAGTTGACCGACTTCAAAGAAGAAGTGGTTTTGCAAAAGCAGTGGAGTCGTTCGATCGGTGACGGTCAGGGCGAAACGTACAACATGCTGGTTCCGGCGATCGAGGGCGATACCATCTATGCCGCCGACGTCACCGGCGTGGTGATGTCGATGGATCGCAGCAACGGCGACGTCAAATGGAAGAAAGATCTCGATCTGCCTGTTTCCGGTGCCGTTGGCGTCGGTTACGGTCTGCTCCTGATCGGTACGACCAAGGGCGAAATCGTTGCGCTGGACTCCATCAACGGTGAAGAGAAATGGCGCGCTCGCGTGTCCAGCGAAGTGCTTGCACCGCCGGCCAACAACGGTGACGTGGTGGTGGTTCAGACTCAGGATGACCGTCTGATCGGTCTGGATGCCGCGACCGGCAACCAGCGCTGGTTGTACGACAGCACTCCTGCAGTCCTGACCCTGCGCGGCACCAGTGCGCCGATCGTCACCAACCGCCTCGCGGTGGCTGGCCTGTCGACCGGTAAAGTGGTTGCTCTGGATATCACCAACGGCGTGCCGGTGTGGGAACAACGCGTAGCGATTCCACAAGGTCGTTCGGAACTGGAGCGCGTTGTCGATATCGACGGTGGCCTGCTGCTGTCCGGCGAAACGCTGTACGTCGCCAGCTACCAGGGTCGCGTTGCGGCACTGGACCTGCAAAGCGGTCGTCAGCTCTGGCAGCGTGATGCGTCCAGTTATGCCGGCGTCGCCCAAGGTTTTGGCAGCGTCTACGTGAGCTTGTCTTCGGGCACTGTTGAAGGCGTCGACGAACGTTCCACCACAGCCTTGTGGAGCAACGATTCGCTGGCCCGCCGTCAATTGTCGGCTCCGGAAGTGTTCTCCAGCTACGTTGCAGTCGGCGATATGGAAGGCTACCTGCACCTGCTGAGCCAGGTTGACGGTCGTTTCGTCGGCCGCGAACGTATCGACAGCGACGGCCTGCGTGCCCGTCCGCTGGTGGTGGGTGAGACGATTTATCTGTATGGCAACAGCGGCAAACTGGAAGCCCTGACCATCAAGTAAAGGTTTGACTATGCTTGGGGTTAACCACCCCAGGCTGCTTCACTTGTGGGTATGAATGTGGGAGCGAGCCTGCTCGCGATGGACGTCAACGATAACGTTTGCGTCCTGAATGAACGCGGTGCCTTTGCGTTTATCGCGAGCAGGCTCGCTCCCACAGACAAGCGCGCAGTGTTGCCCCGAGCACCAGCCGCTGCCTCGCAGCGGCTTTTGTATTTTCTGAAATAACGAAGTGGAGAGCCGCATGGTTCCCGTAATCGCCCTGGTGGGCCGACCGAACGTCGGCAAGTCCACCTTGTTCAACCGCCTGACAGGACGCGTGACGCCATCGTCGGCGACTTGTCCGGTCTGACCCGTGATCGCCAATACGGTGAGGCCAAGTGGCAAGGGCGTTCCTACATTCTGGTCGACACCGGCGGTATCTCCGGTGACGAGCACGGTATGGACGAAAAAATGGCCGAGCAGTCGCTGCTGGCCATTGAAGAAGCGGATGTCGTTCTGTTCCTGGTAGATGCCAAGGCCGGTTTTACCGCCGCCGACCAGATGATCGCCGAGCATTTGCGCAAACGTAACAAGCGTTCCTACGTGGTGGCCAACAAGGTCGACAACATCGACCCTGAAATGGCCCGCGCCGAGTTCGCCCCGTTGGGCATGGGCCACGCGATCCCGATCGCCGGTGCGCATGGTCGTGGCATCACCCAGATGCTGGAAATCGCCCTGAGCGACTTCCCGAAAGACGATGACGAGCTGGAAGAAGGCGAGGAAGAGATCGTTGCCGAAGGCGAGGAAGCCAAGCGCATTCCTGGCCCTAGCGAAAAAGACGGGATCAAGATCGCGATCATCGGCCGCCCGAACGTTGGCAAGTCGACCCTGGTCAACCGCATGCTCGGTGAAGACCGGGTTATCGTCTATGACGAGCCCGGCACCACCCGCGACAGTATCTACATCCCGTTCGAGCGTAACGACGAGAAGTACACGCTGATCGACACCGCCGGTGTGCGCAAGCGCGGCAAGATCCACGAAGAAGTCGAAAAATTCTCCGTGGTCAAAACCTTGCAGGCGATCAAAGACGCCAACGTGGTGATCTTTGTGATGGACGCCCGCGAAGGCGTGGTCGATCACGACCTCAACCTGCTGGGCTTCGCCATTGAGTCGGGTCGTGCGTTGGTGATCGCGATCAACAAGTGGGACGGCATGACGCCGAGCGAGCGCGACTTCGTGAAGGTCGAGCTGCAACGTCGACTGTTCTTCGTTGACTACGCCGACATTCACTTCATCTCGGCCCTTCACGGTACAGGCGTGGGCAACCTCTACGCCTCCGTACAGAACTCGTTCAAGTCTGCGGTCACCCGCTGGCCAACCAACCGTCTGACCACAATTCTGGAAGACGCGGTGGGTGAGCACGCGCCGCCGATGGTCAACAACCGCCGGATCAAGCTGCGTTACGCCCACTTGGGTGGCGCTAACCCGCCGATCATCGTGATTCACGGTAACCAGATCGAGAAGGTGCCGAAGTCTTACGTGCGTTACCTGGAAAACACGTATCGCCGTGTCTTGAAACTGGTCGGTACGCCGATCCGCATCGAGTTCAAGGGCGGCGAGAACCCGTACGAAGGCAACAAGAACTCGCTCACCGATCGCCAGGTCAACAAGAAGCGTCGGATGATGTCGCACAACAAAAAAGCCGACAAAAAGCGCCGCGACAAGCGCTGATTGAATCCGTAGGAGCAAGGCTTGCCCGCGAAGAACGATAACGCGGTCTACCGATGTACCGCGTTGTGGCTTTCGCGGGCAAGCCTCGCTCCTACAGGATCGGGTTGAAAAGGGCGCTTAAGGCGCCCTTTTTTATGGGCGCCGGCACCGCGACAAGCGCTGATTGAATCCGTAGGAGCAAGGCTTGCCCGCGAAGAACGATGACGCGGTCTACCGATGTACCGCGGTGTGGCTTTCGCGGGCAAGCCTCGCTCCTACAGGATCGGGTTGAAAAGGGCGCTTAAGGCGCCCTTTTTTATGGGCGCCGGCACCGCGACAAGCGCT
>NZ_JBIVBY010000008.1:169944-225987 GCF_044746405.1 Pseudomonas sp. NPDC086251
CCGTAGGAGCGAGGCTTGCCCGCGAAGAACGATGACGCGGTCTACCGATGTACCGCGGTGTGGCTTTCGCGGGCAAGCCTCGCTCCTACAGGATCGGGTTAAAGAAGGGCGCTTATGGCGCCCTTTTTTTATGGGCGTCGGATGGGCTATCCTCGGGCTCTCCCGTGCCGCCGTTAGAGCCGGGTGTAGAGCAGGGACTCAACGATGATCACCAGTAAGCTGCCGAATGTCGGCATCACTATCTTCACTCAGATGTCTCAGCTCGCGGCACAAACCGGGGCGCTGAACCTGTCCCAGGGGTTTCCCGATTTCGATGCGCCGCAGGCCCTGTGCGATGCGGTCGGTCGGCACATTGCCAGCGGCCACAACCAGTATTCACCGATGACCGGCCTGCCGGCGTTGCGTCAGCAGATTGCGGCGAAAATTGCTCGCAGTTACGGCGTCAATGTGGATGCCGATCACGAAGTAACGGTCACCCCCGGCGCGACCCAGGCGATCTTCTGTGCGATTCAGACAGTTATCCACAGTGGTGACGAAGTCATCGTGTTTGATCCGGCCTACGACAGCTACGAGCCTTCGGTGGAGCTGGCCGGTGGTCGTTGCGTGCACGTGCAACTGGGCCTGAACGATTTCTCCATCGACTTCCAGAAACTCGGCGAAGCCATTACGCCACGCACGCGGATGATCATCCTCAACACCCCGCACAACCCCAGCGGCGCACTGATCAGCCGTGCCGAGCTGGAGCAATTGGCGGCGTTGATCCGCGACCGCGACATCTATGTGGTCAGCGACGAAGTCTACGAACACCTGGTGTACGACGGGGTGCCGCACGCCAGCGTGCTCAATCACGAAGAGCTGTATCAACGCGCCTTCGTGGTCAGTTCCTTCGGCAAGACCTACCACGTCACTGGCTGGAAAACCGGCTACGTGGTCGCGCCACCGGCGCTCACCGCAGAGCTGCGCAAGGTGCACCAGTACGTCAGTTTCTGCGGCGTGACGCCGCTGCAATATGCGTTGGCCGACTTCATGGCCGAGCACCCGGAACATGTGGAACAACTGCCGGCGTTCTATCAGGCCAAGCGTGACCTGTTCTGCGATTTGCTGACGCCGTCGCGCTTCAGTTTTACCCGCGTGACCGGTACCTATTTCCAGTTGGTCGATTACTCGCAGATCCGCCCGGACCTCAACGACGTCGAGATGGCGCTGTGGATGACCCGCGAACATGGCGTGGCAAGCATCCCGATCTCGGTGTTCTACCAGACCCCACCCGAAGGCCAGCGCCTGGTGCGCTTGTGCTTCGCCAAACGTGAGGAGACCCTGCGTGAAGCGGCGGAAAAACTATGCGTGATCTGAGTGCACTGCCCAATCTGAACATCGCGCTGATCCAGACTGCCTTGGCCTGGCATGACCGCCAGGCCAATCTGGAGCATTTCGAGCAACTGTTCGAGCAGGCTCGCGGGGCTGATCTGATTATCCTGCCGGAGATGTTCACCACCGGTTTTTCCATGGAGTCGGAAACCCTCGCCGAGGCGGAAAACGGTCCGACCAGTAAATGGTTGCGCGTTCAGGCAGCGAAGCTGGACGCGGTGATTACCGGCAGCCTGATCGTCCAGGCGGCTGACGGCAGCCACCGCAATCGCCTGTTGTGGGCGCGACCGGACGGGGAGGTGTTGCATTACGACAAGCGCCACCTGTTCCGCATGGCCGGCGAGCACAATCACTACACGCCCGGTGAACGTCAGGTGCAGTTCGAGCTCAAGGGCTGGCGCGTGCGGCCGCTGATTTGCTACGACCTGCGCTTTCCGGTGTGGAGCCGCGACGCTCAGGACACCGATCTGCTGCTGTACACCGCCAACTGGCCGGGTGCTCGGCGTCTGCACTGGAACCGTTTGCTGCCGGCGCGGGCGATTGAAAACCTGTGCTACGTGGCGGCGGTGAACCGCATCGGGACCGATGGCAAGGGCTTCGCGTATACCGGCGACAGTCAGGTGCTGGATTTCCAGGGTGAGACGTTGCTCAGTGCGGGGGAGGCGGATGGGGTGTTTCAGGTGGTTCTGAATGCTGCCGACCTTCAGGCTTATCGCACGCGGTTTCCGGCGAATCTGGATGCCGATACCTTCGAATTCACCTGAGATCTTCGCTGGCTGACCTGGCCCCTTCGCGAGCAAGCCCGCTCCCACATTTGACCGAGTTGTCCGGTCAAACGCGTTCAAATGTGGGAGCGGGCTTGCTCGCGAAGGGGCCATAACCAACAACGCAAAAACACCAGGCAAACAAAAAGGCCCCAAGGTTCACACCAAGGGGCCTTTGACAGTTCAGCGAAGGCTTACGCCGCTTTCGCTTCCGGCTGGCTCAGCGAGCGATTCAGCGCGCTGAACAGTGCCTTGAAGCTGGCAGTGGTGATGTTTTCATCGATACCCACACCGTGCACCGCACGCTCGCCGTTCACCCGCAGTTCAATGTAGGCCGCCGCTTTGGCATTGGTGCCCGCGCCGATGGCGTGTTCGTTGTAGTCCATGATTTCCACCGGAATCGGCAGGCCGGCCACCAGTGCTTCCAGGGCACCGTTGCCCTTGCCGCGCCAATGCAGGTTGGTTTCGCCCTGGCCTTGGCCGGAGACTTCCACTTCCACGGCGCTGTGACCGTTTTCTTCCTGCAGACGATGGCTGACCAGCGCGTACGGGGTGTTGGCCTGCAAGTACTCGCTGTGAAGCAGCGCGTGGATCTGCTGGGCCGTCATCTCCAGGCCCAGGCGATCGGTTTCACGCTGCACGACCTGGCTGAATTCGATCTGCATGCGACGCGGCAAGTTGATGCCGTATTCCTGTTCCAGCAGGTAAGCGATACCGCCCTTGCCCGACTGGCTGTTGACGCGAATCACCGCCTCGTAGCTGCGGCCGATGTCGGCCGGGTCGATCGGCAAGTACGGCACTTCCCACAGGGCGTCCGGTTTCTGCTGGGCGAATCCCTTGCGGATGGCGTCCTGGTGGGAGCCGGAGAACGCGGTGTGAACCAGGTCGCCGACATACGGGTGACGTGGGTGCACCGGAAGCTGGTTGCACTCTTCGACGACTTTGCGCACGCCGTCGATGTCGGAGAAGTTCAGCTCAGGGTCGACGCCCTGGGTGTAGAGGTTCAACGCGACAGTCACCAGGTCGACGTTACCGGTGCGTTCGCCGTTGCCGAACAGGCAGCCTTCGACACGGTCCGCGCCGGCCATCAGGCCCAGTTCGGTGGCCGCAACGCCAGTGCCACGGTCGTTGTGGGTGTGCAGGCTGATGATCACGCTGTCACGACGATTGATGTGACGGCCGAACCATTCGATCTGGTCGGCATAGATGTTCGGCGTGGCGCATTCGACGGTGGCCGGCAGATTGAGGATCATCTTGTGCTCAGGCGTCGGGTTCCACACTTCGATCACGGCGTCGCAGACTTCCTTGGCGAATTCCAGTTCGGTCGCGCTGAAGGTTTCCGGCGAGTACTCGAAGGTCCACTCGGTGTCTGGCTGCTGGGCGGCGTATTTGACGAACAGCTTGGCCGCGCTCACAGCGATTTCCTTGATCCCGTCCTTGTCCTGGTTGAAGACAATGCGGCGGAAGGAAGGGGAGGTGGCGTTGTACAGGTGAACGATGGCTTTTTTCGCGCCGCGCAGGGATTCGAAGGTGCGCTCGATCAAGTCTTCACGACCCTGGGTCAGCACCTGAATGGTGGTGTCGTCCGGGATGTGGTTGCCTTCGATCAGGGTGCGCACGAAGTCAAAGTCGGTTTGCGAAGCGGCCGGGAATGACGCTTCGATTTCTTTCACGCCCACCGACACCAGGGTTTTCCAGAAACGCAGCTTCTTCACCGCGTCCATTGGCTCGATCAGCGACTGGTTGCCGTCACGCAAGTCCGAACTGCACCAGATCGGCGCGGCGGTGATGGTCTTCGAGGGCCAGGTGCGATCCGGGATATCAATGGTCGGGAACGCGCGGTATTTCGAAGACGGGTCTTTGAGCATGCTCATCGGGAAATCCTTATTGTGTGGGCCGAAAAAAGGCGGCCTGCCGGTGGATCAAAAGTTAAGAGGATAAAGCGTGGGACGAGGCACCGCGATTCAGCCCGGCAGTCGTGCGCTGACAAGGCACAGGCTGCGGTGCTGGCGAAGCTGAATGAGGGTGTGAGAGGTTTTCATGCCTTCAACCCTAACCGCGAGGGAGAAGGATGGCAAGCAGTCGAAAAAAATTGAGAGGAATACTCGAAAAAGCCTGTTTGCCGCGATTTTATTGTTCTGTATGGCGTTCATGCTGAGGATGCTTGCGCGAGGTTTGAGTGATGCGCAATCGAAGGCGGCGGCTGATGGGGCCGTTCAGCGCGGCTATTCTTAAAGCTTCAACAGACGACTGGCAGGCAGGAGTCGGCAATGAACGAGTCGGATTGGAAGCTTTATAGCGCGCTGCGCCCATTGGCCCATGAGCGGATGTGTGTCCGGATCATGCAAGAGGTCGAGCGCACGGTGCTGGATAAAAGCCTGGCGCCGTATGAGCGGATAGAGGCCAGTGAAGAATTGCTCAAGGCCGGGCAAAAGGAGCTGTATTGGGCGTTTGGCGTTTTCAGGTTCTCACGGCATGAGGCGCGCTCGCACTTGCTTGGGTTGTGTGCGCGGGAGTTGATCACACCGGGCGAATTGACCGGGTTTTCAGAGGAAACCCAGGGGTGGATCAATCGTTGCCTGGCGGATCGGGAGGTTCATGGGATTGAGGACCTTGATGCGGAATAATGGCGTCAGTGATGGCCCCTTCGCGAGCAAGCCCGCTCCCACATTAGATTTTCGGCGTCCACAAAATATGTGTTCACACCGATCAAATGTGGGAGCGGGCTTGCTCGCGAAGAGGCCAGCCGCATCAGCAACTATTCAGGGCTGAAACGCCCCAATAAAAATCGCCGGATCAACCCGCGCATCATTCAGGCTGATATTCCAGTGCATATGCGGCCCGGTCGCCCGCCCGGTCGAACCCACCTTGCCCACCACTCCGCCACGCGCCATTTGCTGCCCGACCTGCACATCGATTTTCGACATGTGGCAAAACATGCTGATAAACCCTTGGCCATGGTCGACAAACACCGTGTTGCCATTAAAGAAGTAGTTGCCGATCAGAATCACCTTGCCCGCCGCCGGGGTCTTGATCGGTGTGCCTGCGCCCACGGCGAAATCCAGGCCCGAGTGAGGATTACGCTCTTCACCGTTGAAGAACCGGCGCACGCCGAACTTGCTCGACAGCGGCCCGTTGACCGGTTTGTCCAACAGTAAATTGCTCGGCGTGTTCGGGCTGAAGGTGCGGTAGGCGGCAATCTGCTCGGCCAGCTCGCGTTCGATGCGCTTGAGGTTTTCCGGGTCTGGATTGACCTGCTGTGTATTTTTCAGGGTGATGCGCTGTTCCGGGTATTTCTTGTTGCCGACGGTAAAGCTCAGATTACGCCCGCCACTGCTGACCTGTTGTGTCCCCGGCTTGACCGTCAACGGCACGCCGACAATCGCCAGCCAGTTGTTCTGTTCCTTGACCACCAGCACCGGTTTGCCCTGATAACTGGCTTTTGGCGCCTGGGCAGCGGAACCCAGGTCCACCACGGCCACGCCGCCCGGCACCGGTTTGTTCAACAGACGGGTGATGTAGCTGTCGGCGTGGGCGTTGAAGGTCAGGCACAGCAACAGCAGCGGAGCTAAAAAGCGCGGCATGGATCAATCCAGTAAAGAAAGGGTGACGGGCGTCAGGTGATTGTCTTCGACCCGCACTTGCAGTTCGCCTTCACCGAGTTTGGCTTTCAGGCGTTGGCCGGTGTGGGTCTGCGCGGCGTTGCGGATCGCGTTGCCGCGTTCGTCCAGCAGAATGCTGTAGCCACGACCGAGGGTGGCCAAGGGGCTGACCACATGCAACGTCTGCATCTGGCTTTGCAGTTGCAGGCGGCGGCCCTTCAAGCCTTCGCGCATGGCGCGGGGCAGGCGTTCGGCGAGACTGTCGAGGCGCTGGCGCAGCATCGCCAATTGGCGGCCCGGATGTTGCCCGGCGAGGCGGGTTTCCAGGCGAATCAGCCGTTCGCGGCGGGTGTTGAGGCTGCGTTCGAAGGCGCGGCGCATGCGCATGTCCAGGTCATCCAGGCGCTGCGCTTGCTGGCGCAGGCGTTCACCGGGATGACGCAGGCGACGGGAGATGCCTTCCAGGCGCAGGCGATCTCGCATCAAGCGGTCGCGCATGCGCATCACCAACCGTCGATGCAGGCTTTCGACCCGACGTACCAGGTCGCTGGAATCCGGTGCGAGCAATTCGGCGGCGGCGGAGGGCGTCGGCGCGCGGACGTCGGCGACGAAGTCGCTGATCGAGACGTCGGTTTCATGGCCGACGGCGCTGACGATTGGCGTCACGCAGGCGTCCACGGCACGGGCCACGGCTTCTTCGTTGAAACACCAGAGGTCTTCCAGCGAACCGCCGCCACGGGCCAGGATCAGCGCATCGAAGCCACGGGCATCCGCCAGTTTCAGTGCGCGGACAATTTGCGCGGTGGCTTCGCGGCCCTGCACGGCCGTGGGGATCAGCGTCAATTGAACCTGCGGCGCACGGCGGCGGAACACGCTGATGATGTCGCGGATCACTGCGCCGGTGGGCGAGCTGATGATGCCGATGCGTTGCGGGTGCGCCGGCAGCGGCACTTTGCGCTCGGCACTGAACAGGCCTTCGGCGCTGAGCTTTTCTTTCAGGGCATCGAATGCCAGGCGCAGCGCGCCATCGCCGGCCGGCTCCACGGTGTCGAGGATCAGTTGATAGTCGCCACGGCCCTCGAACAGCGAGACCTTGCCGCGCACCTTGACCGCCAGGCCGTCCTTCAACGCCTGGCGAACCCGCGCCGCGTTCTGCCGGAACAGTGCGCAACGCACCTGGGCGCCGCTGTCCTTGAGGGTGAAATACACGTGGCCGGACGCCGGGCGGGCGAGGTTGGAGATTTCGCCTTCGACCCAGATGTTGCTGAACACGTCTTCGAGCAACACCCGCGCGCGGCCGTTGAGCTGGCTGACAGTCAGGACTTCACGGTCCAGGCCGAGTCTTGCAAAGGGATCTTTAATCATGGGGCGCAGTTTAAAGGCATTTGATGATCAATCTCCATGAGTCAGCACAAATCCCTTGTGAGAGCGAGCCTGCTCGCGAATGCGGTGTGTCAGCCACATTAATGTTGAAGTTAATCCGCATTCGCGAGCAGGCTCGCTCCCACAGGTTTAACTTCAGCTTCAGTATTCAAGGAAGATGTGCGGATGAGCGTGCTTGAGTTGTTAAACCAATGGCCATTCGGGGCGGTGGGTTGGCTGGTGATCGGGTTGGGCATTGCCCTGGCCTACATCGTGTTCGGCATCGCCGGTTTCGGCACGGCGCTGGTGGCCGGGCCGATTCTGATTCTGTTCATGCCGCTGTCGAAGATCGTACCGTTGCTGGTGCTGCTGGATTTCGTCGCAGCGTTTGGCAATCTGCTGCCCTCTCGGCGCGATGTGGCGAGGCCGGAGTTGCTGCGGTTGCTGCCTTGCATGGCGCTGGGTTGCACGTTGGGGGTGATTTTTCTGCTGAACCTCAAATCCGACCTGTTGCTGCTGTTGATGGGGCTGTTTATCAGCGCTTATGCGATTTATAGCCTGTGGGTGAAAACCCGTCCGACGCAATTATCAGCGGGTTGGGCGGTGCCGATGGGCACGGTGGGCGGGATGTTCGGGGCGCTGTTTGGCAGTGGCGGCTTTTTGTATGCGATCTATTTGAACAGTCGCTTGCCCAAGGACGCGGCCCGGGCGACGCAAAGTGCGTTGATCAGCTGCAGCACGGTGGTGCGGTTGAGCCTGTTTGCTATCGCGGGTGTTTATGCCGATTTTCCGCTGTTGATGCTGGCGCTGTGTTTGTTGCCGGCCATGGCGCTGGGGCTGTGGATCGGTCGGCGGTTGACCTTGCGCCTGTCCCGCGAAGCGTTCGTGCGGTTGGTGACGTGGTTGGTGCTGGCAAGCGGGATCGCCTTGATCGGGCGCTATCTAAGCAGCTGATGGCGAACGCGATCTTTTGTAGGAGCCAGGCTTGCCGGCGAAGGCGTCCTTGAGATCGCCTTCCTTGTAGGAGCGAGGCTTGCCCGCGAAGGCGATCTCGAGGACGCCTTCGCGGGCAAGCCTCGCTCCTACAAAAAGCGGTCCGCGTACACGCGAGGGTCAGTCGTTGTATTGGCTCAACAACCGTTCCAGCCGCGCGCTGAGGCGGCGTTTGATTTCGGTTTCGATGTGCGGGGCGAAGTCGTCGATCACGTCTTGCATGATCAATTGCGCGGCGGCGCGCAGTTCGCTGTCCAGGTGCAACAGGTCATCGGGGTTCTTGCTGACGACCGGAGCCGGTGGGGCGGCGGGGGCGGGTGGTGTCGGTTCGACAGGCTGGGGCGCGGCGGCGACCGTATCGAACAACATCGGAATCTGTTCCTGATCACCGTCTTCGACCGTGTCGGTCAGCAGCGGTGGTTGCAGGTTGTCATCGCCGAGCAGTTGGCGGATCGACTCAAGGTCGTCCAGCAGGTGCGCGGACTGTTGTTGCGGTTTTGGAGTGTCCATCGGAATGCTCAGAGTCGCTGTAAACGGTGATCTTGCAGAGGATAGCCCTGTTCGCGGTAGAAACGGAAACTCTCCCGCGCGGCCTGTCGAATCGTCGGATCTTCCACCACCACTTCCGCCACGCGGGCGAAACGCTGGGCGAAGGCCGGGACTTTCAGGTCGAGGTTGACCAGCAGGCCCTGATGCTGACCGCAGTCATCGCCAAGACCCAACACAATCAAACCATCCGGTTCGTTTTCAGCGGGGCCGTGGGGCACGAAGCTTTCGCCCTTGAAGGCCCACAGGCGCGCATCGAGATCCTCGCGCTGGGCGGCATCGCTGCAATGCAGGTAGATGCGATGGCCCATGCGCCAGGCTTTTTCGGTGAGCTTGCAGGCGAAATCCAGCCGCGCCGAAGGATCGGCGCTGGGCAGGATATAGAAGTCGACTTTGGTCATTGCGGTTCCTTGACCGAGCGCGGCGCTGCCCGCAAGCAACGCCGCCCAGGGTCATCGGTGTCAGGCTTTGGCGCGATCCAGCAGGTATTGAGTCAGCAGGGGAACCGGACGGCCAGTGGCGCCCTTGTCCTTGCCGCCGCTGGTCCAGGCCGTGCCGGCGATGTCCAGGTGCGCCCAGTTGAGGTTCTTGGTGAAACGCGACAGGAAGCAGGCCGCCGTGATGGTGCCGGCTTTCGGGCCGCCAATGTTGGCGATGTCGGCGAACGGGCTGTCCAGCTGTTCTTGATACTCATCGAACAGCGGCAGTTGCCAGGCGCGGTCGTCGGCGGACTGGCCGGCGCTCAACAGCTGGCCGATCAGTTCATCGTTGTTGCCCAGCAGGCCCGAGGTGTGGGAACCCAAGGCGACGACGCAAGCGCCGGTCAGGGTGGCGATGTCGATCACCGCTTGGGGCTTGAAGCGCTCGGAGTAGGTCAGGGCATCGCACAGCACCAGACGGCCTTCGGCGTCGGTGTTGAGGATTTCCACGGTCTGGCCGCTCATGGTGGTGACGATGTCGCCCGGGCGCGAAGCGTTGCCGCTCGGCATGTTCTCGGCGCAGGCCAGGATGCACACCAGGTTGATCGGCAGTTTCAGTTCGAGCACGGCGCGCAGGGTACCGAAGACGCTGGCAGCGCCGCCCATGTCGTACTTCATTTCATCCATGCCGGCGCCCGGCTTCAGGCTGATACCGCCGGTGTCGAAGGTGATGCCTTTGCCGACCAGTGCGTACGGCTTCTCGGACTTCTTGCCGCCGTTGTATTGCATGACGATCAGGCGCGGCGGCTGGGCGCTGCCCTGGCCAACGGCGTAGAACGAGCCCATGCCCAGGTCCTTGATCTTCTTCTCATCGAGGACTTCGACTTTCAGGCTCTTGAATTCTTTGCCCAGGTTCTTGGCTTGTTCGCCCAGGAACGTCGGGTGGCAGATGTTCGGCGGCAGGTTGCCCAGGTCGCGGGTGAATGCCATGCCGTTGGCGATAGCGGTGGCGTGGGCCACGGCGCGTTCGATTTCAGCCTGTGCCGCCTTGATGGTCACCAGGGTGACTTTCTTCAGGGCGCGCGGCTCGGCTTTCTGGCTTTTGAACTGGTCGAAGGTGTATTCGCCGTCCACCAGGGTTTCGGCCAGCAGGCGGGTCTTGCCGTAGCTGTCGCGGCCCTTGACCACGACTTCGTCCAGGGCCAGCACTGCATCGCTGCCGCCCAGGCCTTTCAGGGTGTTGAGAATGCCGGCGACGATTTTACGGAACGGGCGATCGCCCAGCTCTTCGTCCTTGCCCACACCCACCAGCAGCACGCGTTCGGCCTTGAGGTTAGGCAGGCTGTGCAGCAACAGGCTTTGGCCAACCTTGCCGGCCAGGTCGCCGCGCTTGAGCACAGCGCTGATGGCGCCGCCGCTCAGTTCGTCGAGCTGTTTGGCCACGGCACCGAGCTTGCGGCCTTCGCCGACGGCGACGACCAGCGTGGCGGTTTTCAACGTTTCTGGGCTAACGCTTTTTACAACCAGTTCCATGTCCGGGTCCCTGAATGATTGGGTCAACACGCAAGTGCTCGAGGAAAGGCGTTCGAGCTTGCTTATAAATAGAAAGACGCAAGTCACGGCTTGCGACAAAGGCCGCAGTTTGAACCTCGCTACCGGCGCCTGACAACCCTCGGTTGTACGATCTTCAATGATTTGCGGCCTTTGTAGGAGCGAGCTCGCTCGCGAAAAACCCGAGAGCGCCACGGGGTGTCAGGATTCCCTCGTTATCGTTGACGACCTTCGCGAGCAAGCTCGCTCCTGCAGTCTTCATGCCTATGCATTGCGCAGTGACAGGTGCACCCAATCACAGGATAATGCGCCATCTTTTTCGGCGGCTCTGCCCTGCGGGCTGTCTGATACGTTTGCTTGTTTGGCCGCCTTAGCCTGACAACCCTGGAGTGTCTGGTTTGATTGTCTTCCGTTATTTGTCCCGCGAAGTCCTGTTGACCTTGAGCGCCGTCAGCGCCGTGCTGCTGGTCATCATCATGAGCGGTCGCTTCATCAAATACCTCGCCCAGGCGGCTTCGGGCCTGCTGGATCCGGGCTCACTGTTTTTGATCATGGGTTTTCGCCTGCCGGGTTTCCTGCAGCTGATCCTGCCGTTGGGGCTGTTCCTGGGGATTCTGCTGGCGTATGGCCGGCTGTACCTGGAAAGTGAAATGACCGTGCTCTCGGCCACTGGCATGAGTCAGCAACGTCTGTTTGCCATGACCCTGTTTCCGGCCACGCTGGTCGCGCTCGTCGTGGCGTGGCTGAGCCTGAGCCTGGCGCCGCAAGGGGCCAATCAGTTCCAGTTGCTGCTGAACAAGCAGGACGCGCTGACTGAATTCGACACCCTTGAGCCGGGCCGCTTCCAGGCGCTGCGTGACGGTACCCGGGTGACCTACACCGAAACGCTGTCGGATGACCGCATCAACCTCGGTGGCGTCTTCATCTCGCAAAAGAACGTCAATTCAGACAATAAGGATCGCGGGATTTCCGTGCTGGTGGCCGAGAAAGGTCGTCAGGAAATCCGCCCCGACGGTAATCGCTACCTGATTCTCGACAACGGCTATCGCTACGACGGTAATCCGGGTCAGGCCGACTACCGGGCGATCAAGTACGACGAGTACGGCGTATTGCTGCCTAAACCGGACGTCAGCGACGAAGTCACTGATCGTGATGCCCTGACGACCCGTTCCTTGCTGGACAATGACGACATCCGTTCGAACGCCGAATTGCAGTGGCGCTTGTCCCTGCCATTGCTGGTGTTCATCGTGACCCTGATGGCGGTGCCGCTGTCGCGGGTCAATCCGCGTCAAGGCCGTTTCCTCAAACTGCTGCCGGCGATTCTTCTTTATATGGCTTACCTGAGCATCCTGATTGCCGCTCGCGGCGCCCTCGAAAAGGGCAAGATTCCGCCCGCGCTGGGCCTGTGGTGGGTGCATGCAATCTTCCTGGCCATTGGCCTGGGCTTGCTCTATTGGGAAACCCTGCAGTTGAAGCTGGCGAGTCGTCGCAGCGCGCTGGAGGTGGCCCGTGGTTAAGCTCGATCGCTACATCGGTAGCAGCGTATTCGTCGCCATTCTGGCCGTGCTGGGGATCATTCTCGGTCTGGCGACGCTGTTTGCCTTCATCGACGAGATGAGCGAAGTCAGCGACACCTACACCCTGGTCGATGTGCTGAGCTATGTCCTGCTGACCGCGCCGCGTCGTCTTTACGACATGTTGCCGATGGCGGCGCTGATCGGTTGCCTGATCGGCCTCGGCAGCCTGGCCAGCCACAGTGAGCTGACCATCATGCGGGCTGCGGGTGTATCGATCGGGCGAATCGTCTGGGCGGTCATGAAGCCGATGCTGGTGTTGATGGTGGTGGGGGTTCTCATCGGCGAGTACATCGCGCCGGCCACGGAAGTCACGGCTCAGGCCAATCGCTCACTGGCTCAGGGCAGCGGCGATGCGCAAAGCGCCAAGCACGGCCTGTGGCACCGTCAGGGTGACGAGTTCATTCACGTCAACTCGGTGCAGCCCAATGGCTTGCTGTATGGCGTCACCCGTTATCGCTTCGACGATCAACGCCACATGCTGTCGTCGAGCTTCGCCAAGCGCGCGGAATTCGACAAGGATCACTGGCAGCTAAGCGACGTCACGACCACCCTGTTCCACGAAAAAAGGACGGAAGTGGTCACCGCGCCGGTCGAGCGCTGGAACGTGGCGCTGAGCCCGCAATTGCTCAGCACCGTGGTGATGTCGCCCGATTCGCTGTCGATAACCGGTCTGTGGGGCTACATCCACTACCTGGCTGACCAGGGGCTGAGCAATGGCCGCTACTGGCTGGCATTTTGGGTCAAGGTATTGCAGCCGTTGGTCACTGCGGCCCTGGTACTGATGGCGATCTCGTTCATTTTCGGTCCGCTGCGCTCGGTCACCCTCGGTCAGCGAGTGTTCACCGGTGTGCTGGTGGGCTTCACCTTCCGCATCGTCCAGGATCTGCTGGGGCCTTCGAGCCTGGTGTTCGGCTTCCCGCCGCTGGTGGCGGTGCTGTTGCCGGCCAGTGTGTGCGCCTTGGCCGGGCTCTGGATGTTGCGCCGCGCCGGTTGATTCCGGGTATTTTTCGGCCTGGCTGATGAGCAAAAACGCCCCTGTCGCAAGACCGGGGCGTTTTTGTACGCGCCGTCTGACCTGCGAACGTGACGCTTGCGCCGTGGATCAGGTACAATTCCCGGCTATTTTTCGGCGGGCTATGCCTGCAGCCTTTTTGAGTGTTGATCCGTGAGTGATTTGAGTCATATCCGCAATTTCTCCATCATCGCCCACATTGACCATGGCAAGTCGACGCTGGCCGATCGCTTCATCCAGATGTGCGGCGGCCTTGCCGAGCGCGAAATGGAAGCCCAGGTGCTGGACTCCATGGACCTGGAACGTGAACGCGGGATCACCATCAAGGCCCACAGCGTCACCTTGTATTACACCGCCAAAGACGGCATCAAGTACCAGCTGAACTTCATTGACACCCCGGGCCACGTTGACTTCACCTATGAAGTCAGCCGGTCGCTGGCGGCCTGTGAAGGTGCGTTGCTGGTGGTCGATGCCGGTCAGGGCGTTGAAGCGCAGTCGGTTGCCAACTGCTACACGGCGATCGAGCAGGGCCTGGAAGTGATGCCGGTCCTGAACAAGATCGACCTGCCACAGGCCGATCCGGACCGCGTCAAAGAAGAAATCGAGAAAATCATCGGCATCGATGCTACCGATGCGGTCGAGTGCAGCGCCAAGACTGGCCTGGGCGTCGACGAAGTGCTCGAACGTCTGGTTGCCACCATTCCTGCGCCAACCGGTAACTACGAAGATCCGCTGCAAGCGTTGATCATCGACTCCTGGTTCGACAACTACCTGGGCGTTGTCTCCCTGGTACGCGTGCGTCACGGTCGGGTGAAGAAGGGCGACAAGATCCTGGTCAAGTCCACCGGCAAGATCCACTTGGTGGACAGCGTCGGTGTCTTCAACCCGAAACACACCGCGACCGTTGACCTGAAGGCCGGCGAAGTGGGCTTCATCATTGCCGGCATCAAGGACATCCACGGTGCGCCGGTCGGTGACACCCTGACCTTGAGCTCCACCCCCGACGTTGACGTGCTGCCAGGTTTCAAACGCATTCAGCCGCAGGTGTACGCCGGCCTGTTCCCGGTCAGCTCCGACGACTTCGAAGATTTCCGTGAAGCCCTGCAAAAGCTCACGCTCAACGATTCGTCCCTGCAGTACACCCCGGAAAGCTCCGACGCCCTGGGCTTCGGTTTCCGTTGCGGGTTCCTCGGCATGCTGCACATGGAAATCATCCAGGAGCGCCTGGAGCGCGAGTACGACCTGGACCTGATCACCACGGCGCCGACGGTAATTTTCGAGCTGTTGCTGAAAACCGGTGAAACGATTTACGTCGATAACCCGTCGAAGCTGCCGGACCTGTCCTCGATCGAAGACATGCGTGAACCGATCGTGCGGGCCAATATTCTTGTGCCGCAAGAGCACCTGGGCAACGTCATTACCCTGTGTATCGAGAAGCGTGGCGTGCAGCACGACATGCTGTTCCTCGGTACCCAAGTCCAGGTGACCTACGATTTGCCGATGAACGAAGTGGTCCTGGACTTCTTCGACCGTCTGAAATCCACCAGCCGTGGCTATGCTTCGCTGGATTACCATTTCGATCGTTATCAATCGGCTAATCTGGTGAAACTGGATGTGCTGATCAACGGTGACAAGGTCGACGCCCTGGCGCTGATCGTGCACAAGGATAACGCGCACTACAAAGGTCGTCAGTTGACCGAGAAGATGAAAGAACTGATTCCGCGCCAGATGTTCGACGTCGCGATCCAGGCCGCCATTGGCGGGCAGATCATTGCGCGGACCTCCGTCAAGGCACTCAGAAAGAACGTATTGGCCAAATGCTACGGCGGTGACGTTAGCCGTAAGAAGAAACTGCTGGAAAAGCAAAAGGCCGGTAAGAAACGCATGAAGCAAGTCGGTAACGTGGAAATTCCACAGGAAGCCTTCCTTGCAGTGCTCAGGTTGGATAGTTAGGTCCTATGTCACTAAATTTCCCGCTGTTGCTGGTCATCGCCGTGTTCGTCTGCGGCCTGTTGGCGTTGCTCGATCTGGTTTTCCTGGCGCCGCGTCGGCGTGCTGCCATTGCCTCCTATCAGGGCAGCGTCAGCCAGCCTGACGGGGTGGTGGTCGAGAAACTGAACAAAGAGCCGCTGCTGGTCGAATACGGCAAGTCGTTCTTCCCGGTGTTGTTCATCGTGCTGGTCCTGCGTTCGTTCCTGGTGGAGCCGTTCCAGATTCCGTCCGGATCGATGAAACCGACCCTGGACGTTGGCGACTTCATTCTGGTGAACAAGTTTTCTTACGGGATCCGCCTGCCGGTGATCGACAAGAAAGTCATCGAAGTCGGTGATCCGCAGCGCGGCGATGTGATGGTGTTCCGCTACCCGAGCGATCCGAACGTCAACTACATTAAACGTGTGGTGGGCCTGCCGGGTGACCAGATTCGTTACACCGCTGACAAGCGTCTGTTCGTCAACGGCGAGTCGATCGCCGAACAACTGGTCGGTTCCGAGCCGGGCACGTTGGGCAGCGCCGAGCTCTACAAGGAAAAACTCGGCGTCGCCGAGCACCTGATCCGCAAGGAAATGAGCCGCTATCGGGCGTCGCCGGACCATACCTGGACCGTGCCTGCCGGGCACTACTTCATGATGGGCGACAACCGCGACAACTCGAACGACAGTCGCTACTGGGATGATCCGAGCATTCCCAAGGATCTGCTGGGCATGGTTCCCGACAAGAATATCGTCGGCAAGGCCTTCGCAGTCTGGATGAGCTGGCCGGAACCTAAACTCAGTCACCTGCCGAATTTCTCGCGGGTTGGCCTGATCAAGTAATCACACACGGCGCTGTTGAACACAGCGCCGAATGCATTTCTGGAGTCGGCACAATCGGCACCGGAAGCATGAAAACAATGATATTCAGGACGTAATTTTTGAACACAGCGTTAAGTGTCCCAAGCCTGCGCCGCACCACGGCGATGGCGGTGGAATCCAACCACGAACTCAGCGTGGGTAAACCGTGAGCGTCTCCTTAAGCCGTCTCGAGCGTCAGCTCGGCTACACCTTCAAGGATCAGGAACTGATGGTCCTGGCCCTGACTCACCGCAGCTTTGCCGGGCGTAACAACGAACGCCTGGAATTCCTCGGTGATGCCATTCTTAACTTCGTCGCGGGCGAGGCGCTGTTCGATCGCTTCCCGCTGGCGCGCGAAGGCCAGCTGTCGCGTTTGCGCGCCCGCCTGGTGAAAGGTGAGACCCTGGCCGTACTGGCCCGCGGTTTCGATCTGGGCGATTACCTGCGCCTGGGGTCCGGTGAGTTGAAAAGTGGCGGTTTCCGTCGCGAGTCGATTCTGGCCGATGCCCTGGAAGCGCTGATTGGTGCGATCTACCTGGACGCCGGCATGGACATGGCGCGCGAACGCGTGCTGGCCTGGCTGGCCGGTGAGTTCGAAGGCCTGACGCTGGTCGACACCAACAAAGATCCGAAAACCCGCCTGCAAGAATTCTTGCAGTCCCGTGGTTGCGAACTGCCGCGTTACGAAGTGGTGGATATCCAGGGTGAGCCGCATTGCCGGACGTTCTTCGTCGAATGTGAAATCACCTTACTGAATGAAAAAAGCCGAGGTCAGGGTGTGAGCCGTCGTATTGCCGAACAGGTAGCGGCCGCCGCAGCACTGATTGCCCTGGGCGTGGAGAATGGCCATGACTGATTCAACTGCAACTCGCTGTGGCTATGTCGCCATCGTTGGCCGTCCGAACGTGGGCAAGTCCACGCTGCTGAACCACATCCTCGGTCAGAAGCTGGCGATCACCTCGCGCAAGCCTCAGACCACTCGCCACAACATGCTGGGCATCAAGACCGAAGGCGCCGTGCAGGCGATCTACGTCGACACCCCGGGCATGCACAAGGGCGGCGAAAAGGCCCTGAACCGCTACATGAACAAGACCGCTTCGGCGGCGTTGAAAGACGTCGACGTAGTGATCTTCGTGGTCGATCGCACCAAGTGGACCGACGAAGACCAGATGGTCCTCGAGCGCGTCCAGTACGTGACCGGCCCGCTGATCGTGGCGCTGAACAAGACCGACCGCATCGAAGACAAAGCCGAGCTGATGCCGCACCTGAGCTGGTTGCAGGAACAGCTGCCGAACGCGCAGATTATGCCGATCTCGGCCCAGCACGGGCACAACCTCGAAGCGCTGGAGCGGGTGATTGCCGGTTACCTGCCGGAGAACGATCACTTCTTCCCGGAAGACCAGATCACCGACCGCAGCAGCCGCTTCCTCGCCGCTGAACTGGTGCGCGAGAAAATCATGCGCCAGATGGGCGCCGAGCTGCCGTACCAGATCACCGTGGAAATCGAAGAGTTCAAGCAGCAGGGGAAAACCCTGCACATCCATGCGTTGATCCTCGTTGAACGTGACGGCCAGAAGAAAATCATCATTGGCGACAAGGGTGAGCGGATCAAGCGTATCGGCACTGAGGCGCGCAAGGACATGGAGCTGCTGTTCGACTCCAAGATCATGCTCAACCTCTGGGTGAAAGTGAAAGGCGGCTGGTCCGACGACGAGCGCGCGTTGCGTTCGCTGGGTTACGGCGACTTGTAACTCGGTTCCAGATACACCAGAGAAACCTTGTGGGAGCGGGCTTGCTCGCGAATACGATGTAACATTCAGCGTTGATGTTGACTGTTACACCGCTTTCGCGAGCAAGCCCGCTCCCACATTGGTTTTGGGTTGTCTGAAAAACTGCATTCCTTCATTGAGAACTCCATGTCCCAGCCCATTGGCCAACTCGCCTACGTGCTCCACAGCCGTGCCTACCGCGAAAGCAGCGCTTTGGTGGATTTCCTCACGCCGCAAGGTCGGCTGCGGGCGGTGCTGCGCAGTGCGCGGGGCAAGGCCGGGACACTGGCGCGGCCGTTCGTGCCGCTGGAAGTCGAGTTTCGTGGTCGCGGTGAGTTGAAGAATGTCGGCCGCATGGAAAGTGCCGGCATTTCTACCTGGCTCAATGGTGAGGCGCTGTTCAGCGGCCTCTACCTCAATGAACTGCTGATTCGCCTGCTGCCCGCTGAAGATCCGCATCCTGGGGTCTTCGATCACTACGCCGCGACATTGCTGGCTCTGGCCGAAGGCCGTCCGCTGGAGCCGTTGCTGCGCTCGTTCGAATGGCGGTTGCTGGATGACTTGGGTTACGGCTTCGCCCTGACCACCGACATCCACGGCGAGCCCATTGCCCCAGACGGTCTCTATCGTTTGCAAGTGGATGCGGGTCTGGAGCGGGTTTATCTGCTGCAACCCGGTCTGTTCAACGGCACGGAACTGCTGGCCATGTCCGAAGCCGACTGGACCGCACCCGGCGCACTGTCTGCCGCCAAACGTTTGATGCGTCAGGCACTAGCTGTGCATCTCGGCGGTCGCCCGCTGGTTTCCAGAGAGTTGTTTCGAAAGCCGTAAATTCCCCGTGTATGCTGTGCACCGAACTTTCCCATCTTCAGGAGCGCTTCCGTGACCACCAGCAATCGCATTCTTCTTGGCGTGAACATCGACCACGTTGCCACCCTGCGTCAGGCCCGGGGCACGCGCTATCCGGATCCGGTCAAGGCAGCACTGGATGCGGAAGAGGCGGGCGCTGACGGCATCACCGTGCACCTGCGCGAAGACCGCCGGCACATTCAGGAGCGCGACGTGTTGCTGCTCAAGGACGTGCTGCAGACCCGCATGAACTTCGAAATGGGCGTTACCGAAGAGATGATGGCGTTCGCCGAACGCATCCGTCCGGCGCACATTTGCCTGGTGCCGGAAACCCGCCAGGAGCTGACCACCGAAGGCGGCCTGGACGTCGCGGGGCAGGAGGCGCGGATCAAGGCAGCGGTGGATCGCCTGGCGAAGATCGGCTGTGAAGTGTCGCTGTTCATCGATGCTGACGAGCGGCAGATTGCGGCGTCCAAGCGCGTCGGTGCGCCGGCGATCGAGTTGCATACCGGCCGTTACGCCGACGCCGAGACGCCGACCGATGTGGCGGAAGAACTCAAGCGTGTTGCCGATGGCGTGGCGTTTGGTCTGGCCCAGGGGTTGATCGTCAATGCCGGCCACGGTTTGCACTATCACAACGTTGAAGCGGTGGCGGCGATCAAGGGCATCAACGAATTGAACATCGGCCATGCGCTGGTGGCCCATGCGTTGTTTGTCGGGTTCAAGTCGGCGGTGTCGGAAATGAAGGCGCTGATCCTGGCCGCAGCAAAAGCCTAAAGCCAAACACAAAACCAAAATGTGGGAGCGGGCTTGCTCGCGAAAGCGGTATGACAGTCGACTAAGATGTTGAATGTTGAACCGCATTCGCGAGCAAGCCCGCTCCCACATTTGATTGGGGCCGGTCTCTAGAGCGGTGGGGTTTCCTGATTCGACTTGGTCTTGTCGACCCCCGGCACGTGCAAATTGCCCTCGGCCACTTGATCGCCTTCCAGCTGCGGCTGCGTGACCCAGGTCAGGATGTCGTAGTAGCGACGGATGTTCGCCACGAAGTGCACCGGCTCACCGCCCCGGGCGTAGCCGTAGCGGGTCTTGCTGTACCACTGTTTCTGCGACAGGCGCGGCAGGATTTTCTTCACGTCCAGCCACTTGTCCGGGTTCAGCCCTTCCTTCGCCGCCAGTTTGCGCGCGTCATCCAGGTGGCCGCTGCCCACGTTGTAGGCCGCCAGTGCAAACCAGGTGCGATCCGGTTCCTGAATCGACTCGTCCAGCTGATCCTTCATGTAGGCCAGGTACTTGGCGCCACCCATGATGCTTTGTTTCGGGTCGAGTCGATTGGACACGCCCATGGCCTGGGCGGTGTTCTGGGTCAGCATCATCAATCCGCGCACGCCGGTCTTCGAGGTGACGGCCGCTTGCCACAGGGATTCCTGATAGCCGATCGCTGCCAGCAGGCGCCAGTCGACTTGCTCTTTCTTGGCGTACGCCTTGAAGTGCTGTTCGTACTTGGGCAGCCGTTGCTGCAAATGCTGGGCGAAGGTGGTGGCGCCCATGTAGCCGAGAACATCGACGTGGCCGTAATAGCGGTCTTTCAGGCGTTGTAGCGTGCCGTTCTTCTTGACCTTGTCGAGGTAGCTGTTGATTTCGTTGAGCAGGCTGTTGTCTTCGCCGGCGGCCACGGCCCAGCTCTGGTTGCTGGCATCGCCGAGGTCAAAGGCGACCCGGATGTTGGTGAAGTACACCTGGTTCATCGCGACTTCGTTGGAATCGACCAGCGTCAGGTCGATCTGACCTTCATCCACCATCCGCAGCAGGTCGACGACTTCAACCGCGTCGGACTCTTCGTATTCAATGCCGGGATATTTCTTTTTCAGCGCCGCCAACTGCTCGGCGTGGGTGCTGCCCTTGAGCACCATGATCTTCTTGCCGACCAGATCGCCCGCATCCGTCGGCCGCGATTGGCCGTTGCGGTAGATGATCTGTGGGGTGACTTCCAGGTACGAGTGGGAAAACCGCACCTGCTTTTTGCGTGCCTCGCTGCTGACCAGGCCGGCAGCAGCGACCACCGGCCCGTTGGGCTTGCCGACCTGATTGAACAGGTCGTCGAGGTTATCGGCGGTTTCGATTTTGAGTTCGACCCCCAGATCGTCGGCGAAGCGCTTCACCAGCTCGTATTCGAAGCCGGTTTCACCGTTGCGATCCTGAAAGTAGGTGGCGGGGCTGTTACGGGTAACCACCCGCAGCACGCCGTCCTCCTTTACGCGCTCCAGCGTGTTGGGTTTATCAACACAGCCACTGAGCACCAGGAAGAGTCCGGTTGCGATCAGCCATTTGGCGTACCGCGGACGCAAAGCCGTTGGGGAAAACATCTGCGCAGTATACGCAAAGGACCACGAGCGCCATATCTCGACAGCGAAGGGCGGTTCTGCTAGAGAGCGAAAAACCCGGTCAGAGCCCGCAGGAATAGGCTTTCACTGCATTTTGTCACAGTAAAAATAACCCTCGACGGTGATCTGTTTAACGCCCAAATACCCGGCCCGACGTCCGGGTGCAGCCGCCCGTACCGTTTCGGGTGATGTCGCGGGCTGTTTAGGCTAGAATGCACGGCCTCAAAGCACACCCCTTCCCGAGGCTGTCCCGAAGATGTTGATCCTGCGCGGCGCTCCTGCCCTTTCTGCCTTTCGCCACAGCAAACTCCTTGAGCAACTGAGCCAGAAGGTCCCGGCTGTCAGCGGCTTGTATGCTGAATTCGCTCACTTCGCCGAAGTCACCGGCGTCCTGACCGGCGACGAACAGCAGGTGCTCGCGCGCCTTCTGAAGTACGGCCCAAGTGTTCCAGTACAAGAGCCGACCGGTCGTCTGTTCCTCGTGTTGCCGCGTTTTGGCACCATTTCGCCGTGGTCCAGTAAAGCCAGCGATATCGCTCGCAACTGCGGCCTGGGCAAGATCCAGCGCCTGGAGCGCGGCATCGCGTTCTACGTGGCCGGCCAGTTCAGCGACGCCGAAGCGCAGCTGATCGAAGGTGCCTTGCACGACCGCATGACCCAGATCGTCCTCGCCAGCCTTGAACAAGCCGCCGGCCTGTTCAGCCACGCCGAGCCGAAACCGCTGACCGCGATCGACGTGCTGGGTGGCGGCCGCGCCGCGCTGGAAAAAGCCAACACCGAGCTGGGCCTGGCCCTGGCCGAAGACGAGATCGACTACCTGGTCGCCGCCTTTGTTGGCTTGAAGCGCAACCCGCACGACATCGAACTGATGATGTTCGCCCAGGCAAACTCCGAGCACTGCCGTCACAAGATCTTCAACGCGAGTTGGGACATCGACGGTCAGAGCCAGGAAAAAAGCCTGTTTGGCATGATCAAGAACACCTACCAGATGCACAGCGAAGGCGTTCTGTCGGCTTATAAGGACAACGCTTCGGTGATCGTCGGTAACGTCGCCGGCCGTTTCTTCCCGGACCCTGAAACCCGCCAGTACGGTGCGGTGCAGGAACCGGTGCACATTTTGATGAAAGTCGAAACGCACAACCACCCGACCGCGATTGCCCCGTTCCCGGGCGCATCCACCGGTTCCGGTGGCGAGATCCGTGACGAAGGCGCTACCGGTCGTGGCGCCAAGCCCAAGGCTGGCCTGACCGGTTTCACCGTATCCAACCTGCAGATCCCGGGCTTCGAACAGCCGTGGGAAGTGCCGTACGGCAAGCCTGAGCGCATCGTTACCGCGCTGGACATCATGATCGAAGGCCCACTGGGTGGCGCCGCGTTCAACAACGAATTCGGTCGTCCAGCCCTGACCGGTTACTTCCGGACCTTCGAACAATCAATCACCACCCCGCGTGGCGACGAAGTTCGCGGTTACCACAAGCCGATCATGCTGGCCGGTGGCATGGGTAACATCCGTGCCGAACACGTACAGAAAGGCGAGATCACCGTTGGCTCCAAGCTGATCGTGCTCGGCGGCCCGGCGATGCTGATCGGCCTGGGTGGCGGCGCCGCTTCCTCCATGGCCACCGGGACCAGCTCGGCTGACCTCGACTTCGCCTCGGTACAGCGCGAAAACCCGGAAATGGAACGCCGCTGCCAGGAAGTCATCGACCGTTGCTGGCAGTTGGGTGACAAGAACCCGATCAGCTTCATCCACGACGTCGGCGCGGGCGGTCTGTCCAACGCCTTCCCGGAACTGGTCAACGATGGCAACCGTGGCGGTCGCTTCGAACTGCGCAACATTCCAAACGACGAGCCGGGCATGGCCCCGCACGAAATCTGGAGCAACGAATCCCAGGAACGCTACGTTCTGGCGGTAGGCCCGGCGGACTTCGAACGCTTCCAGGCGATCTGCGAACGTGAGCGTTGCCCTTTCGCCGTGGTCGGCGAAGCCACTGCCGAGCCGCAACTGACCGTCACCGACAGTCACTTCGGCAACAGCCCGGTGGACATGCCACTCGAAGTGCTGCTGGGCAAAGCCCCGCGCATGCACCGTTCGGCCGTTCGTGAAAACGAACTGGGTGACGACTTCGATCCGTCGACGCTGGACATTGCCGACTGCGTTGAACGCGTCCTGCATCACCCGGCCGTCGCGAGCAAAAGCTTCCTGATCACCATCGGCGACCGCACCATCACCGGCCTCGTGGCCCGTGACCAAATGGTCGGCCCGTGGCAGGTTCCGGTGGCCGACGTTGCCGTCACCGCCACCAGCTTCGACGTCTACACCGGTGAAGCCATGGCCATGGGCGAGCGTACGCCGCTGGCACTGCTGGACGCTCCGGCGTCGGGCCGCATGGCCATCGGCGAAACCCTGACCAACATCGCCGCGTCGCGCATCAACAAGATCTCCGACATCAAACTGTCGGCGAACTGGATGTCGGCGGCGGGTCACCCGGGTGAAGACGCGCGTCTGTACGACACCGTGAAAGCGGTCGGCATGGAATTGTGCCCGGACCTGGGCATCACCATTCCGGTGGGCAAGGACTCGATGTCCATGGCCACGCGCTGGAACGACAATGGCGAAGACAAGACGGTCACCTCGCCGATGTCGCTGATCGTGACCGGTTTCGCGCCGGTGGCTGACATTCGTCAGACCCTGACGCCGGAACTGCGCATGGACAAAGGCACCACCGACCTGATCCTGATCGACCTCGGCCGTGGCCAGAACCGCATGGGCGCCTCGATCCTGGCCCAGGTTCACGGCAAGCTCGGCTCGCAAGCGCCGGACGTCGATGATGCCGAAGACCTGAAAGCCTTCTTCGCGGTGATCCAGGGCCTCAACGCCGACGGCCACTTGCTGGCTTACCACGACCGTTCCGACGGTGGTCTGCTGACCAGCGTTGTCGAAATGGCCTTCGCCGGTCATTGCGGCCTGAGCCTGAACCTCGACGGTCTGGCCGAAACCTCCGCCGACATCGCCGCGATCCTGTTCAACGAAGAACTGGGCGCGGTGATCCAGGTTCGCCAGGACGCGACCCCGGACATCCTCGCGCAGTTCAGCGCTGCCGGTTTGGGCGAGTGCGTGTCGGTGATCGGTCAGCCGATGAACAATGGCCAGATCAACATCACCTTCAACGGCGAAACCGTGTTTGAAGGTCAGCGTCGTCTGCTGCAACGTACCTGGGCTGAAACCAGCTACCAGATTCAGCGTCTGCGCGATAACGCCGACTGCGCCGAGCAAGAGTTCGACGTGCTGCTGGAAGAAGACAACCCGGGCCTGAGCGTCAAGCTGAGCTACGACGTCAATCAGGACGTCGCCGCGCCTTACATCAAGAAAGGCATTCGCCCACAGGTTGCCGTACTGCGTGAGCAGGGCGTCAACGGTCAGGTGGAAATGGCCGCCGCATTCGACCGCGCCGGTTTCAACGCGATCGACGTGCACATGAGCGACATTCTGGCCGGCCGTGTCGACCTGAACGAGTTCAAAGGTCTGGTGGCGTGCGGCGGTTTCTCCTACGGCGACGTGCTGGGTGCCGGCGAAGGCTGGGCCAAGTCCGCGCTGTTCAACAGCCGTGCTCGCGATGCGTTCCAGGGCTTCTTCGAACGTACCGACAGCTTCACCCTCGGTGTGTGCAACGGTTGCCAGATGATGTCCAACCTGCACGAGCTGATCCCGGGCAGCGAGTTCTGGCCGCACTTTGTGCGTAACCGTTCCGAGCAGTTCGAAGCCCGTGTGGCGATGGTTCAGGTCCAGGAGTCGAATTCGATCTTCCTGCAGGGCATGGCCGGTTCGCGGATGCCGATCGCTATTGCTCACGGTGAAGGTCATGCCGAGTTCGCCAGCGAAGAAGCGTTGCTGGAAGCGGATCTGTCGGGTTGCGTGGCGATGCGTTTCGTCGACAACCATGGCAAGGTCACCGAAAGCTACCCGGCCAACCCGAACGGCTCGCCGCGCGGGATCACCGGTTTGACCAGCCGCGACGGTCGCGTGACCATCATGATGCCGCACCCGGAGCGGGTGTTCCGCGCGGTGCAGAACTCGTGGCGTTCGGAAGACTGGAACGAAGACGCACCTTGGATGCGTATGTTCCGTAATGCTCGTGTGTGGGTGAATTAAGGGCCGTGTATAAGCTCAGCTTTTTTGTTCCGGCCAGTCATGTCGAGGTGGTCAAGGGTGCTGTGTTCGCTGCCGGTGGTGGGCGGATCGGGGCTTATGATCACTGCGCATGGCAGGTGTTGGGCCTGGGTCAGTTTCGTCCACTGGAGGGCAGTCAGCCGTTCATTGGTCAGGCGGGGCAGGTCGAGCAGGTTGAGGAATGGAAGGTTGAGCTTGTGGTAGCGGATGAGTTGATTCGCTCGGTGGTGGAGGCTTTGAAACAGAGTCATCCCTACGAGACACCGGCTTACGAGGTGTGGCGGTTGGAGGATTTCTGATCCACTTGCCGCTGTCATAAGAAACCCGCTGATTCGTCAGCGGGTTTTTTATTGTCCCCGATTTGACCCGACCCTTGTGGGAGCTGGCCTGCTCGCGAAGGCGGCCTTATAGCCGAGCAATCTCTCGCAGATATACACAGTCCAAATGTGGGAGCGGGCTTGCTCGCGAAGGCGGTCTTATAGCCGACCAATCTCTCACGGATGTACACAGTCCAACTGTGGGAGCTGGCCTGCCAGCGATGGCGGCCTGGTAGCCGACCAATCTCTCGCAGGTGTACATATCCATTCCTGCGGTAACGGCCACTTACGGTTTCGCCCTTACGGCGAGTCCCTTTTGTCAAACGCCACAAAAGGAACCAAAAAGTCTTGCCCCAGCGTCCGGCCCCTCGCTTAGGCTCGGCGTTCCTTCGCTCCGGTGTCCATCCGGGGACACTGCCCTCCGGTCTGCTTCGCGACGACCTACATGCAGCGTGTTCGACTGCGTCGAACGGCGCTACGCGCCACTCCCCGGATGAACACCTCCACTCAGCCTCCCGAAGGGGCGGGTGGATCAAGATCAAAAGCTTGCAGGCGAGCTAACGCTCGACCTGTTGAGTGGTGAAACGCGTAGTGTGTATGCGGCTTCATTGTGGGAGCGAGCCTGCTCGCGATGGACTCATAGGCGCCGCGTTTATCCTGTTGAAACGCGTCATCGTTGACGACCATCGCGAGCAAGCTCGCTCCTACAGGGGGGTAGCTCGTCTATCGCTCTTGATCTTGATCTTGATCTTGATCTTGATCTGAGCGCCCCCTCGTGAGGCCGAGCGCAGGTTCTGCGCAGTGGGCAACCCGGCATGGATGCCGGGTTAGCCGCCCCCGGCCATGGATGGCCGATGGCGGCGGGCCCACGGAGCAGGACCGGAGCGAGGGCATGCCGAGCCTAGGCGAGGCACCGAACGAAAGGGGCAAGAGCGCTTGGTTACTTGGCGCTTTTCCAAGTGACCCGCCGTAAGGGCGGAACCAATAACAGCCGTTACCGAAATAACGGATATGTACTCAAATCAAAAAAGCCCTAAACCTTAGCACTCACCTCACTACGATTAACCAACACCTCCAGCGCATCACTCAAACTCGCTGCCTTATCACCCACCAACAAATGCCAAACGCCACCGTCCAGCTGACTCACGCCCTGACACCCCAGCGCTTTTAGGTCGCACTCCGACAACGCTCTGCCATTCGCCAGTTGCAGGCGAATCCGGGTCATGGCGATGCAATCCATCTGCAACACATTCTCGCCACCTCCCAATGCATTCAGCCATTGCTGCGCTTCGGACGCCGCCACCGTCGCAGGTTGCGGCGCATCGACAGCCGCGGGAGGGGTGGAGATTAGGGCGCGGCCCAAGGCGGGCATCGCCAGCCGAATCTCATCGGCAATGCTGTCGGCCATCGGCCCGACCACCACCTGCAAACTCCCACCCTTGCCCGGACGAACCACGGCCATCGCACCCAGCGCTTTCAACGCTGCATCGGATGCCTTGTTGCGATCGACCATGTCCAGCCGCAAGCGCGTGGTACACGCCCCCACCGTAATCAAATTCTGCGCACCGCCCAGCGCCTTGATGTAAGCCCCGGCCCGTTCGTTTTCCGCCACCACCACTTTGTCACCCGCCGGAACATCTTCACGCCCCGGCGTCTTCAGGTTGAACCGGCGAATGCAGAAATCGAACACCGCGTAGTAGATCACCGCGTACGCCAACCCCACCGGAAGCACCCGCCAGCCGTTGGTGGATTTCCCCCAGCCGAGGATCATGTCGATGAAGCCCCCGGAGAAGGTGAAACCGAGGTGGATGTTCAGCAGGTTGGTGACCGCCATGGACAAGCCGGTCAACAGCGCATGCAGCAAATACAGCGGCGGCGCGAGGAACATGAAGGCGAATTCGATGGGTTCGGTGACGCCGGTCAGGAACGAAGTCAGGGCCATGGACAGGAAAATCCCGCCCATGACTTTGCGCCGCTCCGGCAGCGCGTTGCGGTACATCGCCAGGCACGCGGCGGGCAGGCCGAAGAGCATCATCGGGAACATGCCGGTGGTGAATTGGCCGCCCTTGGGGTCGCCGGCAAAGTAGCGCGAGATGTCGCCGGTCACCAGTGCGCCTGTGGTGGGGTCGGTGAAGTTGCCGAAGACGAACCATGCCATGTTGTTGATGATGTGGTGCAGGCCGGTGACGATCAGCAGGCGGTTGAGCACGCCGAAAATAAAGGCCCCGAGGCTGCCGCTTTCCAGCATCAGGACGCCGAAGTCGTTGATGCCGTGCTGGATCGGTGGCCAGATCAGGCCGAACACGACGCCCAGGCCGACTGCCGCGAACCCGGTGACAATCGGCACGAAGCGTCGACCACCGAAGAACGCCAGGTACTCCGGCAGCTTGATGTCCTTGAAACGGTTGTACAACGCGCCGGCCATCAAGCCGCTGACGATCCCGGCGAGCATGCCCATGTTGATGCTCGCGTCGAGCACCTTGAGGGTGGAGATCATCACAAGGTAACCAATGACACCGGCGAGGCCTGCGGTGCCGTTGTTGTCCTTGGCGAAACCGACCGCGATGCCGATGGCGAAGATCATCGCCAGGTTGGCGAAGATCACCTGGCCGGCGTCGTGAATGATCGCGATGTTCAGCAGGTCGGTGTCGCCCAGGCGCAGCAACAAGCCGGCATTCGGCAGGATCGCGATCGGCAGCATCAGCGCGCGACCGAGGCGCTGCAAGCCTTCGATGAAGTAGTGGTACATGGCGGATCTCCCTGGATTCTTGTTGTTGTGTTCAGCTCAGAGGCCATTGTTGATGACAGGCGTGACGCACCGCCGCGGCGCTGCTCAGCTTGAGCAGGTCCAGCGCAGTGCGTCGGCATTCGGCGGCGTCGAGGTGGCGCACGCGGTCCTTGATTTCACCGATTTGCACCGGGCTCACCGACAGCTCGCTGACGCCCAGGCCAATCAATACCGGCGTGGCCAGCGGATCAGAAGCGAGCGCGCCGCAGACGCCGACCCAACGCTTATGCACCGCTGCGCCGGCGCAGGTCTGGGCGATCAGCCGCAGCAGGGCCGGGTGCAGGGCGTCGACCCGGGAGGCGAGGCCGGCGTGGTCGCGGTCCATGGCCAGGGTGTATTGGGACAAGTCGTTGGTGCCGATCGACAGGAAGTCCGCATGCTCTGCAAGCTGTTCGGCCAGCAGCGCGGCGGCCGGAACTTCGATCATCACGCCCAGCTCCGGGCGCTCGCTCACACCGAGTTCAGTGCACAACGCATTGAGGCGTTGGCGGATGTGCAGCAGCTCATCGACTTCGGTGACCATCGGCAACAGGATCCGGCAACGTGACAGCGGGCGCACATGCAGCAGCGCGCGCAGTTGTTGATCCAGCAGTTCCGGCCGCACCTGGGCCAGACGAATGCCGCGCAGGCCGAGTACCGGGTTGGCCTCCACCGGCAGTGGCAAATAGTCGAGTTGCTTGTCGCCGCCGACGTCGATGGTGCGGATGATCACCGACTTGTCGCCCATGGCGTCGAGTACGGCTTGGTAGGCGGCGCATTGTTCTTGTTCGTCCGGCGCGGTGTTGCGATCGACGAACAGAAACTCGGTGCGCAGCAGGCCGACACCGTCCGCGCCATTGGCCAGCGCATCAGCCGCGTCGGCGCTGGAGGCGACATTGGCGGCGACTTCGATCTGCACACCGTCACGCGTCAGCGCCGGGATGTGCGCCTGAGCCTGTTGCTCGGCGCGACGTTGTTGATGATCGAGTTGCGCCTTATGGACCTGCGCCAAACGCTCGGCATTCGGCATCAGTTCGAGGCGACCGCTGTCGGCATCCAGCACCACCGATTGACCTTGCTCTTGATCGAGCAGCGTCGAACCCAGGGCCACCAGGCACGGCAGGCCTTTGCCGCGAGCGAGGATCGCCACGTGCGACGTCGCGCCGCCCTCGGCCATGCACAACCCGGCCACGCCTTGCTGGCTGAGTTGCAGCAAGTCGGACGGCGTCAGTTCGTGGGCCGCGACGATGGCGCCGGCCGGCACCTCGTAATGCCAGGTTTCACCGAGCAGGGCGCGCAGCACCCGTTGCTTGAGATCGCGCAGATCGTTGGCGCGTTCGGCCAGCAACGGGCTGCCGAGCTGCTGAAGAACATCGCACTGCACGTCGATGGACTGACTCCAGGCGTGGGTTGCGGCGCTGCCTTGGTCGATGGAGTGATGGGCGGCGTCCAGCAGCGCCGGGTCTTCAAGCAGTGCGAGGTGCGCGGCGAAGATCGCTTCTTCATCAGTGTTCTTGTGTTTCCGGGCTTGGGCCAAGGTCTGGTCGATTTCGCTGCGCACGACGGACAGGGCGGTATCGAGGGCCAGCAGTTGCTGCTCGGGATAATGATCGCCGGCGTCGACCGGCAGGCTGATTGCGTTCAAGCGAAACAGCGGCCCGCCGACCAGGCCGGGGGCGGCGCAGACACCGTGCAACACGCCCGCTTCGGCATCCCGATTGCGTCGGGCCATTGGTGTTGGCGCGGCGGCGTGATTGTCTTCGGCCAGGGCTGTGGATAACGCGATCAACAGCGCTTGCAGCGCGGCTTCGGCGTCCGGGCCCTGGCAACTGATCTGCACTTCATCCTGCTCGCCGATGGCCAAACCCATCAACCCGATCAAGCTGTCACAGGTGGCCGATTTGCCGGCGAAATGCAGTCGGGAGGTGCTTTTGAAACCGTGTGCGGTCTGACGAATCAGCGCTGCCGGGCGGGCATGCAAACCGCCTCGATGGGCAATGCGGACGTGGCCGACCATTTCCTCGCCCGAAGGCTCTGCTTCTTCCGCAGCGCCCGAGGCGTGTCGGCGAATGATGTGCAGCAATGGCTCACCGACTTTCACCGATTTCAGTGTGATCGGTCGCGCCTGGAAGTCCTGGCTGTTGGTCAAGATCATCAGGCTGACCAGGCTTTTGCACTGCTGCGCGACCTTGTCCAGGTCATAGCGCAACAGTGGTTGGCCGTTGGCGACGCGCGCGCCTTCCTTGACCAGCATCGAGAAGCCGTCGCCCTGCAACTCGACGGTGTCGAGGCCCAGGTGCAGGAGCAATTCGGCGCCGTTGTCGGCGCGCAAGGTGACGGCGTGGCCGGTGCGGGCTACGTGCACCACGACGCCGGCGCAGGGGGCGTGAAGGGTGTCGTTCAGCGGGTCGATGGCGATCCCGTCGCCCATGGCGCCACTGGCGAACACCGGGTCCGGGACTTTGGCGAGCGTCAGCACCGGGCCGCTGAGCGGGGCGCTGAGGGTCAGCTCTTTATTATTGTTGTGCATGGCTCGGTCTCATTAAAAATACAGTTCAGATCAACGCCCCCATCCCTCTCTTGTAGGAGCGGGTAGGAGCTGGTAGGAGCTGTCGAGTGAAACGAGGCTGCGATCTTTTGACGTTGATTTTCAAAGGCAAGATCAAAAGATCGCAGCCTCGTTTCACTCGACAGCTCCTACCAGCTCCTACAGGGGGATGCATTTGTCGTTTGGCTCAGTGGGTGCGGGTGACTTTGCTCAGATGCCGTGGCTGGTCCGGGTCCATGCCTCGGGCGACGGCTAAACCGGCGGCCATGACGTAGAAACTCTGGATCGCCAATATCGGGTCGAGGGCCGGATGCTCGGCGCGGGTCAGGGTAAGGTTGCGTTCGGCGACGTCATCCGGCGCCGCCAGCAGCACCCGTGCGCCGCGCTGACGCATGTCGGCCGCGAGGCTGAGTAAACCGGCTTGCTCGGCACCGCGTGGGGCGAACACCAGCAGCGGATAATTCTCGCCGATCAACGCCATCGGGCCGTGACGGACCTCAGCGCTGCTAAAGGCTTCGGCCTGGATCGCCGAGGTCTCCTTGAATTTCAGCGCGGCTTCCTGGGCGATGGCGAAACCGGCGCCACGGCCGATCACCATCAGGCGTTGGCAATCACGCAGCGCGTCGATGGCCACGCTCCAATCCTGTTGCGCCGCGTCGCGCAGACCTTCCGGCAGGGCGAGGCCCGCTTCCAGCAGTTCCGCGTCTTCCTTCCAATGGGCGATCAGGCGGGCGCTGGCGCTGAGGGTGGCGATAAAACTCTTGGTCGCGGCGACGCTGCTTTCGGTGCCGGCGCACAGCGGCAGACTGAATTCGCATGCGGCTTCCAAAGGCGAACTCTCGGCATTGACCATGGAAATGCTCAAGGCGCCACGCTTGCGCAGCAAACGCATACTGTTCACCAGGTCCGGACTTTGCCCCGACTGCGAAAACGCGAAGGCGACCTGACCACTGACTTTCAACGGCGCCTGCTGCATGGTCACCACCGACATCGGCAACGAGGCCACCGGGAAGCCCAATTGCTGCATGGCCAGGTAGGCGAAGTAGCTCGCTGCATGGTCGGAACTGCCGCGCGCGACGGTCATCGCCACTTGCGGTGGCTGACGGCGCAGGCGTCCGGCGATCTCGATCATCGGCGGGTCGAGTTGCTGCAATTGCGCTTGCACGGCCTCGAACGAGGACAGTGCCTCCTCAAGCATTTTTGAAGTCAATGTCTTCTCCTTCGACCATGACGGCGGTGAGTGTGAGTGAGCGATCCAGCCGCACGCAGTCGGCCCAGGCGCCGGGTTGCAGGCGACCGCGTTCGCTGATGCCGAGGTAGTCGGCGGGGAATTGCGAAAGACGTTGCGAGGCCTCGGCGATCGGCAAACCGATTTTCACCAGATTGCGCAGCGCCTGGTCCATGGTCAGGGTGCTGCCCGCCAACGTGCCGTCGGGCAGGCGCACGCCGCCCAGGCATTTGGTCACGGTGTGGCTGCCGAGTTTGTACTCACCGTCGGGCATGCCCGCCGCGGCAGTCGAATCGGTGACGCAATACAGGCACGGGATCGAACGCAGGGCCACGCGGATCGCGCCGGGGTGCACGTGCAGCAAGTCCGGAATCAGTTCGGCGTATTGGGCGTGGGCCAGTGCCGCGCCGACGATCCCCGGTTCACGGTGATGCAGCGGGCTCATGGCGTTGTAGAGGTGGGTGAAACTGCTGGCGCCGGCCTCCAGCGCGGCGACGCCTTCTTCATAGCTGCCGAGGGTGTGGCCGATTTGCATGCGCACGCCACGTTGGCTGAGGGCGCGGATCAAGGCGTCGTGGCCGGCGATTTCCGGGGCAATGGTGATCACCCGGATCGGCGCCAGCGCCAAGTATGCTTCAACTTCGGCCATCAAGGCGGTGTGGGCGAAATTCGGTTGGGCGCCGAGTTTTCCAGGGTTGATGTACGGGCCTTCGAGGTGCACGCCAAGCACGCGGGCGCAGCCTTGCGGGCGCTGCTCGTAGAACTCGCCGACGTCCTTGAGCACGCGGGAGATTTCTTCGCTCGGCGCGGTCATGGTGGTGGCCAGCAGCGACGTGGTGCCGAAACGCACATGGGTTTTGGTGATGGTTTCGAAAGCCGTTGCGCCTTCCATGATGTCTTTGCCGCCGCCGCCGTGAACGTGCAAATCGATAAAGCCTGGCAGCAGGTAAGGCAAGTCGTTGTCCGCCGGGTCACACGGCTGGCCGTCGATGGCCACGACCTTGCCGTGCTCGTGAATCAGCCGGCCGCGTACCCAGCCGTTGGCGGTGAGGATGTTGTCTTCGGACATGATCAGCTCTCAATACTTAGCGGCGAAGCTCTGCGACAAAGTCGTAGTAGTCGTTGCGGCAATAGGTGTCGGTGACTTCGATGGGCGTGTTGTCTTCCAGGTAGCCGACTCGGGTCATCAGCAACATCGCGGTGCCGGGGGCGATGCCGACCAGCGCGGCGAACTCGTCCGAGGCGTTGATTGCCTGGATGTGTTGCAGCGCGCGGACGATCGGTTTGCCGATGCCGTCGAGGTATTCGTAGAGGGAATCGCCGACCGCTTGCGGCTTGGGAATGATCGAGGCGGGCAGGGTGCTCATCTCGATTGCCATCACCGTGTCGTCGGCTTTGCGCAGACGCTTGAGCCGCGCGACCTTGTCGTTGGGCGAGAGGCCGAGACGAATCAGTTCTTCATGGGTGGGCGGGGTGATTTCTCGCTCCAGCCATTGCGAGCCGGGAACGAAGCCCTTGAGGCGGAGCATTTCGCTGAAACCCGAAAGGCGCGACAGCGGTTGTTCCAGGCGCGGGGTGATGAACGTGCCCGAACCCTGGTTGCGGCGGATCAGGCCTTGTTCGAACAGCACTTCCAACGCCTTGCGGGCCGTGACGCGGGAGATGCCCAGCACTTCGCTGAGATTGCGCTCCGAGGGCATGGCCTGTTCGGCTTTCCACTGGCCGGCATGAATCGCCGCTTCCAGGTTGCGCGCCAGTTGCAGGTACAACGGCGTGGGCTGGGTGTCGTCAGGACGTAGGGCTTGAAGGTCATTCATGTAGGTTTGGTCCGATGCGGATATAGGATTGTTGTCGCCCGGTTGTGAGGGAAAGCTAATACCACTTAAATACCATGTCAATGAGACCACTTTGCTGTAGGCGCGGGAAAGCCTGCCCTGATGGGCTTGCTGAGATGGGGTTGGTTTGAAGTGGTATTAGGAGTGGCGATTTCGAAAGCAAAGATCGCAGCCTTCGGCAGCTCCTACAGTGAGAATTGGTATCTACTCTGTAGGAGCTGCCGCAGGCTGCGATCTTTTGAATTTATTTTTCGATGAACGACAAAAGGTAGTCGCTAAGGGCGGATTTCGATCATCGTGCCGTCCGGCACCAGCCCCCAGACTTCGCGCATGTCCATGTTGCGCATGGCGATGCAACCGTCGGTCCAGTCCAGCGTATGGAACAGGTTTTCCGGGTAGTCGTAGGTGTCGGGGGTGCCGTGAATCATGATCATGCCGCCAGGGTCGACGCCTTCACGTCGGGAGCGCGCCGAGTCAGTCACGTTCGGGTAGGAGATGTGCATGGCCAGATTGAAGCGGTCGCTGACCTTGCGCCAGTCCACCCAATAAAAGCCTTCCGGCGTGCGTTTATCGCCTTCCATCAGCTTGGCGCCCCTGGGCTGTTTGCCCAGGGAAATGCGGTAGGTTCGCAGCGGCTTGCCATCGGCGATCAATTGCAATTGATGGGCGGATTTGAGCACCAACACCTTTTCGATGGGTTTGCCGTCCAGCGTCACCACGGTGGAAGCCTGGGACAACGCAACGAACGACAAGCAAAACAGGGCAAGCAACCAGCGCATTGAAACGATTCCCCAAGAGGTGTCACTACTAATAATTTATAGATGTTTTTGTAGGAGCTGCCGCAGGCTGCGATCTTTTAGCGTCGTCAAAAATTCCGTAATTGAAATCAAGTGATGACAGCCTGGACAAGCGGCGGGATCGATTCGGACCGCACGGGGTAGACCTCGGTCCGCCGGTCAGCGAAGAAGCATTCTAAGGTACGGCCCACCGTGCGGAAAGCCAGGTCGGACCAAGGGATGTCGGCTTCTTCGAAAAGCTGCACTTCCAGGCTCTCGGGGCCGGCGGAAAAATCCAGGTCCACCAGCTCGGCGCGAAAGAACACATGCACCTGGCTGATGTGCGGCACGTCGATCAAGGTATAGATGCTCAGGTTGCGCACTCGGGCGCAGGCTTCTTCGGCGGTCTCGCGAATGGCCGCCTGCTCGATGGTCTCACCGTTCTCCATAAAGCCTGCGGGCAGGGTCCAGTAGCCGAGCCGTGGCTCGATGGCACGACGGCACAGCAGCACCTTCGAACCCCAGGTCGCCACGCAACCGGCGACGATATTGGGGTTTTGATAGTGAATGGCCTGACAGCTGTCACAGACAAAACGCAGGCGCGAATCGCCTTCGGGGATGCGCTGGGTGACCGGGTTGCCGCACTGACTGCAAAATTTCATGCTTGGGTTCCTGAATGCTGCGCCTATCTTGGCGTGCGGCGGTGTCTGTCGGCAAGTTGTCGTTTAGCGACATGCAGCGGTTATGGGGTTGGGCGGTCGGTTCGATTGGTGCATGATGCGAGGTAGCAAATAAGTCGAGAAGTCTCATGCTGGACGAGCTACTGCATCGAGTAAGCAACCACACCCCAAGCACAATGGAAACCGACAAACGTTTCCCTGAGGCCGCGGTACTGGTCCCCATCACGCGCAGTGATGAGCCGGAACTGGTTCTGACCCTGCGCGCCAGCGGGCTCTCGACCCATGGCGGCGAAGTTGCCTTCCCCGGT
Organism: Pseudomonas sp. NPDC086251; assembly: GCF_044746405.1. Lineage (NCBI taxonomy): Bacteria > Pseudomonadati > Pseudomonadota > Gammaproteobacteria > Pseudomonadales > Pseudomonadaceae > Pseudomonas > Pseudomonas sp. NPDC086251. Next base: position 205,602 of record NZ_JBIVBY010000008.1, read on the forward strand.
GGGCGCCGCGACCCCGAAGACCCTGACCTTATATTCACTGCCTTGCGCGAAGCCGAAGAAGAAATCGGCCTGCCGCCCGGACTGGTGGAAATTATCGGCCCGCTCAGCCCGCTGATTTCCCTGCATGGCATCAAGGTCACGCCGTATGTCGGGGTGATTCCGGATTTTGTCGAGTACCTGGCCAACGATGCCGAGATCGCCGCGGTGTTCAGTGTCCCGCTGGAATTTTTCCGCAAGGACCCTCGGGAACACACGCACCGCATCGATTATCAGGGTCGCAGTTGGTATGTGCCGAGCTATCGTTATGGCGAATACAAAATCTGGGGCTTGACGGCGATCATGATCGTCGAGTTGATCAACTTGCTCTATGACGCCAAAATCAGCCTGCATCAGCCGCCCAACAGTTTTATCAACACCTGAAGCCATCGCACGAATGGCCAGAACCCAGCGGCAACCTGAGCCTTGAGGACAATAAGATGAAATACCGCCTGGGCGACGCCCGCGTCGATGCCCATCCGCAGAGCTGGATCGCACCCAATGCCGTGCTGGTGGGCAAGGTCAAACTGGAAGAGGGCGCCAACGTCTGGTTCAACACCGTGCTGCGTGGCGACAACGAACTGATCCTGATCGGCAAGAACAGCAACGTGCAGGACGGCACGGTGATGCACACCGACATGGGCTACCCGCTGACCCTCGGCACCGGCGTGACCATCGGCCATAACGCCATGCTCCATGGCTGTACCGTGGGCGATTACAGCCTGATCGGTATTAATGCGGTAATTCTCAACGGCGCGAAAATCGGCAAGAACTGCATCATCGGCGCCAATTCGCTGATCGGCGAAGGCAAGGAAATTCCCGACGGTTCGCTGGTCATGGGCTCGCCCGGCAAGGTGGTGCGTGAACTGACCGAGCAGCAGAAGAAGATGCTCGAAGCCAGCGCCGCACACTATGTGCATAACTCACAGCGTTATGCCCGCGATCTGGTCGAGCAGGAAGAATGAGCGCCACCGAACGACCGGTCCTTTCTCCCTGCGTGAGCATTTGCGCGCTGGATGAGGATGATATTTGCACCGGGTGTCAGCGCACGGTGGACGAGATCACGCGCTGGAGCCGGATGGATAACGAAGAACGCCGCAAGGTGCTGGGCTTGTGCCACGAGCGCGCCAAGTCGAGCGGGATTCTGTGGATGATCGGGGCGAAATCCGATCATTGAGGTGCGGCCTTCGCGGGCAAGCCTCGCTCCTACAACGATCACACTGAACCTGTAGGAGCGAGGCTTGCCCGCGAAGGCGTCATCACGTAAACCTCGGCTCTCTTGGCCCAACCCCATCCCTGAAGTACCCTGTGCGCCAAATTGACAGGTATTCCCGCGCCCCATGCTCTTCCTGATCGCTTACATCAGCAGTGTCGTGCTGATCAACTACGCCTTTTCCACCGCGCCGCACCTGGACCTCATCTGGTCGGCCTGGGGCGGTTTGGTGTTTATCTTGCGCGACATGGTGCAAACCCGTTTTGGCCACGGCGCCATTGCGGCGATGCTGGCGGCGCTGGTGCTGTCCTACGTAACGTCTGACCCGTCCATCGCTTTGGCCAGCGCCACGGCGTTCGCGGTGTCCGAGTGCATCGACTGGCTGGTGTTCAGCATCACCAAGCGCCCGTTGCACGATCGCCTGTGGATAAGTTCGGCCCTGAGCATTCCCCTCGATACCTTCATTTTCTTCGGCATGATCGACGCGTTCACCCCCGGCGTCATTCTCACCGCCATGGGATCGAAGTTCGCCGGCGTGACGGCCGTGTGGCTGATCATGGCGTGGCGCTTGCGCAAGCAGGCCGTCGTCAGCTGAAGCCAAACCCGCCGGTTCATGTAAAATGCCGCGCTTTCTCCCCATGGGAAGCGCGCTTCCCTCGATGATCCGCTCCTTTGAGGACCTGAGATGACCCGTATCGGAACTCCATTGTCGCCCACCGCGACCCGCGTATTGCTGTGTGGCTGTGGCGAGTTGGGCAAGGAAGTGGTGATCGAGCTGCAACGTCTGGGCGTTGAAGTGATTGCCGTGGATCGCTACGCCAACGCGCCGGCCATGCAAGTCGCCCATCGCAGCCATGTGATCAACATGCTCGATGGCGCCGCGCTGCGTGCCGTGATCGAGGCCGAAAAGCCGCACTTCATCGTGCCGGAAATCGAAGCCATCGCCACCGCCACTCTGGTAGAACTGGAAGCCGAAGGCTTCACCGTGATCCCGACCGCGCGCGCCACGCAGCTGACCATGAACCGCGAAGGCATCCGTCGCCTGGCCGCTGAAGAACTGGACCTGCCGACCTCGCCTTACCACTTCGCCGACACCTTCGAGGATTACAGCAAGGCCGTCGAAGACCTCGGCTTCCCATGCGTGGTCAAGCCGGTGATGAGTTCGTCGGGCAAGGGCCAGAGCCTGTTGCGCAGCATCGACGATGTGAAAACCGCTTGGGATTACGCTCAAGAAGGCGGCCGTGCCGGTAAAGGTCGCGTGATCATCGAAGGCTTCATCGACTTCGACTACGAAATCACCTTGCTGACCGTGCGCCACGTCGGCGGCACTACCTTCTGCGCGCCGGTCGGTCACCGTCAGGAGAAGGGCGACTACCAGGAATCCTGGCAGCCACAAGCCATGAGCCCGGTTGCCCTGGCTGAATCCGAGCGCGTTGCCAAAGCCGTGACCGAAGCCTTGGGTGGCCGTGGTCTGTTTGGCGTCGAGCTGTTCATCAAAGGTGATCAGGTGTGGTTCAGCGAAGTCTCGCCGCGCCCACATGACACCGGTCTGGTGACTCTGATTTCCCAGGACCTGTCGCAGTTCGCCCTGCACGCACGGGCGATCCTCGGTCTGCCGATTCCGTTGATCCGTCAGTTCGGGCCTTCGGCGTCGGCGGTGATTCTGGTGGAAGGGCAGTCGACCCAGACGGCGTTCGCCAACCTGGGCGCGGCGTTGAGCGAGCCGGATACCGCGTTGCGTCTGTTCGGCAAGCCTGAGGTCAATGGCCAGCGCCGGATGGGCGTCGCACTGGCGCGCGACGAGTCGATCGACGCCGCACGCGCCAAGGCCACCCGTGCATCGCAGGCGGTGGTTGTCGAACTGTAAAAACCCTCTCGGCGGGCCTATACCTACTGAATGCCGACACTGAACCTGTAGGAGCGAGGCTTGCCCGCGAAGGCGATTTCATGGTCAACAATAATGTTGAATGTGGAATCGCCTTCGCGGGCAAGCCTCGCTCCTACAAGGATTCCCGCGCAATATCTTTCATTTAAATGCATCAGGCCTGTCGCCATGAATTCGCAAAGCATCATTGTCCCGAAAATCTCCACACTGCCGGTGCACGAGCCCCGGGCACGGGCGGTCGTGCGGTGGCTGGTGCGCAAGAACATCATCAAGGAAGAACTGACCACCTGCGGGCGCACCGGCAATCGCATGGCGCACGCCATCGGCGACGGTGCCCGTGCCGTGGTCCTGTACCCGGAAGCCTTGCCGTTCGGTGAGCCGATCAACGGCCTGGAGATCATCACCAAGCGTTGCATCTATACGCCGGCCAAGGGTTTCCTCAGCGAAGCGGGCTGCGCTGAGTGCCGCAAGGAAATCGGCGAAGCGCTGTTCGAAAGCCTGGAAGAGTGGATGCCGGGGCGCACCGATAACTTCACTTGCCCCGAATGCGGGCATGAAGATGACATCAACGGCTTTCTGTTCTTGCAGGAATGCGGCTTTTCCAACCTGGGGTTCATTTTCAACAACTGGGCCGAGGCCGGGTTCAAGCAGAGCTTCATCGACGAATTTGCCGATTGGCTCGATCAACCTGTCAGTTGGGTCAAAGTCGAGCTGTAATGACCGCGTTATCGTTCATTGCTGGCGGGCCAGCTCCCACAGAATCACCGCGAATATGAGCATCTGTAGGAGCGAGCTTGCTCGCGATGAACGCGCAGGCGACGCGTGTCTGCAGACAGCACGCGTCATCGTTCACGACCCTCGCGAGCAAGCTCGCTCCTACAAAAAAACAGCCATCCCCATTCCGTATGTCAGTAATGCCAATAATAGACAGAGTTTTACATTGAACCCGAGGGGGTGTCTGACTATAATGGCGCGCTTCCATTTTCCCGCTCGGGAGCCCCCGCGATGCTGCGTATCAGCCAAGAAGCTCTGACATTCGACGACATTCTCCTAGTGCCCGGTTATTCCGAGGTACTTCCTAACGAAGTCAGTCTCAAGACCCGCCTAACCCGTGGCATCGAGCTGAATATTCCTCTGGTTTCTGCCGCCATGGACACCGTTACTGAAGCCCGTCTGGCAATCGCCATGGCTCAGGAAGGTGGCATCGGCATCATCCACAAGAACATGACCATCGAGCAGCAAGCTGCCGAAGTTCGCAAGGTCAAGAAGTTCGAAGCCGGCGTCGTCAAGGATCCGATCACCATCGAGGCTGACGCCACGGTTCGTGATCTGTTCGAACTGACCCGCATGCACAATATCTCCGGCGTTCCGGTACTGCACGATGGCGACCTGGTCGGCATCGTCACTTCCCGTGACGTGCGTTTCGAAACGCGTCTGGAAGCCACCGTACGTGAAGTGATGACGCCTAAAGAGCGCCTGGTCACCGTACGTGAAGGCGCCAACAAGAACGAAGTCCGCGAGTTGCTGCACAAGCACCGTCTGGAAAAAGTCCTGATCGTCGACGACAAGTTTGCCCTCAAAGGCATGATGACCGTCAAAGACATCGAAAAAGCCAAGGCGTACCCGCTGGCCAGCAAGGACGATCAAGGTCGTCTGCGCGTTGGCGCTGCGGTCGGTACCGGTAAAGACACCGGTGAGCGCGTAACTGCACTGGTCAATGCCGGCGTTGACGTGGTGGTGGTCGACACGGCTCACGGTCACTCCAAAGGCGTGATCGACCGCGTTCGCTGGGTCAAGGACAACTTCCCGCAAGTGCAAGTCATCGGCGGCAACATCGCCACCGGCGCGGCGGCCAAGGCTTTGGTCGAAGCAGGCGCGGATGCCGTCAAGGTCGGTATCGGCCCGGGCTCGATCTGCACCACCCGTATCGTCGCCGGTGTCGGCGTCCCGCAAATCAGTGCCATCGCCAACGTCGCCGCCGCCCTTGAAGGCACCGGTGTGCCGTTGATCGCCGACGGCGGCATCCGTTTCTCCGGTGACCTGTCCAAGGCCATCGTGGCCGGTGCTTCCTGCGTGATGATGGGCTCGATGTTCGCCGGTACTGAAGAAGCGCCAGGCGAGATCGAACTGTTCCAGGGTCGTTCGTACAAGGCTTACCGCGGCATGGGTTCGCTGGGCGCCATGTCCCAGGCTCAAGGTTCCTCCGACCGTTACTTCCAGGACTCCTCCGCGGGTGCCGAGAAGCTGGTGCCGGAAGGTATCGAAGGGCGTGTTCCTTACAAGGGCTCCCTGAGCGCCATCATCCATCAACTGATGGGCGGCCTGCGTTCCTCGATGGGCTACACCGGCAGTGCCGACATCGAAGAAATGCGCACCAAGCCTGAGTTCGTGCGGATCACCGGCGCTGGCATGGCCGAGTCCCACGTCCACGACGTACAAATCACCAAAGAAGCGCCAAACTACCGCGTAGGTTGAGGCTTCAAGCAAAAAAGTTAAGTAACCGGGGCTGTTTTATTCAGCCCCGAGTTGTTTCTGAATCACGACTGTTTCTGAATGACTTAGACGAGACTGAATCATGGCCCTCGACATCCACGCTCACCGCATCCTGATCCTCGACTTCGGTTCCCAGTACACCCAGCTGATTGCCCGCCGCGTGCGTGAAATCGGCGTGTACTGCGAACTGCATCCGTTCGATATGGATGACGAAGCGATTCGCGAATTCGCTCCAAAAGGCGTCATTCTCGCCGGCGGCCCCGAGTCCGTACACGTCGCCGACAGCCCGCGCTGCCCGCAAGCGGTGTTTGACCTGGGCGTACCGGTCTTCGGTATCTGCTACGGCATGCAAACCATGGCTGAACAGCTGGGTGGCAAGGTCGAAGGTTCCGAGCTGCGTGAGTTCGGTTACGCCCGCGTTGACGTAGTCGGCAAGAGCCGCCTGCTCGACGGCATCGAAGACCATATCGACGCCGACGGCCTGTTCGGCCTTGACGTGTGGATGAGCCACGGTGACAAGGTCACCAGGATGCCACAGGAATTCCACATCCTGGCCAGCACCCCGAGCTGCCCGATTGCCGGTATGTTCGACGACGCTCGCGGCTACTACGGCGTGCAGTTTCACCCGGAAGTGACCCACACCAAGCAGGGCGGTCGCATCCTCTCGCGCTTCATCCTCGACATCTGCGGCTGCGAAGCGCTGTGGACACCGTCGAAGATCGCTGAAGACGCCATCGCCAACATTCGCGCCCAGGTCGGCACCGACAACGTACTGCTCGGCTTGTCCGGCGGCGTTGACTCTTCGGTGGTTGCCGCACTGCTGCACAAAGCCATTGGCGACCAGCTGACCTGCGTGTTCGTCGACAACGGTCTGCTGCGTCTGCACGAAGGCGAGCAAGTGATGGCCATGTTCGCCGAGAACATGGGCGTCAAAGTGATCCGCGCCAACGCTGAAGATCAGTTCCTCGACAATCTGGCAGGCGAGTCCGACCCAGAGAAGAAGCGCAAGATCATCGGCCGTACCTTCATCGACGTCTTCGATGCCCAGTCGAACAAACTGGACAACATCAAGTACCTCGCCCAAGGCACCATCTACCCGGACGTGATCGAGTCGGCTGGCGCCAAAAGCGGCAAGGCTCACGTGATCAAGTCGCACCACAACGTGGGTGGCCTGCCGGAAGAAATGAACCTCAAGCTGGTTGAACCCCTGCGCGAGCTGTTCAAGGACGAAGTCCGTCGTCTGGGCCTGGAACTCGGCCTGCCGTACGACATGGTCTACCGTCACCCGTTCCCCGGCCCGGGCCTGGGCGTGCGGATCCTCGGTGAAGTGAAGAAGGAATACGCCGACCTGCTGCGTCGTGCCGACCACATCTTCATCGAAGAACTGCGCAAGGCCGACTGGTACCACAAAGTCAGCCAGGCCTTCGTAGTGTTCCAGCCGGTGAAATCGGTTGGCGTGGTCGGCGATGGCCGTCGTTACGCCTGGGTCGTGGCCCTGCGTGCCGTGGAAACCATCGACTTCATGACCGCGCGTTGGGCTCACCTGCCTTACGAACTGCTGGAAACCGTCAGCGGCCGCATCATCAATGAAATCGAAGGCATCTCCCGCGTCACTTACGACGTGTCGAGCAAGCCGCCAGCGACCATTGAGTGGGAATGATCCCGCACCAGCCTTGATGGCTTGAGCGCTGCAACAGCAAAAGCCGTGTGAAATCAGATTTCACACGGCTTTTTTGTGGGCGTTTTACAGCGGTTTCGACCAGCCGGCCAGTGTCATGCCCATTTGATCCAACCCGTTCAGCAACGCTTTGATGCTGGCGTAGCGCTTGCCACTGACCGACGGCCAGTCCGGACGCTCGATGTAGAAGCGGCCGTTATCGCTTTCGATGAGGGTGCGCACGATGGCATGGCTGCGGCTGCGGTGAACCAGGAAGGTCATGCCGGGTTGCAGTTTCAAGGTGTACATCCCGCGCTGGGGCAAGGCCGCTTCGATTTCCGGCATCGTCTGCGCTGTCCAGGGTGTTGCCATTCGCAGGCGCAAATCACCTTTGACCAAAGCGCTGCGATCAAACGCGGTTCCGCCCAGCGGCAGGATTCTTCCCGGGTCGACCTGGATGCCCACCGCGGCACCTTCGGCGACATCTTCAACGCGAATGCCGATGGCTTCTTCCAGTTCGCTGACCCCCGCCACGCCTTCGAAGGTGTTGGAGTGGGAGTTGCCCATTAGCGCCACCCATTTATGCGCGCCACGCAGGGCCTGGTCGCTGCGAATAACCGAGCGGGCGAAGTAGTTCATCATTTTCTGTCGCGCCGTTGGTTCAACGGCAGGTTCCAGGGATCCGACCTTCTCCATACCGTTGAGCCGGTAGCTCGCCATGCAATCGATGGCCTGCACCCGAATCTTGAAACGGCGCGTCTGTTTGACCAGTTGCAGAAACGTATCGCGCCCCAGCGGGTCGGTCATGTTGCCGACATCGAGCGCGTTGAGGTAGCTCTCCAGATCTTTCGCCAACGTCCCTGTTTCGAAAAACGTATCCAGCGTCGCTTGATGGAAGTCGGTCAGCAGATGTTCCATGTACAGGGTCTTCACGTTCTTGTTGGCCAGCAACTCCATGTTCTCGATCAGCCACTGTTTGCTGGCGATGGAGCTATGGCTTTCGCCGATGACCAGGCCTCGGGCATGTTCGAGGGTTTTCGCGATGATGTCTTTGGCACTGGCCTCGGGAGCAAGCGTCGGGATCGGCGGACGCGCGGGCAATTGAAGCTCGGCGTAAAAGCGCACGGCATCGAGGTGCAGGCGTTTTCTGATCGCCTTGAAATCCCGATAGGGATCGTGCTCGTTGAGGCTGTCGTAGAAGTCGCGCAACGACTCGTCGTCCTGGCCGTTCGCACCGCTTTTCAGTTCGGCCTTCAACGGCTCGGGCATGTCGTACTCCGAGGCGGGCAAGCGCAGCAGAGGTGTCTTGCCACCGCCATTGAGCCCAACCCGGGGCAGGGTTTGCCACTCACCCTCGGCGTTCAGGCGCACGGGGATCGAGTTGGAGAACGCGTGGGGGCTTTCCGGGTCGATGACGGCCCAGTGCCCGCCGCCGTTGAGGTCGGCTTCCCAACGCACGTAGTACGGGGCGTGGTCCAGCATGATGGCGGTTGAAGGGTTGGCATTGAGCCGATAGATGCCCTGGAATTTTCCGGGTTCGGTCACCTGTGTTTCGCCTTCAAGCACTTCGTTGGCTTGCCAGCTGGCCGGGATGGTGGGGAGCTGGTTCGTCTGCGCCAGGTCTGGAAGTGCCGGCCAGCCCATTGGCCGCATGCCTTGTGCACTCAATGCCTGTTTCAGTTCCTCGAAGTTATCCACCGTCATGGAGTCGTAGGCTGGCGCGAGCGGGGTCTCCAGATTGAACCGTCCACCCGGTGTCGAGCGGATGACACTGTCGGCCATGCGCCCTTCGGCGTTGCGATAGACCACCAGCACGCTGCTGCGGTAGCGCTGGAAGGTGAACATCCCCGGTTCTGGCAACAACGCTCGCAACTCATGCGAGGTTCGGTACGCCCACGGCGTTTCCATCTGCACACGCCAGTCACCTTTGATCAACACCTGGAGGCTGTCCGGATCGGCCAGTCCTTCGACTTCATAGGCGGGGGCCTGCGGATAGTCGGCGTACTCCATCGCCAGTCCGGGATCGGCGGCGATGGGTTGTGCGACGCCGGGTTTTACATCATCGACGCGGATGCTCAGGGCATCGGTTTGTTCGCCGATGCCACGGTAGCCTCTGAACGTCGTCATGTTTTCCCGGTCGACCAACGCCACCCAGTTGGCGGGGCCTTTTATTGCTTCATTGAAGCGGATGACCTGGCTGGCGAAAAAGCTCCTGGCCATTTGCTGATCCGGTTCCGGATCGAGGGCGGCTTTGTTGACGTTATAGGTCGTCGACATGTCGATGGCCTGAACCCGGATTCGCTGGGCATTGGCCACCTTTACCAGTTGCGTCAGGTTGAATCGGCCGTCGGGATCGTTGCCGGCCTTGATGTCGAGTTTGCGCAGATAGCTTTCCAGCTCTTCGGGCATTTCACCGGTACGGGCGAAGGTGTCCAGGTCGAGCTGATTAACGTTCGCCAACAGCTCCTGCACGTACAGCGTCTTGACCCCGCGCCGCGCCAGTTCAGGCATGTTTTCGATCAGGAACTGTTTACTGCCGATACTGCCGCGGCTTTCACCGACGATCAGCCCCGGTTTTTCCGCGAATGCGGTTTCGAGCAGCTCGGTGGAGGTCGTGAACTGCGCCGCTGGAGACACCGGAAGGCGGGGCGTCGGTGGATTCAGTTGATACCAGGCGTTGGCATCGCGAATCAGGTTGTTGCGAGCGGTTTCCTGACTCAGGTCGAAGCGGCTCATGCTGGTCGTCCTGCCATCGGCGCCCGCCACCGGTCTGACGTCGTCTGCGCCACCGAGGGCCCATGCCCTCATCTCGGTGTTTTCGATGGCTGGTATGTGTGTGCCGGGCGACCGCGCCCATTCCTGGATGACGGGCCCGGCTGCGGGCGGCACGTCCATACCGCCCTGCAACCCCAGGCGCGGGATGACTTCCCACTTGCCTTCGGCGCTCAAGCGCACAGGAATCGAACCGGTGAACGCGTTGGGGTTGGCCGGGTCGATAATGGCCCAGTTTCCGCGGCCGTTGAGGTCGCTCTCGTAACGCACGTAATAGGCGCTGCCGTTGAGCTTGATCGCGGTGGAAGGGTTGGAGGCGAGTGGGTGAATGCCCTGGAGTTTGCCGGGTTCACGGATCAGCGTGTCATCACTCAACGGTACGTCGATCTTGAAGTTGTCCGGGACGGATGGGGTACTGTCGGAGGGTAACCCGGTTGTGATCGGTGTTTGCTCAACGGCCCCCGCCCCGGCGCCTTCTGCCGGTTGCGTCGATCCAAGCAGATCGGCCATCTCCCTGGCTTCAGCGGCGTCAACCTCGGGGCCGACGTCTGCCAGCGAACCCGGTCCCTTGAGAACGAGCAAATTGAACAGCACATCAATGCCGCTGAGCACCGCGCCCAGGACGCCGGCCTTACGTTTTTCGGCCGTTTTTGCATTGACCGCCTGATCGATGTTCAAGCCCAGGTTGGCGATGCTGGCGCCGATCACGGGCAAGGCGACCGGCCAGCCGACGACCGCCATCGGGCCAAAGACCTTGACGCCAGCGCTGAGGTAACCGATCCAGAGTTGTTTGCGCAGATCACCATTGGAGGTCAGCGAGAGTGCGGCCTCGGCGAACATCGCGTCCTTGGTCGAGTCGCGCAACCAGCTGAACGCGTCGCCGGTGACGGGCTGGTTTTGCGGGTTGATCAGGTGATGGTCGTATTGGCTCCAGGTGCTGACGAGCTGGCTCAGGAGATCGTTGATGTTCTCACTGATAGCTTGACGGTCTGCCAGAGAAAAATGCGTCATGAACGCTTGGCGCGCAGGCGCCTTGTTCATTTGCAACAACATCCAGTAGTGCATGTCCGTTGCGGTTTCCATGACCTGGAAGGCATCGGCTTCGCCGGGCAGGTAGACAATCTGCCGGCCGTTGGCAGCGACAAATCGAAGCGCGTTGATCGCGACGTAGCCCGCGACATCCAGGGTACGAACGCTGCCCGTGCAAGGGTGTTGTGCTTGCAGTATCGGCAGGCTGACGGGCCAGGTCAGCGGGCCGATGACGGCATGGGTGACGAACTGGAAATCCTCGTCACTTAGCTGGCGTTTGTCCCGTGCCTGAACGGCTTTGATCAAGAAATTGCACTTGGCCAGGGTGCGGAAATCGGTGCCGGAATCGTTCCAGAAGGCCGTCAGCCTTTCGGTGTACAACGAGCTGAAATCGATACTCCAAAAGTCCTTCAGCACCTCGTTTCCGTGCAGGCGCACTTGGTTGGTTTCGTTGAAGGTGCCGGCGTTCGGGCCTGTGGTGTAGAAGCCTCCGTACACGTCCAGTAAATCGGCATTGTCCTGGTCGCCGACCCGAAAGCGCTGGATCACCAGTTGCGTCAGGGTCATGGTCGACGTTGGCGTCGCATGGACATGCTCCCAGCCGGTGAAGGCTTTCGAGCTGCTTTGCGAGGCATCGAAGCGGTGGAAATACACCCGGTCCGGGTCGAGGCCGGTGATGGCGTATTTCTTCAGCAAGTCGCTGGCGACTTCATGCGCCGTGTCTTGCAGGCTGGGGCAGGTCTGGATAACGGTGGTGGCGATTGCCTTGAGCGCTGCCTTGTCGGCGGCATTGGGCAATGGGCGGGTTTCTATCGTGTTCATGCACGCTCTATCCTTGAGGTATGGACTATCGAGATTGGCCCGTTTGCTGAAGGAAGGTGCACTATATAGTTATGCTGTTTGGCGCTCCGCCGGGGTGTAGTGTCAGCGTCTGGCCACATCGGAAAAGTAGAACTTGTCCATGTTCGAAAAAATGCAGCGAGCGTTCTGGAAAGCGTTGACGCCGGATCTGGTGGTGGATGAGCCGAAGGTGGCTGCTCAGGCGGTTTCCGGATTGCCAGCGAATGTCGTGGCGGCGCTGGGCGGAGTGGATAACCTCAAGTCGCAGCAGCCAGTGGCGCTGACCCGTGTACGGGTGGAATTGCGCGATGTGGCGCGGATGGATCGGCAAGCGTTGATGATGGCGGGAGTACCAGGCGTCATGATGCTCAACGATGGTGTGGTGCACCTGATCACCGGCCTGTAGGAGCGAGCTCGCTCGCGAAAGACGTTAACGATAACGCGTTCATCCTGAATGAGAGCGTTGCTTTCCAGACCTTCGCGAGCGAGCTCGCTCCTACAGGGCATCATCGACCACGAATCGACTGTGACCAGTCGCCGCGCCGCCCTTACTGTTTCTCAACCGCAGGTGTATCGTATTCGCCTTTTGCAGGCCCCGTGCCTGGTGCTGATACGTGAGGTAGTTGAGTTCATGTCCTTTACCCGTCGACAAATACTCGGTGGTCTGGCCGGTCTTGTGGTGGTTGGCGTGGGGGCCGGTGGCGCGTCGCGTTACTGGCTGGGCAAGAAGGCCGACGCGGACGCCGGTCACGACTACGAACTGATCGCCGCGCCGCTGGACGTCGAACTGGTGGCCGGGCACAAGACCGAAGCCTGGGCCTTCGGCCCCTCGGCACCCGGCACCGAGTTGCGCGTGCGGCAGGGCGAATGGCTGCGGGTGCGCTTCATCAATCACCTGCCGGTCGCCACCACCATCCACTGGCACGGCATTCGCCTGCCACTGGAAATGGACGGCGTGCCCTACGTCTCGCAGCTTCCGGTGTTGCCGGGCGAATACTTCGACTACAAGTTCCGCGTGCCCGATGCCGGCAGCTACTGGTATCACCCGCACGTGAACAGCAGCGAAGAACTCGGCCGTGGCCTGGTCGGCCCGCTGATCATCGAAGAGCGCGAGCCGACCGGTTTCAAGTACGAAAAAACTCTGAGCCTGAAGAGCTGGCACGTCGATGAAGAGGGCGCGTTCGTCGCGTTCAGCATTCCGCGTGAAGCGGCTCGTGGCGGTACAGCGGGACGACTGTCGACCATCAATGGCGTCGCGCAAGCGGTGATCGACTTGCCCGCCGGGCAGATCACCCGTGTGCGCCTGCTCAACCTCGACAACACCCTGACCTATCGCCTGAACATCCCCGGCGTCGAAGCGCAGATCTACGCGCTGGACGGCAACCCCATCGAACCCCGCCCACTGGGCAAGGAATACTGGCTCGGCCCCGGCATGCGCATCTGCCTGGCGATCAAGGCCCCGCCGGCCGGTGAGGAGCTATCCTTGCGCAACGGCCCGGTGCGCGTGGGCACGTTCCGCTCGGTGGCCAACAGCGACGCGCCGACCCAGTGGCCACCCGCGCTGCCCGCCAACCCGGTGGCCGAGCCGGACCTGGCCAACGCGGAGAAACTCAACTTCAATTTCGAATGGGTGGGCTCGGTGTCGGTCAACGTCGACAACGGCAAGCCGCCGAGCCTGTGGCAGATCAACGGCAAGGCCTGGGACATCACCGACAAGACCTGCGCCGACCGCCCGATTGCCAAGCTTGAGAAGGGCAAGAGTTACATTTTCGAATTGAAGAACATGACTCAATACCAGCACCCGATCCACTTGCACGGCATGAGCTTCAAGGTCATCGCTTCGAACCGGCACAAGGTCATTCCGTACTTCACCGACACCTACCTGCTGGGCAAGAACGAGCGCGCGCAAGTGGCGCTGGTGGCGGATAACCCGGGAATCTGGATGTTCCATTGCCATGTGATCGACCACATGGAAACCGGCCTGATGGCCGCTATCGAGGTGGCGTGATGCGGCAGATACGCCCGACGGCAATCATCGACCGCAGCCGCGATCGCGACTTTATGCGCGAGGCGCTGGCCCTCGCCGCCCAAGGTGCGGCACTTGGCGAAGTGCCGGTGGGCGCGGTGCTGGTGCAGGATGGAGAAATCATCGGCCGGGGCTTTAATTGCCCGATCAGCGGCAATGACCCGAGCGCCCATGCCGAGATGGTCGCGATCCGCGCTGCTTCGCAAGCCGTCAGCAATTATCGGCTGCCCGGCAGTACGCTGTACGTGACGCTTGAGCCGTGCAGCATGTGCGCCGGGTTGATCGTGCATTCGCGGATTGCGCGGGTGGTGTATGGCGCGCTGGAGCCGAAAGCGGGGATTGTGCAGAGTCAGGGGCAGTTCTTTACCCAAGGCTTTCTGAATCACCGGGTGTTGTTTGAAGGCGGGGTGTTGGCGGAAGAGTGCGGCGCGGTGCTGAGCGAGTTCTTCAAAGCCCGACGCGCCAAGCCCACAGACTAAATGCAAATCAAATGTGGGAGCGGGCTTGCTCGCGAAAGCGGTAGATCAGTCAACATTTCCGTTGAATGTTAAACCGCTTTCGCGAGCAAGCCCGCTCCCACATTTTGATCTTCTGTGTGGCGGAGATCAGGGGGTTTATTTGCGGGCCACGATCACTGCGCGCATCGGTGCTGGCAGGCCTTCAATCGTTTTGCTGTGGTCCTCGGGATCAAGGAAATCGCTCAGCGATTGATACTTCATCCACTCCGTCCCGCGTTGTTCCTCGACGGTGGTCACGCTGACATCCACGCAGCGAACATCGCTGAACCCGGCGCGGCGCAGCCACAATTCCAGGGCGGGCACCGACGGTAGGAACCACACGTTGCGCATCTGCGCGTAGCGGTCTTCCGGCACCAGAACCTGCTGCTGATCGCCTTCGATCACCAGCGTCTCCAGCACCAGTTCCCCGCCCTTGACCAGGCAATCCTTCAGCGCCAGCAAATGCTCGATCGGCGAGCGGCGGTGATAAAAAACGCCCATGGAAAACACCGTGTCGAAGCCTTCCATGTTCGGCGGCAAGTCTTCGAAAGGGAACGGCAGGTGCCAGGCATTCGGCTCGGGCAGGTAACGCTGGACCGCCTGGAACTGGCAGAAAAACAGCCAGTTCGGGTCGACGCCGATCACGCTGTCGGCACCGGCGCCGAGCATGCGCCACATGTAGTAGCCGTTGCCGCAGCCGACATCGAGGATGCGTTTGCCCTTCAAATCCAGGTGCGGCGCGACCCGCGACCACTTCCAGTCCGAACGCCATTCGGTGTCGACATGCACGCCGAACAGGTCGAACGGCCCCTTGCGCCAAGGCGACAATCCCATCAGCGCGGCACGCATCTGCACGCGGGTTTCAGCGTCGCAATCGGTGTCGAGCGTCAGGCCGTTGAGCAGATCGACTTCGCTCGGCTGAATCTTCGGCAAGGCGTCCAGCGCACTCTGCCAGCGCTCCAGGTCGCCGTGACCCTTTTCCATTTTCTTGTCGAGTTGCGCTTGCAGGGTGTTGGCCCAGTCGGCCAGCGGAGTACCGGCCAGACGGCGGGCGAGGGGGGACAGATCAATCATGGCAAGGCAATCAACGAGGCAAAGTTAAGACACTGGAACCACGGCACGACTTTCGAGAACCCGGCCGCCAACAGGCGCTCGCGGTGTTCTTCGAGGCTGTCGGGCTTCATGACGTTTTCGATGGCGCTGCGCTTCTGGGCGATTTCCAGTTCGCTGTAGCCGTTGGCGCGTTTGAAGGCCACGTGCAAGTCGGTGAGCAGCGCGTGTTCTTCAGGGTCGTTGAAGCGCAGCTTCTCCGAGAGGATCAACGCGCCGCCGGGCAGCAACGACTGGCGGATGCGGCTGAGCAACGCGGTGCGCTGCTCCGGGGCGATGAATTGCAAGGTGAAGTTCAGCGCGACCACCGAGGCCGGCTGGAATTCGAGGGCGAGGATGTCGCCTTCGATCACGTCGACCGGCAGCAACTCCTGGAACATCGAATCCTGACCGTTGAGGTACTCGCGGCAGCGTTCAACCATCGCCGCCGAGTTATCCACAGCGATGACGCGACAACCGTCTGTGCGCACGTGACGGCGCAAGGCCTGGGTCACGGCGCCCAGCGACGAACCGAGGTCGTAGAGCACGCTGTTGGGCTGGGCGAACTGCGCGGCGAGCACGCCGAGGTTTTCGACGATGGTCGGATAACCGGGCACCGAGCGCTTGATCATGTCCGGGAACACCCGCACCACGTCCTCGTTAAAGGCGAAGTCGGGCACCTGGGCCAGAGGCTGGGCGAAAAGGCGATCGGGTTCTTTGCTCACGGCAGTTCCAGCGGCTTCGGTTGAAAAGGCCGGCATTTTAGCCAACTTGGCGCGTGGATGCGCGGGTTGTCTGATAAACCGCCGGGCCAGGCTGTGAGGATTGCGTAATTAGTGATACCGCTTTCGCGAGCAAGCCCGCTCCCACATTTGACCGAGTGACTCGCTAAATAGGCGGTCAAATGTGGGAGCGGGCTTGCTCGCGAAGGGCTCAGCGCGGTTTCGGACCGAACGCCGACGCCGTGATGCCCCATTGCCCCAGCCAGTAGCTGAGGATAATCACATAGGGCGCAGCCTCGAACGGCACGACAAAGCGGCTGATGCCAATCACGCTGTCGGAAAACACAAACGCCACCGCACCGGCCGCCGCCAGCAGCGCCGAGCGCTTGGGCACGTCGGTGCCAAGCCGGGCCAGAGCCCGCCAGAGCATCGCGCTGATCGCCAGACCGTAGACGATCACCGGAATCAGCAACGGCCCCAGCCCGTGGGAAATCAGGATCCCCAGCAGCAGGGCTCCGACGCCGAGCGCGAGCATCAGCGGCAACACCGCCAATCGCCGACAATCGCTCAAATACGCCTTCAGATACGCCAGGTGGGCGACCAGAAACGCCCCGAGACCGAACACGAACAAATCTTGCGGAAACGCCAGTAGCACGTCGCCCAGCAGGGAGAACATCAATCCAAGGCTGATCCAGCGCCGGTATTCGCTGGGCGGTGCGTCGTGCATCCAGCCGAGCAGCGCCAGAACCGGCAGCGGCTTCACCATCAGGCACAGCAGCGTGGCGTGCACGCTGAGGCCGTAAAGGAAGGTCACTGCGCCCATCAGCGCCAGAATCAGCCAGCCCACGATCAGTTGACCGAGATCGCGCAGTCGAAGGTTTCCACCGCCGGGACTTCCGGTGCCCAAGGTTGCTGGGAGGTCAAGCGCAAGCGCCCCGAACCGGTGGCGAAGGCCTGGAAGCGCCAGGTCGAGATCCCCGCAGCACCGACCACGCCGGCATCTTCAGGGTTGCTGTAGACCTCGGGGCTGAGCGCGCGCAACACGCCGCCGGCCGAATCCTGGATCGCCCAGCGGTAACCCGTGGTCGGGTTGCTCGGCAGCGTCAGTATCAGGTTTTGCCCGTTGTGCAGTTTCGCCGGGCATTCGCTTTGTTTTTCCACGGTCACGTTCTGTTTCGGTTGCGTGGCGCAGGCGGCCAGCAACGCGAGGCTGAGGGGGACGAACAGGCGGGTGGGGGACATAAGATCAGCGGCTCCGGCATTCACGACGAACGGCGAGCATAACCGAAGATGCGACAAATTGTGACGAGGCGGGATTAGTGTCGTGAGTGCCGACGCCTTCGCGAGCAAGCCCGCACCCACATTTGACCGCGTGACTCGCTAAATACGCGGTCAAATGTGGGAGCGGGCTTGCTCGCGAAGGCAATCGTGCAGGCGCTACATCATTTTCAGAAAAGAATCTTCGCCACATCCGCAAAACGCTTGGCGAAGTGCACGGTAATGCCTTCTTTCAGGTAGTCCGGCAGTTCTTCAAAGCTCCCACGGTTAGGCTCCGGCAAGATCAACTCGAAGATCTTCTGCCGCCGCGCCGCGATCACTTTCTCGCGCACCCCGCCAATCGGCAGGACATGCCCGGTCAGGGTCAATTCGCCGGTCATCGCCACGCCTTTTTTCGGCGGCTGGTTGCGCGCCAGGGACAGCAGGGCGCTGGCCATGGTCACGCCGGCGCTCGGGCCGTCTTTCGGCGTCGCGCCTTCCGGTACGTGCAGGTGCACGAAGGCTTCGTCGAAGAACTTCGGATCACCGCCAAACGACTTCAGGTTGGAGCTGACGTAGCTGTAGGCGATTTCCGCCGATTCCTTCATCACATCACCCAGTTGCCCGGTGAGTTTGAAGCCACGGTTCAACGTGTGGATGCGCGTCGCTTCAATCGGCAGGGTCGCGCCGCCCATGCTGGTCCAGGCCAGGCCAGTGATCACGCCAGTGCCGGACAGCACTTGCTCGTTACGGAACACCGGATGCCCGAGTGAGGCTTCGAGGTCTTTCGGGCCGAGTTTGATCACGGCTTTCGGTTCGTCGATCAGCTTGACCACCGCTTTGCGCACCAGTTTGCCCAGTTGTTTTTCCAATTGGCGCACGCCGGCTTCACGAGCGTAACCGTCGATCAACGCTTTGAGGGCGCTGTCGCTGATGCTCAGGCTGCCTTTCGACACACCGGCCTTTTCCAGTTGCTTGGGCCACAGGTGACGCTTGGCGATGGCGATTTTTTCTTCGGTGATGTAACCCGACAGGCGGATCACTTCCATCCGGTCCAGCAACGGGCCGGGGATCGAGTCCAGGGTGTTGGCGGTGCAGATGAACAGCACTTTCGACAGGTCCAGACGCAGGTCCAGGTAGTGGTCGAGGAATTCGACGTTCTGTTCCGGGTCGAGGGTTTCCAGCAGCGCCGAGGCCGGGTCGCCCTGATAGCTCTGGCCCATCTTGTCGATCTCGTCGAGCATGATCACCGGGTTCATCACTTCGACGTCTTTCAACGCATGCACCAGTTTGCCCGGCTGCGCGCCGATGTAGGTGCGGCGGTGGCCCTTGATCTCGGCTTCGTCGCGCATGCCGCCGAGGCTGAAGCGGTAGAACGGCCGGCCCAACGATTCTGCGATGGATTTACCGACGCTGGTTTTACCCACGCCCGGCGGACCCACGAGCAGCACGATGGAACCGCTGATTTCGCCTTTGTAGGCACCGACCGCGAGGAATTCGAGGATGCGGTCCTTGATGTCGTCGAGGCCGGCGTGGTGTTTGTCCAGCACCTTGCGCGCGTGTTTGAGGTCGAGCTTGTCCTCGCCGTACACGCCCCACGGCACCGAGGTCGCCCAGTCGAGGTAGTTGCGGGTGACCGCGTACTCCGGCGAACCGGTCTCGAGGATCGACAGCTTGTTCATTTCCTCTTCGATGCGTTTTTGCGCCTGGGCGGGCAACACTTTGCCTTCCAGACGTTGTTCGAATTGTTCGATGTCGGCGCTGCGGTCGTCCTTGGTCAGGCCCAGCTCCTGCTGGATGACCTTGAGTTGTTCCTTGAGGAAGAACTCGCGCTGATGCTCGCCGATCTTGCGGTTAACTTCGGCGGAAATCTCTTTTTGCAGGCGCGCGACTTCAACTTCCTTGCGCAGCATCGGCAGGACTTTTTCCATGCGCTTGAGCATGGGCACGCAGTCGAGCACTTCCTGCAGTTCGTTGCCGGTGGCGGAGGTCAGGGCGGCGGCGAAGTCGGTCAGCGGCGACGGGTCGTTGGGGCTGAAGCGGTTGAGGTAGTTTTTCAGCTCTTCGCTGTACAGCGGGTTGAGCGGCAGCAATTCTTTGATCGCGTTGATCAGCGCCATGCCGTAGGCCTTGACCTCGTCGGTCGGCTCGGTGGGCTGGTGCGGGTATTCGACTTCGACCAGGTACGGCGGGCGGTGGTGTTTGAGCCAGGTGCGGATGCGCACGCGGGTCAGGCCCTGGGCGACGAATTGCAGTTTGCCGTTTTCGCGGCTGGCGTGGTGGACCTTGACCAGCGTGCCGTAGAGCGGCAGGGCCGAGGTGTCGAAGTGGCGCGGGTCTTCCTGGGGCGTGTCCATGTAGAACAGGGCCAGGGAGTGGTGGTCGGATTTGCTCACCAGGTCGAGGGTTTCGGCCCAGGGTTCTTCGTTGACGATGACCGGCAGCACTTGGGCCGGGAAGAATGGGCGGTTGTGGATCGGGATGATGTAGACCTTGTCCGGCAGGTTCTGGCCTGGCAGGGCGAGGCCTTTGCCGGTGGAGTGGTGTTCGGCGTTCTCTGGGTCGGCGTATTCGCTCGGGTCTTCAGGGAATTCTTGCTGGTCGCTCATGGGGCACCTGCGCAATGGGGTATGGGTCTTAGATGGGGCAGGTGGGGGGTGGTTTCAATGGTAGGCGATATTTCCGGGTGTGTGTTCAGGGTTTGGACAGGTCTTGGCGGCCTGATAGCCGACCATTCTCTTTCAGGTGTACATATCCATTTCTGCGGTAACGGCGGCTATGGGTTACGCCCTTACGGCGTGTCACTTGGAAAAGCCCCAAGTAACCAAGGGCTTTTGCCCCTTTCGTTCGGTGCCTCGCTGTGGCTCGGC